>NZ_JACSJV010000002.1:0-337751 GCF_018617245.1 Exiguobacterium sp. s121
CGCCAGCGTTCGTCCTGAGCCAGGATCAAACTCTCCAAAGAATTTGATATAGCTCTTAAATTGACGAAGCTTGCGCTTCATTCAAAAATGGTAAAACTTTTTTTGCCTCATCGTTCAGTTTTCAAAGTTCGTCTGCCGCTCTTAGCGACTCATTTATAATAGCACCTGTAATTATATCCGTCAACTATAAAAAGAAAGTTTTTAAAAAAGAATAAATAAAGACGATTCCATTTCATTTTGTTGAATGGAATCGCTAGTTTCTTCTTATTGAAATGCAACAATGCTCACATCGGTTAATCGCGATAAATCATATTCTTTCTCCCCTGTCGCTTCAAGCACAATCGGTTGTTCGACACGATTCGTATAGGCATATATCGTTCCTCGTACTCCACTGCTCAATAAAACAGGGCGACCGATTTCATAAAATCCAAGTAATGTCGCAAGAAGCGACAAAGCTTCTCCATCATAGGCTTTGTTCTGCCACATATAGAAATATGCTTCCTCTGGAGAGAGCGGCTTTCGGAACGTTCGGGGTGCTGTTAACTGACAGAAGCGATCGGCGACAATAAATAGAGGAGAGGCTGGATTCAACTCGCGTTCCGTCAGACGTTTTGGAAACCCGGATCCATCCAATCGCTCATGATGCTCGGTAATCAATTGATACACTCTTCCTCGTAACGTTTGAGTACTCGGGAGCATCGATGCCGAAACGAGTGGGTGTTGATACAATAGCTCCCGTTCCATTTTTGTGAAATAACGCATATGAGACCATTTCCGAATTTTAGCGTAGCTCGCATCTGCAAAATAAGAAGCAATCCCGTAATCAAATTGGAGTTGATGTTCGTCCCCTCGATATTTCGATAAGGCACGGGCGACGAGCGCTCGATAGACGGAATGGTAAATGACATGATTTTTCCGCAACGGCTGATGCGTAAAGAAATGAACGATCGCTGTAAGCGGAACTTCCTGACGAAATAGTTGATGAATGAATTCTAGACCTTCATATGGGTTAGGTGCGATCCGTTCTTCCCACTGATTATAATGCTTCTCATATTGAAGGACCTGATTACAGAGGCGCTGTTCTTCTTTAGACGTGAAGAGCTTCTGTTCAACAGGTGCGACATCGATATCTTCGATTTTTAAGAAACGGAGCAAACGTAAATGTTCATTGGTTAAGTGGATTCCGGCTTCTAAAGAAGAAACGGGTGACAATAGCGTCATCCCAACATGTACAGTGGATAAGTTCAAACGCACGCGAATCCCTCCTAATATATGAAAAGATCGAACGGAAACACCGTTCGACCTCTCGTCTTACTCATTCACATCAGACGATTCATCGGTTTCAGGTGCTTCATCCTCAAACCCATTCTCCAAATCGACTGCTGATTCCTCTTCTAATTCATCTTTTTTCAACTTTGCGATAGTCGCTAAACGATCGCCCTCTTCGATGTTCATCACTTTCACACCGCGAGTACTTCGACCCATTTGAGAGATCGTTTGTGAATCAATCCGAATCGCAACACCGAGTTCGGTCATCAGCATGATGTCATCGTCTTCATCAACGACACGCATCCCGACGACTGTTCCACGATCTGTCTTAATTCCGATGATACCGGAACCGCCACGACCTTGTGTGCGGAACTGTTCCATGGCCGTACGTTTTCCGTATCCTTTTTCAGTGATAATCAAGACGTCTTGCGTGGTGCGAACGATTTCCATCGAGACGACCAAATCGTCTTCCTTCTTCAATCGAATCGCGCGAACGCCTCGTGCCGTACGTCCCATCGAACGAACTTCTCCTTCGAGTGGGAAGCGAATCGACATACCTTGGCGTGTGACGATCAACATTTCATCGTCGCTCTTCGCTAAACGGACCGTAACGAGTTCATCTGTCTCATTCAAACTGATGGCACGTAGACCGTTTTTGTTGATTCGGGCGTATGCCGAAAGTGGCGAACGCTTAATCAATCCTTCTTTCGTGATGAAGACGAGAGACAACTGCTCGTCTGCTACTTCTTCAGACTCATCCTGTGTCTCTTCCGCTACCGTTTGGTTAGCCAAGTAACTATTGAAATCGACAGGAATCATCGTTTCGACTTTTTCACCTTTGTCGATTTGCAGCAAGTTAATGATCGGCATCCCTTTCGCGGTACGGCTCATCTCAGGAATTTCGTATCCTTTGAGACGGAAGACGCGTCCGAAGTTGGTGAAGAACAGGATGGTATCGTGTGTCGACGCGGAGAGCAGACGAAGCACAAAGTCTTCATCGTTCGTTCCCATACCTTGTTTCCCACGTCCACCACGGCGCTGTGTCCGATATGAATCCGATGGGATCGACTTGATATATCCTTCGCTCGTGAGCGTAATCATCATGTCGCGAACTGGGATCAAATCTTCGTCCTCGAGTTCAACGATATCCGTACGAATCACCGTACGACGAGCATCACCATATCGCTCTTTGATTTCGATTAACTCGTTACGAATGATATCGAGTAGCAATTCTTCGTCTCCGAGAATCGCACGAAGTTCTTCGATTAGCGCTTTCACTTCACGATATTCGCCTTCAATCTTCTCACGTTCCAAACCAGTCAAGCGTTGGAGACGCATATCTAAGATTGCTTGCGTCTGTTCAGTCGAAAGTCCAAAGCGGGCAATCAACTTTTCACGAGCCTCGTCACCTGTGCGTGTGCTACGGATGATGGCGATGACTTCATCCAAGTGATCCAAGGCAACACGAAGACCTTCTAAAATGTGGGCACGTGCTTCCGCTTTGTCTAAATCGAATTGCGTCCGACGACGCACGACCTCTTTTTGGTGTTCGATGTAGTAATAGATTGCTTGTTTGATGTTCAACGTTTTTGGACGACCGCCTACAAGCGCGAGCATGTTAACACCGAACGTCGTTTGCATCGGTGTTTGCTTGTACAAGTTATTCAAGATGACACTCGCATTCGCGTCGCGGCGAACTTCAATCACGATGCGCATCCCGTTACGGTCTGATTCATCGCGTAAGTCCGTGATTCCCTCGATTTTCTTGTCGCGAACCAAATCGGCAATCTTTTCAACGAGACGCGCTTTGTTGACTTGGTAAGGAATCTCGTGCACGAGGATCCGTTCACGGCCATTTTTCAAGACCTCGATTTCAGCTTTCGCACGCATCGTAATCGATCCACGTCCAGTTTCGTATGCACGACGAATCCCACTACGTCCCAAAATCTCTCCCGCAGTCGGGAAATCAGGACCTGGGATATGTTGCATCAATTCTGCAATCGTGATGTCCGGGTTGTGAGAAAGCGCCAGTACACCGTCGATGACCTCGTTCAAGTTATGAGGCGGAACGTTCGTCGCCATACCAACGGCAATCCCGCTCGTCCCGTTCACAAGGAAGTTCGGGAAACGTGCCGGAAGTACGACTGGTTCTTTTTCTTCACCATCGAAGTTTGGTTGATAATCAATCGTGTTTTTTCCGATGTCTCGTACGAGTTCCATCGCAATTTTAGACATACGTGCCTCGGTATAACGCATCGCAGCGGCCGAGTCGCCATCGACTGAACCGAAGTTCCCGTGACCGTCGACTAATTCGTAGCGATAACTGAAGTCCTGAGCCATGCGGACCATCGTCTCATAAACGGCTGAGTCACCGTGTGGGTGGTACTTACCGATGACGTCCCCGACGACACGCGCCGACTTCTTATGTGGCTTGTCCGCGCGAATACCTAGTTCGTTCATCGCATATAAAATACGACGGTGAACCGGCTTTAATCCATCTCGCACGTCCGGAAGGGCACGTGATACGATGACGCTCATCGCGTAGTCCATGAACGACGTTCGCATCTCCTGGCTAATATTTATATCCTTGATATTTTCTTGTTCTGCCATTCGTTATTGCCTACCCTTCTTATTAAATATCGAGGTTCTTCACGTAATGGGCGTGAGATTGAATAAAGTCACGGCGTGGTTCGACGTTGTCACCCATGAGCGTTTCGAAGATTTCATCCGCTTCGATTGCATCTTGCAGGTCGACACGAAGCATCGAACGTGTTTCCGGGTTCATCGTCGTATTCCATAACTGTTCAGGATCCATCTCTCCGAGACCCTTGTAACGTTGAACGCTATAACGTGCATTTTCAGGAAGTTGTGCAATCGCTGCCTGCAACTCACGGTCGTTTTGAACGTAGATGGTTTCTTTACCGTGCTTCACACCATAGAGTGGTGGTTGCGCGATATAAACATATCCACTTTCAACGAGTGGGCGCATGTAACGATAGAAGAACGTCAACAATAACGTCCGAATGTGCGCACCATCGACATCGGCATCGGTCATGATGATGAGTTTATGATAGCGCGCTTTCGATAAGTCAAACTCATCGGCAATCCCTGTTCCGAGAGCCGTGATGATGGTCCGGACTTCTTGGTTGGCCAAAATCTTATCAAGACGTGCTTTCTCAACGTTGATGATTTTCCCTCGAATCGGAAGGATGGCTTGGAAGTGACGATCACGTCCAGATTTCGCAGAACCTCCCGCTGAGTCACCCTCAACGATGTATAGTTCAGATTTCGATGCATCTTTTGACGAACAGTCTGCCAATTTCCCTGGCAATGAACTGACTTCGAGAATCCCTTTCCGACGTGTCATCTCGCGTGCACGTTTCGCAGCAAGACGCGCACGTGCCGCCATCAAGCCTTTGTCGACAATGAGGCGACCGACCGACGGGTTCTCGAGTAGGAATTGTTCGAACGTGTCGCTGAACAATGTATCCGTTGCCGTACGCGCATCGGCATTCCCGAGTTTTGTCTTCGTCTGCCCTTCAAACTGAGGAGAAGGGTGCTTGACCGAAACAATCGCCGTCAATCCTTCACGGACATCATCCCCTGAGAGGCTACCATCGGCTTCCTTCATCAATCCGAATCGCTTCGCATAATCATTAATGGCACGGGTGAGCGCCGTCTTAAATCCAGTCTCGTGCGTCCCACCTTCATGCGTCGGAATGTTGTTCGTGAATGAATAAATGTTACTTGCGAAACCTTCGTTGTATTGAAGCGCGATCTCGACTTCGATTCCGTCTTTCGTCCCGTGTACGTACACAGGCTCCTCATGAATCGACGCTTTTGAGCGGTTCAAGTGCTCGACATAAGACTTGATTCCGCCCTCATAGTGATAGTTCCGCTCAATCGTCTCGTCACTACGATCATCTTTAGCCACGATTCGTAACCCTTTGTTCAAGAAGGCGAGCTCACGTAAGCGTGTCGCTAACAGATCAAAGTCATATTCGAGTGTTTCTTGGAAGATGTCCCCGTCTGGGAAGAAGCGGACCGTCGTCCCTGTCGTGTCGGTCGTCCCGACGATTTCGAGTTCACCCTGTGGAACACCACGTTTGAACGATTGGTAATATACGTTTCCATCGCGACGAACGAACACTTCAAGTTTCGTCGATAAGGCGTTAACAACCGACGCCCCGACACCGTGAAGACCACCTGATACTTTGTATCCGCCACCGCCGAACTTACCACCTGCGTGCAACACCGTGAAAATAACTTCAACGGCAGGTCGCCCCGTTTTCTTTTGAACATCGACCGGAATCCCACGTCCGTTGTCTTCAACAACGATTGAGTTCCCAGGCTCGACCGTCACTGTGATCGTGTCACAATAACCAGCGAGCGCCTCATCGATTGAGTTATCGACAATCTCCCATACCAAATGGTGGAGACCGCGAGAGCTTGTGGAACCGATATACATCCCTGGACGTTTACGGACAGCCTCTAAGCCTTCAAGGACTTGAATCTGATCGGCGCCGTACGCTTGCAATTCTTTTTCATTTTCATTACTCATCGGTTATTTTCACCTACTATACATGATTTGGTGTTCCTTCTTGCCACGATTACACGGACTCCGTTTCAACCTCACCTTGTTTCACGTGAAACACTTTAGCTTGTTGAATGGTCTCATGTGCAATCCCGTCAATGTTTGTTGTAGTCAAAATCGTTTGTACTTTCCGTCCCATCGTATCGAGGAGATGGGTTTGGCGATGATCGTCAAGCTCAGATAACACATCGTCTAATAACAACAGAGGATATTCGCCTACTTCTTCATGAATCAATTCAATCTCAGCTAGCTTCAATGACAAGGCCGCCGTTCGTTGCTGACCTTGTGAACCGAACGTTTGAACGTTTCGATTGTTGACATACAATTCAAAATCGTCACGATGCGGACCAAATAAGGTCACACCTCTTCGTCGTTCGTTCTCTCTTATTTTATCAAACTTTTGACGATACGTTTCAAACATCTGTTCTTTTGAGAAGCGTTCTTTTTGGAACGTGTCGGAAACGTATTGAATCGTCAGTGTTTCGAGTTCTCTTGTGATTCCGGAATGGATGGGATTGGCCCATTTTTCGAGCTGGTCGATGAAGTGATAGCGTCTCATCACAATTTTTACGGCAAGTTCAATCAATTGATCCGTCAAGACTTCAAGTAACGTTTCGTCGCCACCTTTTGTGGATAACTGCTTCAACAAGGCGTTCCGTTGTTTCAACGTCTTCAAGTATTGATTGAGCTCGTGTAAGTACACCGGACTGACCTGACCGATTTCCATATCTAAAAATCGCCGTCTCCCTTGCGGACTGCCTTTCACGATGGCTAAGTCTTCTGGGGCGAACAAGACGACGTTAAATGCGCCGACATAGTCACTGAGACGACGTTGTTCCAAATGATTGAGCTTTGCTTTCTTGCCTTTAGGAGAAAAAGAGAGACTCTGCACCGATTCGCCCGTCCGTTTATGAATCCGTCCTTCGATACTCGCAGCATCGGCTTCCCAACCGATTAACTCACGGTCTTGTGTCGTCCGATGCGATTTTGCGAGCGCAAGTACGTAAATCGATTCGAGAAGATTCGTTTTTCCTTGGGCGTTCTCACCAATCAGAACATTCGTCTGTTCTGAAAAATCTAGCTCGAGGGTTTCGTAGTTGCGATAGTTTTGCAATCGGATCGACTTTAAATGCACGTCAGTTTCCCTCGATTTGATATTCCCCGAAGCCTTCGACTTCGATTGTATCTCCATCTCTTAATTTACGACCGCGGCGCTGGTCCTGCTCACCGTTCACTTTAATCATGACATCCTCTAAAAAGAACTTTGCTTGTCCCCCACTTGAGATGATATCTGCTAATTTTAAAAATTGTCCGAGCGTTACATACTCGGTTGTAATCGACACTTTTTCCATGTCGTCACTTCCTTTCTCACATGCTGATCTGAAAAAATCGCCATACATATTAGTTTATCGAAAATCGTCGAATAAGGCAAAAAGAGGGATGACAAGGCAAGACACCTCATCATCCCTATCCGCAGCTTACGATGTGCGGACTGGCAAAATCAGTTGAAGAACACTATCTTGTTCAACCGGTCGTAAAATGAACGGTCGCATCGAACCCGTGAACTGGATTTCGATTTCAGATGCATCGAGTGCGCGGAGCGCGTCCATCACGAATTTCGAGTTGAAGGAAATTTTTAGTTCTTCTCCTTCAAGCGACAGGATGCTGACACGTTCCGACACTTTTCCGACTTCCGGCGAGTGTGAAGAGACTTCAACTGCCGTTGTATCTTCCGCCACAAATTTAATGACGTTGTTGCGATCGGCACGTGCTAAGAGCGATGCACGGTCAATGGCCTGTAAGAACTCTTTCGCATTCATCCGAACGGCTGTGCGATATTCTTCCGGAATGAGACGTGACGTATCTGGATAGGCACCGTCTAACAAACGAGAGAAGAATGAGATGTTTTTCATACGGAATAAAATTTGTTGGTCCGTTAAGACGATTTCAATCGGCAACTCTTCACGGTCGAGTAATTTTGCCAATTCGTTGAGTGAGCGACCAGGAACGACGACATTTTGGAACGTCAAATCGTTATCTGTCTCAAATCGCGCACGACGAAGCGCCAGACGGTGGCTATCGGTTGCGACACATGTAAGGAAGCCCTTCTCTGCTGAGAAGTTAACCCCTGTCAATACGGGACGTGTCTCCTGTGAAGAAACAGCGAAGCTCGTCTGACGGATGATGGTCTTCAATAGATCAGCCGGCAAATAGAAGCGACGATCACTCGCAAGTTCAGGTAGGCGTGGATATTCATCCGGGTCGAGACCGTTTAAATGGAACTCTGCCTGACCAGACTCAATGCGCGTCATGAAGTTCGGTGAAACTTCGAGTGTGACCTCGTTCGTCGGTAACTTCTTCACAATTTCTCCTAAGAAGCGTGCGTTCAACACGACGCTTCCAGCACGTTGAATTTGAATGAGTTCAATTCCACCCTCTTCGATTGGAATCAAGCGTTCAATCGAAATCTCGGTATCACTTCCTGTCAGTGTTAAGCCATCCGCATGTGCCTCAAGTTTCAAGCCTGTCAAAATTGGAATGGTCGTTCGTGAAGCCACAGCTTTTGATACGTCTTGTACGGCTTGCATGAATACATCTCGTTGAATCGTTAAATGCATGTGGATAATTCCTCCTAAGGTGAAATGAGTCCATTTCCTAATAATATAATAGTATTAATTAAGTCATAATAGTAATAAGGGCTGTGGATACTGGGGATAAGTCCCCTAATCCATACGTGTTAAGCCATTTCGCCTGTGAATAACTTGTGGATAACTAAGGTGGTTTATCCACAGGATATCCACAGAGAATTCTTCATTAGTTAGAAAGTGCCTTCTTCAACGTTTGAATCGTCTCTTGCATTTCCACATCGTTCTTTAGAAGGGTGCTAATTTTTTCATGTGCATGAATCACAGTCGTGTGATCACGCCCTCCGAACTCTTCCCCGATTTTTGGTAAAGAGCTCTCCGTCATCTCCCGCGAGAGATACATTGCGATTTGACGTGGGAATGCCAACGTCTTGGTTCGCTTTTTCGAGTTCAATTCTTCTACTTGAATGTTGAAGTGTTGACCGACAACTTCTTGAATATCGCGAATGACAATTTTCTTCGCTTCCTGGACAGGCATGATATTATGAAGCGCTTCGGCTGCCACGTCCGGGTCGATTGGTCGTCCGACAAGTTTTGCATAAGCGACGACTCGTGTCAGTGCCCCTTCTAGTTCCCGAATGTTCGTATCGATTTGATTCGCGATATACAGCATGACTTCATTCGAGATATCAAGCCCTTCCGCGGTCGCTTTTTTGCGAAGAATCGCAATTCGCGTCTCAAGGTCCGGTGGTGTGATGTCTGTGATTAGGCCCCATTCAAAGCGTGAACGAAGTCGATCCTCTAGCGTCGGGATTTCTTTTGGTGGTCGATCACTTGAAATCACGATTTGTTTCTGATCGTTGTGCAATGCATTGAATGTGTGGAAAAACTCTTCTTGGGTTTGTTCTTTCCCTGCTAAAAACTGAATATCATCAATCAATAGTACATCAATGTTTCGATAACGGTTCCGAAACTCACCGGTCTTATTATCCCGAATCGAATTGATAAATTCATTTGTGAACTTCTCAGAAGAGACATAGGCAATGCGAGCCCCCGGTTTTTGACCTTTTACATAATGACCAATCGCATGCATCAAATGTGTTTTACCAAGTCCAACGCCTCCGTAAATGAAGAGCGGGTTATAGGCGCGTGCAGGTGCTTCAGCGACAGCAAGTGATGCGGCGTGGGCAAAACGGTTCCCCGATCCGATGACAAACGTCTCGAAAATGTATTTGTCATTCAGTTGACCAAGATCCCCTTCCTCTTTTGAAGGTAATAGCACGGGCTGTTCTTTTGTTTCTGTCACGGCGATGGACTCATTTGACGATCCATCCGCTGGAGCATACTTGTGTGCTTGAGATTCCTCGATGAAATGAATTTCAAGCTTGTTGTTTGTGATCTCTTCAACTGTATCTTGTAACAGAGAGAGATACTGTCGCTCTAACCACGTGACGATAAAACTGGCGGGTGCCGACACAACGAGCGTCGTTCCCATCAATGATATCCCCTCGGTTGATTTCAACCACATGTCAAAACTGGCTTTTGGAGTTCGTTCTTCTTCCTCGATTACCGATAAGACATTTCTCCAAATCTCGCGAGCATTCTTCAATGAAAGACCTCCTTTACTCACATGTTGGGTAAAACTTATTCACACGATATACACATACACTATTCTATAGTAGAAACTAGGGTTATCCCCAGAGAACAAAAACTGTGGATAAAGTTATCCACATGGTGTTCATTATGGGGATAACACTTATCCACAGCCTGTGTATATCTTGGAATCACGAATTGTTCATCCACAAGTTTGTGCACATTCAGTTTAGCAAAATAAAATAGACGTGGCAATGCTTTTTGGTATTTATCCACAGATAAAGAAAAGTATCCACACCCACTTATCCACATGCTGTGTGTTTTGTGGATAACCTGTGGATATATTGTGGATAAAGCACTAATGATAGAATATGAGATGAAAAAGTTATACACAAAAGAGGAAGGAGTGAAATGAAAGATTGTTTTTGTAAAAGAAGAAAATGAAAAAATAAAGAATAAGAATATGAAAAAAGAGGAGTTATTCACATATAAATGTGGATAACTTCGAGATTTTGTGGATAAAATGGCTCAACGTGGCTATTTATAAAGACCGTTTATAAAATACGTAAAGGTTGTGTATACATTCATCCCCCTACTCGTCCTTCGGATAAGGATCGAATCCATGTGGATGAATGCTTTCTGAGTGCCTCATTCTACGAATTCGAAAACCATCCGAAAATACATTGACAATTGTTGAATCGATTTATATAATCTTAAAGACTGCCTTAAATGAAACTATAACTTGCTAATAGAGCGTTAATCTTGAGGAGGTGCTGTAACCATGAAACCAACTTTCAACCCTAACAACCGTAAGCGTAAGAAAGTTCACGGATTCCGTGCACGCATGGCGACTAAAAACGGTCGCAACATTCTTGCTGCTCGTCGTCGTAAAGGCCGTAAAGCCTTGACTGTATAATTCTGAATGAAGATTGCCCGGGGATCCTTTCCTCGGGCAATTTTTTAGTTTGTCACAGAAACGTAGTATTTCATGGATTCTCCCTCGTTCAAATGATGTGGATATGATATGATGTTAGTTGACGATTTTTGAAGCGAAGGATGGAGTGAGAATTTTGAAAAAAGAATACCGCCTGCAAAAGAATGAAGAGTTCCAAGCGGTGTTTCGCGAAGGACGCTCCGTGGCCAATCGTCAGTTTGTCGTCTACACGCTCAAAGCGGATCAAACGCATTTCAGAGTGGGTCTTTCCGTCAGTAAGAAACTTGGAAATGCTGTGGAACGGAACCGGATGAAACGATTGATGCGTGAGTCGCTTCGCTTGCTCGAACCAAACGTTGCACCGAATGATTATGTCATCATCGCTCGAAAACCTGCGACCGCATTGACGCAGTCGGAAGTGACCGAGAGTTTGAAACACGTATTCAAACGGGCCAAGGTTTGGCAAAAGCAGGGCCGGTGACCATGACAATCTGAATTTGTTCTCTCATATAATTAGAGTCTGATAAGATTGCCCGATCGACGTGTGCGTTAAAAAGAATTGATAAAGAAAGCGTAGGAGGAACTATGAGCAAAAAGCTAAAATTAGGATTACTCGCTGCCATGACCGCGGTCATCATGCTGATGGCAGGCTGTGTGGATCCGTCTACCATCCAAGCCGAACCAGTAACGGCTGACACAGAAGGTTTCTGGGCGAAGTACTTTGTATGGCCGCTCGCATGGCTTTTGAAGGAAGTTGCTTACTTGGTCGGTGGCCCGTGGCAATACGGGATTTCAATCATCATCGCGACGATTATCGTCCGGTTATTGATTCTCCCACTCATGATCAAGCAGACGAAGAGTATGGGTGCGATGCAAGTGTTGCAACCAGAAATGCTGAAGCTTCGTGAAAAGTACAGCTCAAAAGACCAGGAAACACAACGTAAACTCCAAGAAGAGATGATGAAGCTTTATCAGGAATACCAAATCAACCCGCTCGCGGGATGTTTGCCGATCTTGATTCAAATGCCGATTCTCTTCGCATTCTATGATGCGATTCGCCGTACACCTGAGATTTTCGAAGCGAACTTCTTATGGTTCGACCTCGGTGCTCCGGATCCAACGTTCGTCTTGCCGATCTTAGCGGCAATCTTGACGTTCGCACAACAAAAAATCTCAATGGCGGGTCAAGAACAGAACCCGCAGTTGAAGATGATGCTTTATATCTTCCCGGTCATGATCTTCGTCATGTCGATCAACCTCCCAGCTGCCCTTTCGTTATACTGGGTAGTCGGTTATATCATCTCGATCATCGTCACGATGGCAATCATGCTCCCGATGCGTGAGAAGATGAAGGTTGCGGCTGAAGCGAAAATCGCTGCGAAAGAAGCAGAGCGTGCAGCGCTTGCTGAAGAAGAAAAGAAAAACAAAAAGAAAAAGCGTAAATAATCGCTAAGCTGAGTGTCTTCTGACGCTCAGCTTTTTTTTGTGGGATTGCAAGCCAGTCAGAGGGGAATAGAGATAGAAACGAGTAAACGGAGGTGTGGGAAAATGGAGGCATTCATTCAGCGTTTGGAACGTTCGACGTTATGGCAAGCGATCATTTATTTTGTACTTGGTGTTCTCATTCTGTTATATCCTCGATTTTTCTTTGATGTCATGGTGTATGTCATTGCCGGTTATTTAGCGATCATGGGGATTTGGATGATCTTTCAAGGGTTGCGTCGACGTCAGGGAGGGTTGCCACCCACTTTCTTTATGGGTCTCATCTATTTGATTTTGGCAGCGGTCGTCTTTTTCTTCGCAGAGACGCTAGCTAGTCTTCTCCCGATTTTGATCGGAGCCTTGTTCTTATTCGGTGGAATTATCCGCCTGATTCAGGCACTCGGTTACCGTCAATCGATGTCGGGACGATGGCTTTGGTTTTTGATTGGAAGTCTATTGTGGATAGGTGTCGGGATTCTCATGTTGACGAATCCGTTCAGTAGTCTACTTGTCTTGTTCCAACTGTTCGGCGGCATTCTCATCGCCATCGCGATACTGGAACTGTTCCTCTATTTCACGATTCGTTCGACGAAACGCCAAGCAAGATACTAAAAAACAAGCCGCCCTATATGCCAGGACGGCTTGTTTCTCGTTGAATCAACTGTTCCATGAACGGTCCGAACACGTTGTAGCCAGGTAGTGATGTGAAAAAAGTTTGCTCTACCTGAAGTCGCTCCAGATAGATGTGGGCGGCTTTTTCGTGTGAGGCGGGGGTCAAATGGTCATAAAATGAGCGGAGGTCGATTTCTTGTCGCTGCGTCACATCTTTTAAACCAAGGGAAGCCCGGTCCGGTGTGTGGTGAGCGGCTAACACATATGCGAAATGGACCATTCCTTGCCGGAGCATCTCCGTTGCCCACATCGCGTTGCCTCGATTGCGTGATTTTGTATATTGGAAAAAGAACCACACGGTATCGAACGCATGGTCACTGATTGCCGCTTCGTCTAATTGCAAGGAAGTGGCGTGTCTAGCAAGTCGCTGTTGTGGGTCGTAGAGCACATGAATCGAGTCTTGATGATTCAACGTCTCTTGCGTGACCGTGAACAGGTCGAGGTGAAGAAAATCATCAAAGACGGCGATGAGTTGTGGAGCGACGATGTGAATCTCGTCTTTTAACAGAATCGGACGATAGGCGGTTACATGCTCGAGGCGTCTAGATAGAAAAGAGACCTTTTCATCGGGGTGTACCATGACATAGAGGTCGATATCTGAATGTTCATCGGCTTCTCCCCGACCGAATGAACCCTTCATAAAAATCGCTTGAACCGCTTCATCGTGCTGTAATCGTTCGGTGATGATTCGGATTGCGTCTTGCTGTTTCATCTTTAGATCATCTCTCTCCTATGTAAATATATTCCTTTATTGTACGAAAACGATGAGGCGAATGGCAATGACTTTATCAATGGTCCAACTCTTTCGTTCAAGTCGAATATCGTGTATAGTAGGTTCGTTATGCATATGATAGAAGAAGATGTTTAGGTTTGGAGGGAGAAAGATGCTAGAGTTTGACACGATTACAGCGATTTCGACGCCGATGGGTGAAGGTGCCATCGGGATCGTCCGACTATCGGGCGATTTGGCGGTCGAAACGGTGAACAATGTGTTTTCTGGGAAAGACTTAACAACAGTCGATTCACATACGATTCATTATGGAACGTTAAAATATCCTAATACGGGCGAAATCGTCGATGAAGTCATGGTCAGTATTATGCGCGCGCCGAAGACGTTTACGCGAGAAGATGTCGTCGAAATCAATTGTCACGGAGGCGTCGTAGCGGTCAATCGTGTCCTTGAGCTCATTCTCGATCAACCCGACATCCGCCTAGCAGAACCGGGCGAGTTCACGAAGCGCGCCTTTTTAAATGGTCGGATCGATTTATCTCAGGCGGAAGCGGTCATGGATTTGATTCGCGCGAAGACGGACCGAGCAATGAACGTTGCGATGGCGCAAATGGAAGGACGTTTGTCACGCCTCGTTCGCGAGTTACGTCAACAATTGCTCGAGACGATTGCGGCGGTCGAGGTCAACATCGACTATCCAGAATATGACGCAGAAGAGATGACCCAGGCCATTGTCGAAGAGAAAGCGGGCGAGGTCAAACGTGTCCTCGAACAGTTACTCGAGACAGCGCGACAAGGGAAAATCTTACGTGAAGGCTTGGCCACGGCAATCATCGGTCGACCGAACGTCGGAAAATCTTCTTTGATGAACACGCTCGTTCAAGAGACAAAAGCGATTGTCACCGAAATTGCCGGTACGACACGTGACACAATTGAGGAATACGTCAACGTGAAAGGTGTTCCGCTCAAATTGATCGATACGGCAGGGATTCGCGAAACGGAAGATATCGTGGAACGAATCGGTGTGGAAAAGTCGAGAAAAGCGTTAGAAGCGGCAGATTTGGTCCTTCTCGTCTTGAACGGACATGAGGGATTGACTGTCGAGGATGAGGCGTTATTTGAGGCAGTTAAAGGAATGAATGCCATCATCATCATCAACAAGACAGACTTGCCACAAAACATGGATTCTTCTAAGCTAGAGAAACTAGCGGCAGGACGTCCAATTGTGGCGACATCGCTCTTGCTAGATGAAGGAATCGATGCCCTTGAAGCGGCCATCGCAAATCTATTCTTCGCAAAAGGTGTCGAGTCACAGGATATGACGTATATCTCAAACGCTCGACACATTCAGTTAATCAAACGAACGATTGGTCAAATTGATGAGGCGCTCGGTAGTGCCGTCATGAATATGCCGATCGACATGGTTCAAATCGATTTACGTCGTGCGTGGGATACGCTCGGTGAAATCAATGGAGATACCGTACAGGAGAGCTTGATTGATCAGCTCTTTTCACAGTTTTGTCTTGGGAAATAATAAGGAGGAACGAATATGGCTTATACGGCAGGCGAATTTGATGTCATCGTCATCGGGGCCGGACACGCAGGGATTGAATCAGCACTCGCATCGGCTCGAATGGGCGCGAAAACAGCGATGCTCACCATGAACCCTGATATGGTCGGATTCATGTATTGCAACCCATCAATCGGTGGGCCGGCGAAAGGGATCGTCGTACGTGAAATCGATGCGCTCGGTGGCGAGATGGGGCGTGCGATTGACGCGACATACATCCAAATGAAGATGCTCAACACATCGAAAGGGCCGGCGGTACGTGCGCTACGTGCACAGGCGGACAAATTCCAATACCAAAATCATATGAAGAAAGTGCTAGAAGATGAGCCGAATCTGCTGCTTCGTCAGGCGCTAGTCGAGCGCTTGTTGATTGAGGACGGAGAAGTACGTGGCGTGGTAACGAACACAGGTTCAGAATATCGCGCGAAAGCGGTCATCGTCACAACGGGAACGTTCATGCGTGGTCAAATCATCATCGGGGAATTGGCTTACGAGAGTGGTCCGAACAACCAAATGCCATCGGTCGAGCTATCGAAGCATCTTGAAGAGCTCGGTCTCGACTTAGTTCGATTCAAAACGGGAACACCGCCACGAATCGACGGCAAGACGATTGATTATTCGAAGACGGAGATTCAGCCAGGGGACGAGAATCCATCATTCTTCTCGTACACCTCGACGGACTTGGATCCGATCGAACAAATCCCGTGCTGGCTCACGTACACGAGCGAACGTACACACCAATTGATTGATGAGAACTTGCATCGCTCACCGATGTATTCGGGTGCGATTAAAGGAACAGGGCCCCGTTATTGCCCATCAATCGAAGATAAGGTCGTTCGCTTTAATGATAAACCGCGTCACCAAATCTTCTTAGAGCCAGAAGGTCGCGATACGGAAGAAATCTATGTCCAAGGCTTTTCGACGAGTATGCCAGAAGACGTGCAACATCAGATGCTTCGCACGATCCCGGGTCTTGAAAATTCAGAGATGATGCGTCCCGGTTATGCGATTGAATACGATGCGGTCGTACCGACACAGCTTTGGCCAACTCTCGAAACAAAAGCTGTCCCAGGTCTTTTCACAGCGGGACAAATCAACGGGACGAGCGGGTACGAAGAAGCGGCTGGACAGGGCATCATGGCGGGAATCAACGCCGCATGCAAAGTGCTCGGAAAAGATCCGGTCATCTTGGACCGTTCGCAAGCGTACATCGGCGTCTTAATCGATGACCTCGTGACGAAAGGTACGAACGAACCGTATCGCCTTCTCACATCACGTGCCGAATACCGTCTTTTGTTGCGTCATGACAATGCGGACTTGCGACTCAGCGACATCGGGTATGAGATCGGCTTACTTTCAGAAGATCGTCACACTCACCTCAACGAGAAGCGTGTAGCGATTGAAAAAGAAGTGAAGCGACTTGCGTCACTTGTCGTCAAACCGACACCTGAAGTCAATGCGATGCTCGAATCGGTCGGTGCGCACCCGCTTAAAGAAGCGACGCATGCCAACATCTTGTTGAAACGTCCGGAAGTATCTTATGAAGCACTCATGACGGTCGTTCCGTCAACGGAAGAATTGTCGTATGAAGTGAAAGAGCAAGTCGAGATTCAAGTGAAGTATGAAGGTTATATTTCCAAACAGCTTGAACAAGTCGAGAAGATGCGTCGCATGGAAGAAAAACGAATCCCGGAAAACTTGGATTACGATGCGATCGGTGGTCTCGCGACAGAAGCGAAACAAAAACTAAAACAAGTTCGTCCTCTTTCGATCGGTCAAGCGTCTCGTATCTCAGGCGTAAACCCAGCAGACGTGTCAATCTTGCTCGTCTATATCGAACAAGGACAATACGCAACGGTGGAGTGAAACGATGAACGAATCTCAATTTATTGAAGCGTTACGAGCTGAAGGGTTTGAGCTGAGTGAGACACAACTCAGTCAGTTCAAGCGTTACTTCGAAATGCTCGTCGAATGGAACGAGAAAATGAACTTAACGGCCATCACGGACCGAGAAGAAGTATATTTGAAGCATTTCTATGATTCGCTCAGCGCAGCGTTTCATTTCGATTTCACGAAAGTCGAAACCGTATGTGATGTCGGGGCAGGAGCCGGATTCCCAAGTCTTCCGCTCAAAATTTTATTCCCACACTTACACGTCACGATCATCGATTCGTTAAACAAACGCATCACCTTTTTGAACGAGTTGGCCCTTGCCCTCGGACTCGAAGGTGTCGCGTTCCATCATGGTCGTGCCGAAGAGTTCGGAAAAAATAAAAAGTTCCGCGAACAGTTTGACGTCGTCACAGCACGTGCGGTTGCCCGCATGACCGTGTTGGCAGAATACTGTTTGCCACTCGCGAAAGTAGGCGGAAGCTTCGTTGCGCTTAAAGCGGCCAAGGTTTCTGACGAGATGGCAGACGCCAAAAACGCTTTAGCCGTTCTAGGTGGGAAAGAAAAAGCGACACACCAGTTCCTATTGCCAGGAGAGATGAGTGAGCGTAATATCGTAGTTGTAGATAAACTACGAAAAACGCCCGGGAAATATCCGCGTAAAGCGGGGACACCGGCGAAAGAGCCACTTATCTGATGATGTCGTTTCACGTGAAACAAAAGCAGATTCCAGTGGTGGAGTCTGCTTATTTTTTTACATAAAGGGGTGCCCGACGTTGAAGAATAGATTTGCGAAATTGTTCGGTGTGAATCGAAAAGACGAAGTTGCCGTGACGCAGATTGCGGAAGTTCGAGCGGATGACACGGTACAAGAACTCTCGTTATCACGGTTGCGTCCAAACCGTTATCAACCGCGTAAAGTGTTCGAACCGGCAAAAATTGAAGAGTTGGCAACGACGATTTCGGAACATGGACTCCTTCAACCAATCGTGGTTCGAAAGGCAGATGGGGACTGCTATGAAATCATTGCCGGGGAGCGTCGTTTCCGTGCGGTGAAATCGCTTGGTTGGTCAGCGATTCCGGCAATCGTTCGCGATATGGACGATGATACGACGGCTGCACTCGCCTTGATTGAAAACTTGCAGCGTGAGCAGTTAAGCCCGATTGAAGAGGCGGAAGCATATGATCGTTTACTCGCCTTGAACGGTTTGACGCAAGATGCGCTCGCGAAGAGTCTAGGCAAGAGTCAATCCACGATCGCCAATAAGTTGCGTTTGTTAAAATTGCCGGAGGATGTGAAGCAGTCGCTTCGCGATCGTCGGATCAACGAGCGACATGCGCGTGCGTTGTTGCCGTTGAAGGAAGAAGGATTGCAACTTCAAGTGCTCGCAGAAGTGTTAGAACAGGATTTTAACGTCAAGGAGACAGAAGAACGCGTCGCCTTTTTAACAACACCGATCGAAGAAGAGAAGCGAAAGCCGAAAAAACAACGTCGTCGGACGAAAAGTTTTGCGCGTGACACGCGAATCGCCATCAACACGATTCGTGACTCAATCGATTTGATTGGGAAAACAGGGATTGACGTCCAAACTGAAGAAGTAGACGAAGAGGAATTTGTTGAAATTCGAATTCGCATCCCGAAAGCGCGGCCTCAAAAATGAGTCCGTGCTTTTTTATACAATGAAGGAGGTTTGTAGATGGAACGATTAGCATTAAAATTCATTCGCCCAAACCCGAATCAGCCCCGGAAACAATTTGAGGTGGAAAAATTAGAAGAGTTGCGTCAATCCATTGAGCGATATGGCGTCCTACAACCAATCGTCGTTCGAAAAGCGACAGGATACTATGAAATCATTGCCGGGGAACGACGGTTTCAGGCGGCGAAGCTCGCTGGGAAAGAAGACATTCCTGCCCTCGTCGTCACGGCGGACTCCGATCGCGTCATGGAGTTGGCGCTGATTGAAAACATTCAGCGGGCAGACTTGAATGCCATCGAAGAGGCTGTCGCCTATGAACAGTTGATGCAGACGCTAGGTCTGACGCAACAACAGTTGGCCGATCGCGTCGGGAAGAGCCGCAGTCATGTGACGAACAGTCTTCGCCTCCTTCGATTGCCGAGTGCCGTCCAGCATGCGGTCATGGTCGGAGATTTGACGATGGGACATGCACGTGCCATCACGGGTATGAAATCGGAACAAGCGATGGAACAGATTGCGAAACGGGTCATTGCCGAGCATTGGACGGTCCGTCGCCTCGAGCGTTACTTACAAAAAGAGCGCACAGAAAAAAAGACGCTGAAGCGATCGAACGCCGATATCGAAGCGGTCGAAGCGGTGCTTGCGGAGCGTCTTCAGATGGATGTGTCGATTCGTCCGCGCCGAAAAGGCGGCGTCCTCGAGTTGAAGTATTTTTCACAAGACGACTTGGAACAATTGTTGACGTTATTATCGCCTCAAGACTTTGATTCATCTCGTGACTGACGAAGACGCGTGATGGCCGCCTCTTCGTGATGCAGGCGCCCGATCCGTGTATCAAAATCGGCGAATCCGTCTGTGATGAAACGTGCGAGTTCATATACAAGATGGAGACGGGTATTCTGTAGAATCATCATCTCCATGAATCCACTTACGTTCACGACGGCTTTAATATTGTAAGCGCCGACTGCCGGAAGTTCTTTTTGGACACCGGCCCCTGGAGCGAGCGGACCTTCCGAAAAGAAGACATAACCGACACTTGATAAACGTCCGAGACAGGCGTCGATAGCGATAATGAGCGGTTGATGGAAGCGCGTTTGAATCTCATGTAACGTTTCCACCAAATTGAGTGCGTGTACAGGCTTCGTTAATGTGCCATATACATGTAAATTTCGGATATGACGTTCTTCTAAAAACGTTCCGACGAGCGGACCGAGTGAATCACCGGTCGAACGGTCCGAACCGATGCAAACAAGGACGATGGGGCGATGGATTTCATTGACCAACTGTTCATGAAGCTGGTCCGCAAGCAATCTGGATCCACTCCGCTCAGTGTGTTCAATGAAGAAAGAGTATGGTTTATGAGGTTTTAAGCGAAACGGCATGAATCTCATCCTCTCTTCTAAGCTGCCTATTCCTAGTTGCAGTTGGGGGATTGATCTCGTATTAACCCATTCCCAAAAGTGGAAAACTTCTAACTTCCGAATGCAGTGTTTGAGAAAAGTCGTGAAATATGTTTTGATGATTTAGAATCTACGACTTTGAGGTGAAAAGATGGCTTCGCAAAATACAGAAAAAGATTTAAATACGGTTGCCGATGAGACAATCGACAGCGTGAACCGATTCGTCGAGTACTTTAAAGATACAGACATGTGGATTGGTTTAGGGATCAAGCTCGCCGGTGTGGCGCTCATCATCCTTGGTTTATATATCGCAACACGCATTTTGACAACGATGGTCGAGCGCGTGTTTACGCTCCGCAAAATAAAAGAACATGATATCGTCGCCCAGCGACAGAATGAAACGTTATTAAAATTAGCCCAAAACACAATCCGCTATGTGATCGGGTTGATTATGGTCTTGACGGTGCTCGGACAATTCGGTGTGAATATCGCCGGTTTGATTGCATCAGCCGGGGTCGCGGGTCTTGCAATCTCATTCGGGGCACAAAGTTTGGTGAAAGACGTCATCACAGGGGCGTTCATCATCTTTGAAAACCAATATAAGAACGGGGATTACGTCAATTTGAACCAACAAGTCGACGGGACGGTCATCGAGGTCGGAATCCGGACGACGAAGTTAAAAGGATTAAACGGACAAGTGACGATTATTCCGAACGGACAAATCTTACAAGTGACGAACTACTCGCTTGAAAACAGCGTCGCTGTTGTCGATATTGGGGTTGCGTACGAAGAAGATATGTCAAAAGTAGAGCAAGCGCTCAAGGAAATTGCGAAAACGGTCGAAGCACGCTATCACGACTTGTTCATCAAACCAATCGACTTAGCTGGAGTGCAGTCGCTCGGACCGTCGGAAGTGGTGTACCGATTAATGGCGGAAGTCCCGCCGACCCAGCACTTCGCAGCTGGTCGAATTTTGCATAAAGAGTTAAAGGCTGGACTTGACGAGCGGGGGATTGAAATTCCATACCCACGTACGGTCATGATGCCACCGAACTCGGCTCCTAAAGGAGGAGAAGCAGAAAATGCAAAGTAAAACCTATGCATTGAACGATATTGTGGAAATGAAAAAACCACATGCCTGTAAGACGAACCGTTGGCAAATCACGCGTGTCGGGATGGACATTCGAATCAAGTGTCAAGGCTGCGGAGCCAGTGTGCTCATGCAACGCCGTGATTTCGATAAGCGATTCAAGAAAGTGCTTGAACAAGGGAACGCCGCCGAATAAGCGGCGTTTTTCTTTAGGTTATGAACGTGAGTTGCGGTTTAATCGTGGACTATCTATAATTGTGAAGGATGTGACGGTGTGGTGTACTGAATGTACCCACTCCACAGACGGCTTAACATTTCCCGGGAAACACCGGATGAGGAGGAAATACTAGTGGGATTAACAGCAGGAATTGTCGGATTGCCAAACGTCGGGAAATCGACATTGTTTAATGCGATTACACAAGCAGGAGTCGAGGCGGCCAACTATCCGTTCGCGACGATCGACCCGAACGTCGGCGTCGTAGAAGTACCGGATGCGCGCCTTGATCGATTGACAGAACTCGTCAAACCGAAAAAAACGGTACCAACAGCATTTGAGTTTACAGATATCGCTGGAATCGTGAAAGGTGCGTCAAAAGGTGAAGGTCTCGGAAACAAATTCTTGGCGAACATTCGCGAAGTCGATGCGATTTGCCAAGTCGTCCGTTGCTTTGAAGACGAGAACATCACGCACGTCGCAGGTCGTGTCTCACCAATCGATGACATTACGACTATCAATCTTGAATTGATCTTAGCTGATCTTGAGCAAGTCGATAAACGCATCGCACGTGTTCAAAAAATGGTGAAGGCAAAAGATAAAGGTGCGGTACAAGAACTCGAAGCACTCGAAATCGTGCGAGATGTTCTTGAATCAGAGCGCCCGGCACGTGTCGCTGAATTATCAGAAGATCAACTCGCGATCGTCAAACACTTCCAATTGCTTACGATGAAGCCGATGCTTTACGTGGCGAACGTGAGTGAGGATGAAGTGGCAGATGCCGATTCGAACGAGTTTGTACAAGCAGTCCGTGATCACGCGGCAACAGAAGGGTCGAAAGTCATCGTCATCTGTGCACGAATCGAAGAAGAAATTTCAGAACTCGAACCGGAAGAACGCCTCGAGTTCTTACAAGATCTCGGAATCGAAGAGTCAGGACTTGATCAATTGATCCGTGCGGCTTACTCGACACTTGGTCTTGCGACATACTTCACGGCAGGTGAGAAGGAAGTTCGTGCTTGGACGTTCAAACAAGGGATGAAAGCCCCACAATGTGCTGGTGTCATCCACTCTGACTTCGAACGTGGATTCATCCGTGCCGAAGTCGTGTCGTATGACGACCTTTCAGCAGCAGGAAACATGACGACGGTGAAAGAACAAGGAAAACTTCGTTCAGAAGGAAAAGAATACGTCTTCCAAGATGGCGACGTTGTCACGTTCCGCTTCAACGTATAAGTTGATTTACGGAAACGTATTGTAAAAGTTAAGGAAGTTTGATAGTATATTATGACGTGAGTAAAACAATTGTTTGCTCCTTGCTCCTACAACCGGTAGGGGCCGTTAGTCCAAGAGGAGGTGAAAGATAATGCGTAAATACGAACTTCTTTACATTATCCGTCCATCAGTTGATGAGGAAGCGAAGAAAGCTTTAATCGAGCGCTTCAACAACGTCATCACTGAAAACGGTGGTACTGTTGAAAAAACAACAGACATGGGTAAACGTCGTTTCGCTTATGAAATCAACAAGATGCGCGAAGGACACTACGTTCTTCTTAACATCGTTGCTGAACCTAAAGCGATCTTAGAAACAGAGCGTCTCATGAAGATCTCTGACGACGTTGTCCGTCAAATGACAACAAAAGACGAGCGTTAATCCTTAACGTTTCGTATCGTGAAAGGGGAGCTTGGAGATGATTAACCGAGTTGTGTTAGTTGGTCGATTGACTCGCGATCCCGAAATGCGTTATACGCAGAGCGGAATCGCCGTAACACGCCTTACTCTCGCTTGCGATCGTCCATTCGCTGGACAAGATGGGAAGCGCGAGACGGACTTTATTGATTGTGTCGTTTGGCGCAAACAAGCAGAGAACGTAGCACAATACTTGAAAAAGGGCAGCATGGCCGGCGTTGACGGTCGCCTTCAAATCAGTAGTTACGAAGGACAAGATGGCCAACGTCGTTACCGGGCAGAAGTAGTCGCAGACAGCGTACGCTTCCTTGAACCACGCGGAGCCTCAGGGCAACGTGAGCAAGCACCATCTGGAGATGTCTTCGGTGGTGGTGAATCAAGTGGATCAGGATGGGGCGCAGGAGCCGCTTCGACTTCATCTCAGTCCTCGAATTCGAATAAAGGTTTTGACGCAGATCCGTTCTCGGGTGGCGGCAAAATCGACTTGTCAGATGATGATTTGCCATTCTAATCATCATGGACAATAAAAACTAACCTATAAAGGAGGTCTTCACATGGCACGTCGTCCAGGAGGTCGTCGTCGTCGTAAAGTATGTTTCTTTACGTCGAACAACATCACTCATATCGATTATAAAGACGTAGAATTGCTCAAACGCTTCGTTTCGGAGCGTGGTAAAATTCTTCCACGTCGTGTGACTGGTACTTCAGCGAAATACCAACGTCCACTTACTGTCGCTATCAAGCGCTCACGTCAAATGGCTTTGCTTCCATACGTTGCAGAGTAATTGTTTGACGAACGGCTTATCCTCTTGGATAAGTCGTTTTTTTGTATTTCATCTCGTCTGTAAGTGTGTAAGTGAAACCGACGAATATGGTATGATAGAGCAGAAACCTTTACGATTCCATGGGTGAACATTACTCATTTTAGGAGGCATACATGCACAGTGGTGAAGCATTAACATCCGTGAAGAACCAATACGCGCGGCACATGATTCCATACGTGATTGGATTCCTTGTCTCGTTAGGATTGGCGTTCTACAACATTGTGGCGGCAATCACCCTGTTTATGGGCACGCTGATTTTTTTCATCTATCAGCAAGTGACGATGCGACGGGAGCGTAAAAATTGGGAACAGTATGTCCTCTCTCTCTCTCATCAAATCGAAGAGGTCGGAAAAGAAGCATTGACGACGATGCCGATTGGGATTTTAGTCTTTGACCAGGACCGACGGATCAGTTGGTATAACGAACAATCACGATTGATTTTCGAACTCGATATGGCGATTGGAATACCGCTTGATGCGCTCCATTCCGCCTTCGATGAATTGATTGAAGAAGAAGAGGATGAAGCCACGATTGAAGTGGGTGACCGTGTCTATCGTGTTTATTACAATCAAATCCATCAAACCCTCTATTTATTTGATATGACCGAAGAAGCGGAGATGGAACAAAAGTATGTTCAAACGCAGACGGTTATCGGTATTTTGTATTTAGATAACTATGACGAGATGTCGACTGCGGTGGATGAACAGGTCCGTAGTGAAGTCAATCGTCGGGTGACGGTACTCCTCAATCAATGGGCGCAGCGGCATCATATCTACATGCGTCGTACAGCTGCGGACCGCTTTTTCCTCGTCATGAATGAACGGACGCTATCTGAACTTGAAAACAACCGCTTTTCAATCTTGGATGAAGTGCGTGATGCGACGAAGGAACAAAGAATCCCGTTGACGTTATCAATCGGGATTGGGTGCGGTGAAACGACATTGACGGAGCTCGGTAATCTCTCTCAGTCGAGTCTAGATTTAGGACTTGGCCGTGGTGGTGACCAGGCAGTCGTTAAGCGTCATAATGGGAAAGTTCGTTTCTTCGGCGGGAAGACAAATCCGACCGAGAAGCGAACGCGTGTCCGGGCACGTGTCATCTCGAACTCGATGCGTGACCTCATTCGGGAATCGAGCCGTGTCCTTGTGATGGGACATAAGAATCCAGATATGGACTCGCTCGGGGCTTCCATCGGTGTCATGAAATTGGCCGAGTTTGTCGGGCGCGAGGCGTATGTCGTCATTCCATCCGGTGAGACGAGTGTCGGCATTCAGCGGCTCGTCCATGAAGTAGAGAACGATGACTCGTTATACAGCCAATTCTTGACCGAGTATGAGGCGCAGCCACTCATCGATGAACAGACATTACTCGTCGTCGTCGATACACACCGTCCGTCCCTCGTCATTTCAAAAGACATTTTGGATCGGTCGGAGCGGGTCGTCGTCATCGACCACCATCGTCGCGGGGAAGAGTTTATCGAAGATCCGGTTCTCGTGTATATGGAGCCTTACGCATCATCAACGAGTGAGCTCGTCACGGAATTGATTGAGTATCAGGCGGGAAGTCGAAAGCTCTCTATTTTAGAGGCAACGTCACTTCTCGCGGGAATCATGGTCGATACGAAAGGATTTACGCTCCGTACGGGATCCCGTACGTTTGATGCGGCATCCTTCTTACGGATTCAAGGTGCTGACACGGTTCTCGTACAGCACTTCATGAGACAAGATCTCGATGCTTATATCGAGCAGTCTCAGATTTTGAGAAACACCGAAATTTATGCAGGTGGGATGGCGATTGCGGTCGCTTCTGACGACGAGGCACACCATCAAGTGTTGATTGCTCAGTCTGCAGACCAGTTGCTGAATATGGAAGGCGTCAAAGCCTCGTTCGTCATCGCCGTCTTACCGGACGGGCGTACGGGAATCAGCGCGCGGTCGCTCGGTGACGTCAACGTCCAGGTCATCATGGAAATGCTCGATGGCGGTGGCCATTTGACGAATGCGGCGACGCAACTTGAAGTGAGTCGCGAACAAGCGAAAGTCATGTTGAAAGAGGCAATCGATCATTACGTAACAGATGAAACTGAAGGAGAGGAATTAGAATGAAAGTCATTTTGAAAGTAGATGTAAAAGGACAAGGGAAAGCTGGAGAAGTGAAAAACGTGGCAGACGCTTACGCTAAGAACGTCTTGTTCAAGAAAAACTTGGCAGTGGAAGCGACACCAGGAAACCTGAAAGCATTCGCGGCTAAAGAACGTCGTGCCGAAGAAGCAGCAGAAGAAGAGTTGAACGAAGCGAAACAACTCAAAGAAAAGCTTGAAAAAGAGACGATTGCCGTCACGACGAAAGCCGGTGAAGGCGGTCGCGTGTTCGGTTCGGTCACGAGCAAGCAAATCGCGGATGCCCTTAAATCAATGGGCTACAAAATTGATAAGCGTAAAATTGAACTCGAGCATCCGATCAAGGCGCTCGGTTTCACGAAAGTGCCAGTGAAGTTGCACCATGACGTCGTCGCGACGTTGAATGTACATGTACAAGAAGCTTGAAGGTGAGGTAGAGACGGATGAGTGATGCGATTCAAGTCAATACACCACCGCATAGCGTGGAAGCGGAGCAAGCCGTCTTAGGGGCAATCATCCTCGATTCGGATCGGTTGATTACGGCCTCAGAGCGGGTCGACCCGGACGACTTTTATCGTGTCAGCCACCAACGCATCTTTGAAGCGATGCTAAAGATCAATGACCGAGGCGAGCTCGTCGACTTGGTCACGCTCAGTTCCGAGTTACAGGCGCAAGGGATTTTGGACGAAATCGGGGGCCTCAACTATTTGGCGGAGGTCGCGGAATCCGTTCCCGCCATCGGGAACATCGGCTATTACTTGAACGTCGTCGACCAAAAGGCGGCACTCCGTCGCCTGATTCGAACTGCGACCAACATTGTCTCGGATGGTTATGAGCGTCAAGATGAGGTGGATTCTGTTTTATCTGATGCCGAGCGAAATATTCTAAAAGTATCGCAGCGAAAAGGACAATCGAGCTTCCACCCGATTGGTTCTGTCTTATCCGATGCGTACTCGACGATTGAAAAGCTACATCAGTCGAGCGGTGAAATCACCGGGATTGCGACCGGGTTCACGGATTTGGATAAGATGACGGCCGGTTTCCAACGAAACGATTTGATTATCGTGGCCGCCCGTCCATCTGTCGGGAAGACCGCGTTCGCCTTGAACATCTCGCAAAACGTCGCGGTCCGTACGGGTGAGAACGTTGCCATCTTCAGTTTGGAGATGGGTGCCGAGCAACTCGTCATGCGTATGTTGTGTGCGGAAGGGAACATCGATGCCCAGCGCCTCCGGACCGGTCGTCTTGAAGCGGAAGATTGGGGTCGTCTCTCCCTTGCGATGTCGTCGCTCTCCCAAGCAGGCATCTACATCGACGATACACCGGGTCTTCGGGTCAACGAAATCCGAGCCAAATGTCGCCGATTGAAGCAGGAACATGGTCTCGGGATGATCATGATTGACTACTTGCAGCTCATCGTCGGGAACGGGAAACCGGGCGAGAACCGCCAACAAGAAGTATCGGAAATCTCACGTACGCTCAAAGCAATCGCACGGGAACTACAAGTACCGGTCATCGCCTTGTCTCAGCTCTCACGTGGCGTAGAGAGTCGTCAAGACAAGCGACCGATGATGTCCGATATCCGTGAATCGGGAGCAATCGAGCAGGATGCCGATATCGTCGCCTTCCTCTATCGTGATGACTATTACGATAAAGAGAGTGAAGACGCCAATACGATTGAAATCATCATTGCGAAACAACGTAACGGTCCGACCGGTACGGTCAAGCTCTCCTTCAGGAAAGAGTACAACAAGTTCGTCAATATGGAGACGCAAGCCTTCGCACCACCGATGTAACGTCGGTGGTGTCTTTTTTTGTATAGGATTAGATCAAAATGACGAACGAATAGTTACATCTTATATAAAACGTTCGGTATTCAATTGACTTTCTTGCTTTTCAAGTGTACACTTACGGATGGTTTGAACAGAACGTTGATTAATAAGGAGGATTCATTATGTCATCAGTAGTCGTAGTGGGAACGCAGTGGGGCGATGAAGGGAAAGGGAAGATCACCGATTTCTTATCGAAACAAGCCGAAGTCGTCGCGCGTTATCAAGGGGGAGACAACGCTGGTCACACGATCGTCTTCAATGATACGAAATATAAACTTCACCTCATTCCGTCTGGGATTTTCTATTCGGATAAGACGTGTGTCATCGGGAACGGGATGGTCGTCAACCCGAAATCACTCGTGACAGAACTCGCTTACTTACATGAACGGGGTGTGAGCACGGATAACCTCCGGATCTCGAACCGGGCGCATATCATCTTGCCATACCACCAGCTTCAAGATCGTCTCGAAGAAGAGGCGAAAGGTGACGCGAAAGTCGGTACGACACTGAAAGGAATCGGTCCAGCGTATATGGACAAGGCGGCACGTATCGGGATTCGCATCGCCGACCTTCTCGACAAAGAAGTGTTTGCGGAGAAGCTAAAGACTGTACTTGAACTAAAAAATCGCATGTTCGTGAAAATGTATGAAGTCGATCCAATCGAGTTCGATGACATCTTTGAAGAATACTACGCGTATGGTCAACAGTTCGCGAAATACGTGTGTGATACATCGGTCGTGTTGAACGATGCGCTCGACGAAGAGAAAAAAGTTCTCTTTGAAGGGGCTCAAGGGGTCCTTCTCGATATCGACCATGGAACGTATCCGTTTGTCACATCGTCGAATGCTGCATCAGGCGGCGTATCGAGTGGTGCCGGAATCGGGCCATCGAAGATTCATCACGTGGTTGGTGTCTGTAAAGCATATACGTCACGCGTTGGAGACGGTCCGTTCCCGACAGAGCTCGACGATGAGATCGGTCATACAATCCGTGAAGTCGGGAAAGAATATGGAACGACAACAGGTCGTCCACGCCGTGTCGGCTGGTTCGACTCGGTCGTCGTGCGTCACTCACGCCGCGTCAGTGGGATCACAGATCTTTGCCTCAACTCAATCGATGTGCTGACAGGTCTTGAGACGCTTAAGATTTGTACATCGTATGAGTATGAAGGAAAGCATCTTGACGAGTATCCACCGAACTTCCGCGTCCTTGAGAAGTGTGTACCGGTATACGAAGAGCTTCCTGGCTGGACAGAGGATATCACAGGGGTTCGTCGCTTTGAAGACCTTCC
Organism: Exiguobacterium sp. s121; assembly: GCF_018617245.1. GTDB lineage: Bacteria > Bacillota > Bacilli > Exiguobacteriales > Exiguobacteriaceae > Exiguobacterium > Exiguobacterium profundum. Next base: position 29,477 of record NZ_JACSJV010000002.1, read on the forward strand.
GGAGAACGCACAGCGTTACGTGCGTCGCATCGAGGAATTGACAGGAATCGAATTGTTGACGTTCTCGGTCGGACCGGCTCGTGAACAGACAGTCATCTTGCGTGATATTTACGAAGCATAAGAAAGGGAGCCACCGGGCTCTCTTTTTCTATTTCCACGGAAATGGACCACGCTTTCTAAGCTGTTTAAAAAGAGTTACAATGTAGGCATGTACGTTTAATGATAAGAGGAGGACTCACTGAATGGATCGTACGATTTTAGTGGTAGATGACGAACAACCAATCGCAGATATATTGAAGTTTAAACTTGAAAAAGAAGGTTACCAGGTGCACGTTGCCTATGACGGTGAAGAAGCACTCGTCAAAGTAGAAGAGATTCAACCGGATCTCATCTTGCTCGACATCATGCTTCCGCTCAAGGACGGCATGGAAGTATGCCGTGAGGTGCGGAAGAAATACGATATGCCGATCATCATGTTGACGGCAAAAGATTCCGAGATCGACAAAGTACTCGGACTAGAGCTCGGCGCAGACGATTACGTCACAAAGCCGTTCAGCTCACGTGAATTGTTAGCCCGTGTCAAAGCGAACATGCGACGTCATGCGACAGCACCGGCGCCAGAAGCAAAAGGAGCCAACGCGAACGATATCGTGATCGGCGACTTGACGATTCATCCGGATTCGTACATGGTGACGAAACGGGATGAGAAGATCGAATTGACACATCGCGAGTTCGAATTGATTCATTACCTCGCCCAAAACATCGGGCAAGTGATGACGCGGGAGCACTTGCTCCAAACGGTATGGGGCTATGATTACTTCGGTGATGTGCGTACCGTGGATGTCACAGTACGTCGTCTTCGTGAAAAAGTTGAGGACAATCCATCGACTCCGACGTATATCATTACGCGTCGTGGCGTCGGGTATTATTTGAAGGCAGGAGAAGAAGATTAAACGATGAAACGGACGAACTTCTTTAAATCAATCCAGTGGAAGCTCGTCGTCATCTATGCGCTGCTCATTCTCGTTGCGATGCAAGTCATCGGCGTGTACTTTGTGCGTTCTTTGGAACGGCAATACATCAACAACTTCTCGCAGTCACTTGTCGACCGGGCGAACCTACTGAGCTATAACATCAGTGAGGGGACTGCCGCGAACGAGAGTGACTTGACCACGGACCAGCAGTTGAACCAGTTACTGGATCAGCTGCTGTCTGAATTTACAGAGAGCACGACGCTAGCTGACGACATTCGAGAAGTCCAAATCATCGACACGAACAGTGTCGTCCGGGCAACCTCGAACCAAAATAATCAAAGTCTCGTCGGACAACGGACCGCGAGCACGTTCATTCAAAAGTCATTCGCGACAGGCGGGGCGCAAGAGACGCTCGTCTATGAAGATTCAAATGACCGAATGCGCGTCGTTGCCGTTCCGATCAAGTCGGAAGTGGACGGTACGACGACCGGGATGATCTATATCGAGGCATCGATGAAGTCCATCTACAACCAGATGGAACAAGTGACACGTATCCTCGCAACAGGGACGTTGATCGCACTCATCATCACCTCGTTCCTCGGAATTCTCTTATCGCGCACCATCACGCGACCGATTGCCGATATGCGGAGGCAGGCCGTCGAGATGCGGAAAGGGAACTTCTCACGAAAAGTTAAAGTGTATTCGGATGACGAGGTCGGTCAACTCGCTTACGCATTCAATGAATTGACGGACGAGTTGATGGAGGCGAACGCGACGACGGAAGCCGAACGACGCCGCTTGACGAGTGTCCTTGAGAACATGTCCGACGGTGTGGTCGCGACCGACCGCTCGCTACGGGTCATCTTGATGAACGACCAGGCGCGCGACATGATTGGGGTCGATGAAGAAGAGGCGATGGGGACGAATCTACAAAATCTCCTCGCATTCGAAGAGGAAATCATCATTCCGGAAGACGGCACGATGCCGACGAAACTGATTGACCTCAGTACGGATGAAGAATTGTTCCTCGTTCGTGCCTATTTCTCACCGATTCAAAAACATAGTGGACCAATCACAGGTCTCATCGTCGTCTTGCATGACGTCACGGAACAAGAACAGGTCGAACAGGACCGCCGTGAATTCGTTGCGAACGTCAGTCATGAATTGCGGACGCCGCTCACGACGATGCGTAGTTACTTGGAGGTTCTTGCAGAAGGTGCTTATCAGGATGAGGAATTGGCGCCACGTTTCTTAGAGACGACGCAAAACGAGACGGAGCGGATGATTCGCCTCGTCAATGACTTGTTGCAGCTCTCGAAGATGGACAGTAAAGAATATAAGATGCAGAAGGTGAAGTTCGACTTTGTGCAGTTCTTTAACGACATTATCGACCGTCACGAGATGACGAAAGGGGATGCGATTCAATTCCGTCGCAAACTGATGAAGCGTCGTGTCTACGTGCATGCCGATCAAGATAAGATGACCCAAGTCATCGACAACATCATCACGAACGCCATCAAGTTCTCACCAGAAGGCGGGACGATTACGTTCCGGACGATGCTTCGGGCGAAACGCCTCGTCATCGGCATCAAGGATGAAGGGGTCGGGATTCCGAAGTCGAACTTGAAGAAAATTTTCGAGCGTTTCTATCGTGTCGATAAGGCACGGGCGCGTAACATCGGTGGTACCGGGCTCGGTCTATCGATTGCCAAGGAAGTCGTTTCCGCTCACGGTGGCGACATCTGGGCAGAGAGTGAATTTGGAAGAGGTACAACGATTTACTTCACGATCCCGTTCGATACGATTGTGGAGGTGAATGATTGATGAAACGGTTTACGATTGCAAAGCCGGAACTGTGGAAGTCGTTCATTTTGCTCACGTTAATCGTCACGTCGATTGTTCAAACCATCATCTTGTGGGACTACCATCCCACGTATCAGGCCGTCCAATCTGAAACGCAACTCACGACGGTGGACGAGTCATTGCAGCGTCGAGCGGACCAGGTCATCATTCCCGTTCAAGCGGTCGTGCATGACAACAATGCTGTGTTCGCTTCAAAGAATACACCGAAGCAACTGATGCGTGTCATTCGGGATTCATTTGAAGCGAGTGAGTTCAAGCCGCTCGCTGTGAAAAACGTCCCGAGTTTCTATACGGATATCAACGAGGGACTGGAGTTGATCTTACCGGAGGCCTACTATGCGGACACGCTCAGCTATATGCTTCCGGGAACGTATAGTCTGTCTGGGAAGATTCCACAGCGAATCCTCATTTATATGGATGACAGTGCGTTCAACATTCGTGCCATCATGAGCGACCAGTCCATTTGGGAAGGGAAGTTGACGAAAGTCGGAAACGGCGATGTGAACAGTCTTTTCTTAAAAAACTCGAGTCGAACGATGAAGCGCGTGACGTATACGGATGAACGCGTGAATTATATCCCGGTCGTCGGACCTGAGATGAATGAGTTGTTCGCGTATGACGTGTCGTCGATTCAAATCGACACTCGTCTCGACTGGATGCGAGATACGTTCTTCCCAGGTGACCCGAACGTTCAAGAAGTCGACCCGGCAAGCTCGGTCGGGGCGTTGACGAATGGTGTCAGTGTGGCGGAATATGATGCGAAACTGAACGCCAGTCGCTATCGAAACCTGTCCCGGAATAGCACCGAGCGTGATACAGCAATCGGGTTAGATTCCATTGTGGAATTCGTGAACTTCCACGGGGGATGGGTCGATGAAGCGTCTGAGAATCAAGGGCTGTCCCTTCGATTCGATGCCATCACACCGGCCAATAAAGGATTTGAAACGACCGTGTTCCGTTTTCACGTGAAAGGGTATCCCGTCTTCAGTCAGCGTGAAGCGTTTATCAACAACGATGCCATCGATTTATCCACATTACGTGTGGAAAACGACGGGGCACAGGTCCGGTCAATCACACGTAACCACTTGGAAATCGATCGCCTGATCACCGTCGGCACGACACAGTTGGCTGATGCGGATGAGGTGCTCGGTACGCTCATCAACTCCGGACGATTTGAGAACGTGACCGAGATTCGAATCGGTTATGAGATCGAATATAACGAGGACACGAGCCGCTATGTGACGTTTTCACCGAACTGGTTCGTGCGTGAGGCGGGCCGTTGGGTCCCATACAATCAAGGAGACGATTGGACAGAAAGGATGATGTATCGTGGATTGGAGTAAAGCGAAATCGATTTTAATCTTCGCCTTCCTCGCCTTGAACATCTATCTGTTGTTTCAATTGCTGACGGAAACATGGGCGACCGAAGTCGTGACGAATGACAACACCTCGATCACGCAGATTTTAGACCAGCGGAACGTCGATCCGGCAAAATTGCCACGGATGGGTCGAGATATCGGCTATTTGACGGGTTCGTCTGAAGAGATGTCAGCTGCGATGATCACGAAAAATCGGGAGGCGCAGCTCGCGACGACGCTCGACAACATGCAACTCGAAGTCGAGTTGAAACAACCCGTGCCGCTCGATGCGAAGGATTTGCGGACGACCGCTTCGACGTTTGTGGCGGAATATGTTCCGTTTGGAAACGAGTACGCCTACTGGCGCTACGATGAAAAAACGAGACAGGTTGCTTTCGTACAAACATTCGAGGACAACAAGATTTTTTCAGCACCTGAAGTCGAGGGTGGCACGGAAATGTACATCGGTCCGTCCCTCATCCTCATTCAGTTGAACGAGTCGTTCGAAGTGACGGATTATAAACAGCGTCATTTAAAAGACCTCTCCTCAAAAACGCAAGATGACCTCGTGTTGACGGCCAGTGAAGCCATCTCACAACTCGCGTCTCGGAAGTACTTCCAACCGAACCAGGAGATGCGGGCCATCAATACCGGATTTTACAGTTTACCGCTCGACAGCTCTGGCAGTTTGATCATCATGCCACCGCTTTGGTCGATCGGAATTGATGATCAGGTCTACTTCGTCAATGCAATCGATGGAACAGTCGAGCACGTGGAGTTTGAAACGAAAGAATGAAAGGAGTGATTGCGTGACTTTACAGTATAGTGTGTTAGCGAGCGGGTCGACCGGAAACGCCCTCTATATCGAGACGGAACGGACGAAGCTGCTCGTCGATGCCGGATTGACCGGAAAAGCGATGCAACAGCGCATCGAAGCCATCGGTCGGTCATTTGACGGAATCGACGCACTGCTCGTCACCCATGAGCACTCCGACCATATTAAAGGTGTCGGGATATTAGCACGTAAGTATAATTTACCGATTTATGCGAATGCGAAGACATGGGCGGCGATGGAATCACTGATTGGAAAGATTGATCCTGCCTTGAAGTTTCAAATCGAAGTCGGAGATGTGAAACAGTTCGGGGATATTGAAATCGAGACGTTCAACGTGAGCCATGATGCGGCAGACCCAATGTTTTATCAGTTTGCCCATGACGGGAAACGATTAGCCCATATCACCGACACGGGTTATGTCTCGGACCGGATGAAAGGAATCATCCGTGGAGCGGACGACTTCATCTTTGAGTCGAACCATGACGTCTCGATGTTGCAGATGGGGCGTTATCCATGGAGTGTCAAACGACGAATCCTCGGCGACTATGGCCACGTCTCGAACGAGGATGCAGCCATCGCGATGAGTGAGGTCATCGGTGACCGCACGAAACGGATCTATTTGGCCCATTTAAGTAAAGACAACAACATGAAAGAGCTCGCACAGATGAGCGTCTCACAAACACTCGGCATGCGAGACGTCGACTTAGGTCGAATCAAATTGTGCGACACGGACCCGACAATCCCCACTTCACTCGTTTCTTTATAAGGAAACTTGGGAAAAGACAGTTATCACACTGTCTTGAAGGGGGGACGCGTCGTGAACGAAGAGAGACACCATGAGTATGAACCTCAAGACGTCGAACCTGAAGTACACGAAGCAACAGAAGAGAAATCGACGTATCCGTCTCGGAGCGAATGGCGACCGAAGCAAGAGGAGCACGTACGCCATAAGCCGAGACCAAATATAAAACCGTTGTTACTCGGAGGGGTTGGCGGATTCTTAGGAGCGGCTTTGTTTTTTGTCATCGTGATGCTCTGGGATTCGCCGACCTCTCGTTTTGTGACGAATGAACTGACGCGGACCGAACAGGCCGTCACCGTCACCGAATCGGACGTCACGACCGCTGTCCTTGGGGCGAAGACGTCCGTCGTCAGCATCACCAATATCCAGCGTGCGTTCACCTCGGACTCGCAATGGGAGGCGGGTGCCGGATCCGGTGTCATCTATAAAGTAGAAGGAAACACGGCCTATATCGTCACGAACTTCCATGTCATCGAAGAAGCGGACGAGGTCAACATCGCCTTTTCCGATGGTCAAATCGCATCGGCAACCATTTTAGGCGAAGACCCGCTCAACGACTTGGCTGTCGCTGAGGTCGAGTTACCAAAAAACATCGATGTGGAGCCGATTGTTCTCGGTGACTCCACCGTTCTCCAAGCTGGCGAGACCGTCATGGCCATCGGAAATCCGCTTGGTGTCTTCTCAAACTCGGTTACGCGTGGTATCGTCAGTGGTGTCGAGCGGACGGTGCCGGTCGATACGAACAGCGACGGCTTGATGGATTATAACGCGGAAGTCATTCAGACGGATGCGGCCATCAACCCGGGGAATTCGGGTGGTGCGCTCATCAACATTCGTGGAGAGCTCGTCGGAATCAATTCGATGAAAATCGCCGAGGCGAGCGTAGAAGGGGTTGGATTCTCCATTCCCGTCAACGTGGCGCTACCGGTCATTGACATGTTAGAACGCGACGGCAAGGTGACGCGGGCACAGCTCGGTGTCACGATTCAGGAAGTCATCGCTGTACCCGGAAACATCCGAGAAGAGTATGGAATCTCCTTCGACCAGGAAGACGGTGTCTTCGTCGAAGAAGTGACACCGGGTAGTCCGGCTGAAGAAGCGGGACTGCGTGTTGGAGATGTCATCACGAAAATCGGAGACCGGGAGATCAAACGATACGTCGATTTACGCGATGCGCTCTATCGTGATGCGACGGTCGGTGATACGATTACCATTGAGTATTTACGTCGCGGGGAAGCAAGAAAAACCGAGGCGACATTAACTGAAGCAACATAAAGAAGCGGCGACGCTTCTTTTTTAAGGAGGAAAAACTGTGGAAAAAAAAGTATGCAAGGAACATGTTGAAATCGCTTTAGACATCATTGTGGATGAAACAGGTGAATACCCGTTGCTAGAGGAATTATCCACAAGTGAACACGTGACATGTGAGTTCTGTGAAGCCGATGCAACATATATTGTGTCAAGCAAAAACTAATTATCAACATGTGGATTTGTGGATAACTCTGTGGATAACCCTATGGATAACTCCAAAAAAACTGTGGAAAAAGGAAGAATTGGATGAATATTTCAATTATCACGGTCGGCAAACTGAAAGAAAAATATTTAAAGCAAGGAATTGCCGAGTATACAAAGCGGCTGTCTGCCTACGCAAAAGTGCAGGAAATCGAGGTCTCAGACGAAAAAGCACCCGAGCATTTGAGTGAGGCAGATATGTTACTAGTAAAACAAAAGGAAGGCGAGCGGATTTTGGCGAAGATATCTCCAGATACGCACGTCATCGCCTTGGCGATTCAAGGAAAGCAGCGGACGAGTGAAGAGTTCGCCCGTGAACTCGATCAACTCGCGACGTATGGAAAGAGTAAAATCGCCTTCGTCATCGGGGGATCGCTCGGTCTGTCGGACGATGTGATGAAGCGAGCGGACGATACAATCTCGTTCTCGAAGATGACGTTCCCTCACCAACTCATGAAGCTCGTGTTGTGTGAGCAGATTTATCGGGCATATCGAATCAATCGGAATGAACCATACCATAAATAATTTCAAAACCTGTGTTTCTTATATGAGATACAGGTTTTTTTCTTGCTTAAAAATAGAAATACAATTGTTGTTGTAAGAATCAGCCATTACAATATAGATAATTACCATCAAAAAATAATTTTTTCATTATATTTAAAGGAGATTCGTTACATATGGAATCGAAAAAAGATACATTGACGAGAAAGCGGACTTCTACGTTTCAACGGTATTTATTACCGATTACGCTTGTCTCATCGCTTATCGTATCAGGTTCAGTAAGTTACATAGTGAGCAAGTTGAATCAGTCTGAATCAGAAAAAGTCTCTGCTGATCAATCCTCTCAAATGAAAATTGAGCAAATGCAACAAGATTCACTCGCCGTCATTGAAGAAAAAACCCCGAAAATATTAAATGACTTAAATGAGTATGAGAAAGATTTATCTGAGATTGTGAATCAAGTTGAGTTGGTGAATGAAAAGTTATTTCCAATCCGAGATCTCTTAGAACAAATTGATTCAGCCACTCTTGTTTTATCTGGCGTTAACAGCATGGTGAATAACCCGCTTTTGGGAAAAGTCAGTGGATATGTTAGTAATACAAATAATGCTTTGACAGAATTGGATGCCATTTTATTTCGATTAGAGCATTTATCACAAGTAAAAGCAGATATGAAAAAAACTCGCGAACGGGTCGAGCAATCATATAGTGACTATCAAAATTCACATGACCCAGTGAAACTAATTGATATTGAAAAAGAGCTAGATTCTGAGTTGATTTATCAAATTGAAGATATCCGGAATTCGACTGTTGAGGCACATGAGGCATTAGAAATCTCTTCGAAGGTTCTTTTGTCAGTAAATAAAACGATCTCCACTTATTATTCGTTCCAGTCATCGAGTGAAAAAGTAATCCAATCTCTGCAATTTTGGAAAGAGAAGAAACAAGTGACTAAGATTGATCAAAGCCAACATGAACAATTTATGAAAGAGCTTGATGAATCGTCTGAACGATTGAAAAATTTACCGGAGGATTTGGCTAAACGTTCTAATGAAACGATCTCTTCTATCAATTCGGTGAAGTCAGAACTTCAAATGATTCGTCTGACAGAAGCTTTACAGGATTGAAAATTTTATCACAAGGAGACTACGATGAACGCTACGATTCACCTCCTAACAAATCGACTGGATTCAAACTTTCTAAACACCTTCGAACGTTTCCAGGAAACGCATCGCATCTATGCCGTGGATCCAAATGGTGAGCTTTATCAAAAAGACGAGCACTATATTGATGAATGGGACGATGCGAAAAAACAACAGGTCATCGAGATTCTCAACTACTACATCGACCGTGGCGGAGTTGTTGTCGCAATCCAAAATGGTGAAACGTTACTCGGCTTTGCCGGACTGGATGGACACCTGCTCGGACCGGATGATCAGTATTTGAATTTGGGCTTCATTCATATGAGTCGTCCTTTCCGAGGTCAGGGAATCGGAAAGCGATTATTTGAACGTGTCTGTCAGGCAGCAATCGAACGAGGTGCGAAGAAACTATACATCGGGGCGAATCCGGCTATTGATACGTATCATTTCTATGAAGCGATGGGATGTACGTTAGCCGAAGAAATCGTGCCAGAAGTGTACGAGGCAGAACCACTCGACTTACAACTCGAATATGTTTTATCATCTCCTGAGATCGCATCATAACGATGTGGTCTTTTTCATACAAAAAATCGCTCAACTTCAAGCTTTATCTCCTATGAAGAATTGAGGATTTCGAAAAATTGTGATAGAATCACAAGGCAAATGATTATCATTATCAGTCGATAAGAATAGATGGAATCGAATAAGGTTGAGTGAATGTGAAAGGATGAATACAATGAGCACGCTTGAAGCATATAACATGGCATTTCGAAATGGATTGGAACTAGAGGACGATGTGGTCCTTGAAGAGATGAAGCTTGGGGAATCAACGGAGTGGGATTCGATTGGACATATGACCCTCATCGCTGAAATCGAGGATGCGTTTGACGTGTATATCGACTCGGATGAAATGACAGAGTTCCATTCGTATCAGTCTGGTATCGCGTTGTTGCAACGTCTCGGTGTGGACATCCAGTCATGACGCTTTTTCAAACACTCGAGCAGTACACGGATCGTGAGGTGGTCTATGCGGACCGCTCTTATTCATATAAAGAGATGATGGAAGTCGGGGACTCGATTTGTCAGGAAGTCGGCGAACGGTCGCTCGTCTTCTGTTTATGTGCTAACCGAGTCGAGTCGCTCTTCGCATATATCGGCTTTCTCCGTGGACGAGTCGTCCCGGTCTTGCTCGATGCAGATATTCCAGTAGAACAATTACAGAAGTTGATGGAACGGTATCAACCGACTCACGTCTGGGCTCCGGAGACGAGGGAGGATTTGGCTGAGTCGCTAGATTCTTTCTATGCTTATGGCGGCTACGCCCTATTTGAAAACGAAACATCGGTTCGCCACCAACTTCATGAGGAGCTTGCCCTTCTGTTGACAACTTCCGGTAGTACAGGGAGTCCGAAACTTGTTCGCCTCACATACAAAAATCTGATGGCGAACGCTTCATCCATCATCGACTATCTCGACATCGATCAAACGGATAAACCAATCACGACACTTCCGATGAACTATTCGTATGGACTCTCCATCATCAACAGTCATCTGTTAAAAGGAGCGACCCTCATCCTGACAGACCGCTCAATCGTTCAAAAGGAGTTTTGGGAGCTATGTCGTGCCGAGAAGGCAACCACGTTTGGTGGGGTCCCGTTTCATTATGAGATGTTGAAACGATTGAAGTTTGAGACGTACGACCTCCCAAGCCTGAAGAAGTTGACGCAAGCCGGTGGCAAGTTAGATCCGAAGCTTGCGCAGCACTTCTCAACGGTATGTGAAGAAAAAGGAATTCAATTTTTCATCATGTACGGTCAGACGGAGGCGACGGCCCGGATGTCGTATTTACCGGATCGGATGCATGCGAAAAAAGCCGGTAGCATCGGAATTGCCATCCCTGGTGGAACGCTCTCGTTACGAGATGAAGCCGGGAACGACATCAAAGATGCGAATGTGACGGGCGAACTGGTGTATCAAGGCGACAACGTGTCGTTTGGGTATGCGACCTCGTTAGCGGACCTTTCAAAAGGTGATGACAATCACGGTGTTTTACGAACAGGTGACATGGCGTATCGTGACGAGGATGGATACTTCTTTATCGTCGGCCGAATCAAGCGCATGATCAAACTGTATGGCAGTCGAATCAGCCTAGACGAAGTCGAGGCGCTCCTTCGAGAGCATGGACATGACTCCGTCTGTGCCGGGGAAGACGACCAGTTATACGTGTATACGTTACAAGATGACGTTGCACGCATTCAAAAAATCATCAAAGAACAAATCAAGGTGAAAGGTGTTCGGGTGATGCAGATTGACGAGATTCCGCGTAATGCGTTCGGGAAGATTCGTTATGCCGCATTGCCGAAGCGAGAACTTGTGACCACCTGATTGTCAGGAATCGGTATATCATCAAGTTTCATAACATCAGGTGGTAAATATGACTTTTATTTCGATTGAATTTCTCTTATTTTTAACACTCATCGTTGGAACGTACTATATGGTTCCACATCGATATCGTTGGGTGCTCCTTTTGTTGGCGAGCTATGTCTTTTACGCCACGTTGAGCGTTCAATTCATCCCGCTCCTGCTGATCAGTACCGCTTTCACCTATGTGATTGGAATTCTGATTGAGAAACAGGAGAAGAAGGAGCAGAAAAAACGGCTCATGTGGGTCGGTGTCTCGGTGCTCGTCTTCTTCCTCGGCTGGTTCAAATATTTTAATTTCGTCAATGATTCGCTCCGTTCATTTGCTACATGGAGCGGATTTGATTATGACGTCCCGTATAGAGAAATCGTCTTACCGTTGGCGATTTCCTTTTATACGTTCCAGGCCATCAGTTACGTCGTGGACGTCTCGCGCGGGAAGCAGAAGGCGGAGCGTCATTATGGCTATTTCTCGGTTTATTTCGCCTTCTTCCCACAACTTGTGGCAGGTCCGATTGAGCGGGCGAAAAAACTGTTGCCGCAGTTGAAGACGGAGCAACATCTTGACTATGACAACATCAGCTACGGCATCCAGCGCATCATTTGGGGATTCTTCAAGAAGACATTGATTGCCGATCGGTTGGCCCCGATTGTCGCGAGTGTGTTCAATAGCCCGGACCCGACCGGTTCGGAGATTGTGCTCGCGACGATGTTGTTCTCGATTCAACTGTTCGCGGACTTCTCGGCATGCAGTGACATCGCGATCGGCTGTGCACGCTTACTCGGGATTCGCTTATCGGAAAACTTCAAGCAACCGCACTTCGCCGTATCGATTGCCGACTTCTGGAACCGCTGGCATATCACGCTTTCGATGTGGCTACGGGATTATATCTTCATGCCACTCGCGAAAGGAAAGAAGAAACGCGAACAAATTTATGGTGCCATCCTTGCGACATTTTTAGTAAGTGGAATTTGGCACGGAGCCGCATGGAACTTCGTCTTATGGGGACTCATTCATGGAATCTATCGCGTCTTCGGAGATCATACGAAACAACAACGTGAAAAAATGGCGTCATGGGTCGGATTTGACCGTGTGCCGACACTGCATCGGTGGTGGAAAATCGCCATCACGTTCCAGCTCGTCTGTTTCTCACGTGTCTTCTTCCAGTCGCACTCCATGGCGGAGGCGTTCTCGCATGCCAAACTGTACGTGACGCCTTCTTCATGGGCACCGTCAGGCATGTTGCAGGCGATTCAAATCTTCTCATTGCTCGATTTGATCATCTTCCTCGTCGTCTTTGTCGTCGTTCATCTGTTCCAACATATCGAGCGGACGAGAGGTTCGGCTTGGGATTGGATGGCACGTCAGTCTGCCGTGACGAGTGTGGCCATCAACTTGTTCTTGATTATCTCAGCGTTCTTATTTGGCGTGTCGAGCCAAGGATTTGTATACGGTGGGTTCTAAGATGGATGGAAAGGAATTAGCATGAAGCGTTTAGGAATCAAAATAGGTGTCGTATTACTCGTCATCATCGCAATCTTCATTCCCGTCAACGAGTTCGTGAAAGAGTCGTGGGAATATAATAATAACCGAGCTGTCCTTGCCTTCAAGGAAGACCCTCACCCGGTCGACATCATCAATTTGGGGACGTCCCATGCGATGTACGGGTATTCATTCAAGTCGCTTGGATTATCGCATCTGGATTTGGCGTTACCGAGTCAGCCAATCGAATATGACTTGAAGATGTTAAAAGAATACGATGAACATCTGAAGCCAGGTGGGGTCGTGATTGTGTCGTTATCACAAATCACCTTCAGCAATTCGAACGTCGGTCGGAAAGAAAACTACTATCGCGTCTTGGAACGGGAAGACTTGGAGTCGGTCAGTTGGTTCAACTACTATACACACGAACGCTTCCCTGCATTAAACAGTGGGAGTGCCTACGCCGCCATTTCCCGGGAAATCCGAGATTTTCGCTTCGATGCGCATAAGCCATGGGAGAATGGGGGGCTGAACTATTCCGAGCGTAAGTATGAGGAAGTCGCCGCCCAATATGAGAATGCCGTGAACAATCACGAGATTGAAGAGAATATGGCATATTTACAAGACATCATCGATTACTGCAAGAAGAAAGGGTATCGCGTCGTCTTGGCGATGGAGCCGGTCCATTCGTCGTATCATGCGTATTTCGACGAAGCGGTCATGGAACGCCTCGTATTTCAGCATTTAGAAAAATTGGATATCGATGTCCCATTCCTCAACTACATGGGGGACGAACGGTTCATTCACAAACAATCCTTCTTCCATAACCCGGACCATTTGAATGGGGACGGGCGAACGTTATTGTCTACGCTTGTTTATGAAGATTTGAAGCGGTTGGGGTATATTCAAGATGAAGATGATAATATGGAACGGGAGTGATTCCAATCGAAACAATCTATTTAGCGGGCGGATGTCTATGGGGCGTTCAAAAATTTGTGAGGACATTACCTGGCGTCCTTTCAACTGAAGCGGGACGTGCGAACGGAACGACGGACACGTTGGACGGGGAATATGACGGATACGCGGAGTGCGTCAAAACGACGTTCGATCCGGACGTGGTGACGGTCAATGATTTGATGGGCTATTTATTTGAAATCATCGACCCATACAGCATCAACCAACAAGGAATCGATGTCGGAGAGAAGTATCGAACGGGTGTCTACAGTGAGGAGTCACAACATGTGATGGAGGCGCAGGCATTCATTGATCGACGCTCGGATGCGAAGCGGATTGCTGTTGAAGTCAAGCCGCTCACAAACTATGTGCGAAGTGCGGACGAGCATCAGGACCGCCTGACGCGTTGTCCGGATGATTATTGCCATATTCCGAAAGACTTATTAACAAAATATCAGAACGTGTCATCATCAAAGCGTCTCTTCTGAGATGCTTTTTTTCATTTTTTCCCAAATGAGTAAAGCTAAATGGACGCGTTTCATGTCTAATGAGTGTAAGGGAAAAAACGAAAAGGGGGGACGTTCGATGAAACGTCTCATTCAGAAAGCGCAACGAGGTAATGATCAGGCTTTCTTAAAGATCTTTCAGCATTACGAGGCCGACCTATATCGGATGGCCTACGTGTACGTCAAAAATCCGGACGATGCGCTCGACGTTGTGCAAGAAGTCGCTTATCAAGCATTTAAAAAGATCAGAACGTTACGGGAACCACAATTTTTGAAGACGTGGTTGATGAAGATCACCATCAACTGTGCGCTCGATGTCATGAAGAAGAGACAAAATGTGATTCAATTGAAGAAGGAGTTTGAAGAGTCAATCGGAATTGCGGAAACGGATTACGCGATAACGATGACACTCGCTGATATGATGGATTCTCTTCATGAGGATGAACGCAGTGTGGTCGTGCTGAAATATTATCAGGACTACACGTTTCAACAAATCTCAGATTTATTAGAATGGCCGATTGGTACGGTGAAGACAACCTTGTATCGGGCCGTCGATAAATTGAGACGAGAATGGAAGGAGGCTGATTGCTATGGATCGTGAGATGAAGCGAGTGTTGGCAGACATCGAAATTCCGGGTGAGCTACGGGAGCGGGGGCGCCAAGGTGTGAAGCGAGCGAAACAAGAAATGCGCCGGGAACCAGGATTTATCCGTCGGCGGTTGATGACGGTCGGAATCGCAGCGGCACTACTCATCCCGACTGGTGCATTCGCTTATCAATCCCTCTTGGCGGATGAGTTATACGGTTCGTTTGACGAGATGAAAGTACATATCGTCAGTGCTACTTTAGAGAAATACTTGTTATTGGACGCCAAATTGAATCAAGCGAAAGGAGTATTGGGTGAGGCAGAATATAATGAGTTCGAGCGAGGTCTGAGCATCTTCACGGATACGCGAATCGCTTATGGAAATACGAACGGAAATGTCGATTATGAAGCGATTCCGAAGGCGGAACGAGCGGAAGTGAAGCAGGCACTTGCTGATCTTCAGCCATACTTCGATCAATTGAACGATCAGCCTGCTGCACGTGATGTGTTGACTGCTGACGAATATGACGCATATATCGAAGCGCTTATGCGAGAAGAATCGATTCGAGTACGTGCTGGGGAGTATGTCGAAGACATGCCGGATGAGTTGCGACAGTCTTATGAAGAGGCACTCGCGATTATTCGAGAGGTCAATCGGAAGCAACAACAAAACTAGTCATGGTTCATAAGGATGGGAAAATATGTTATCTTCATCATGTTCTCATTCAGAAAATGAAAAAGAGGTACAAACATGTTCACATTCGGAATCATTGGTGGTGCAAGTCTTCTTTTAGTGGCGTTCGTCTTCGGCGTGACATATCTTGTCATCCGATCCATTGTAAAAATGATGAAAAAGTAAAAGAAGGAGGTGGTCACTCAAATCGAGTGATCAACTCCTTCTTTTTACGTCCGTTCGAGAACATTCACGAGCATCTGATGGATGACAGTATGATCGTTCGGGTCATGAAGCTGATAAGGACTGCCGGGGAGCGTATATACATCTTTCGCTCCGACGTACGTGATGTGGAGTGTCAAGGAACCATCTTCCTGACACGCCGTCGTCAGTTCCAACTCACCACTGATGACACCGACTTCTTCCGTCATGACACCGTGGGTTGCCTTAAAGATCGAAGTGATTTCGTTCATTCGAAGACTCCTTTTCTAACTCAGTAACTGCAAGCATTGATGGCTGTCGTGAGTGCTGACTTCTCTGCTGATTGAAGGCTCAAGCCCCAACGACTCTTCGTTTCGACCCACATCTTCGCATACGCACAGCGAGCGCCGGTGCGAGGGGGTTGCCATGTCGACGGATCTTGGTCTCCTTTTGAGCGGTTCGATGAAGCGGACACCGCAATCAATTGAGGACCGTTCAAGTCGTTCGCAAAGCTTTGACGTTTTGTCGTCGTCCAGCTGCTTGCGCCAGAGCGCCATGCTTCAGCGAGCGGAACGACGTGGTCGATATCAATGTCAGAGGCTGAGGTGAACGTGATTCCGTCATAGTAACTGTACCATGAGCCAGTCGCAACCGGACATTCGTCGACGACCGAGTCAGCGTCTCGTTTCAAGACGATGTGACGCGTGTTACAACCGCTTCCTTGACTCGACCAGTGCGGGAAGAGGTCACGACTATACCCCGTCATCGACCCTTCATTTTTGACAGTGAGGGCATTCAGTTTCGTGAGCGCGTCCGCTTTCGATGGGATGTTCGGTGGGAAAGCAGAGACTGGTGTAGCGTCAAACGATGCGGAAATCCAGACGAGCAAGGCGACAAGTGCGACAGACATAAGTTTCTTCAACATATAAAGCCTCCTACTATGTATTTGGAATGAACACTTGTCGAGCAAGTGGGCAACCTTTCATCAAACAACTAGTGAGACAAACATCACGCGATAAATTCAACTTGATCATACACAGGACGATTTTGAAAAAGTGTGAAAATCTGCAAAATGATTAGAAAGACTATCGCAAATCCTTCTCTAGCATTAATGGACAATCCGGTGTTATTTCTTTGGAACTAGTGAGCGATCAGGACTGGTATAATGGGTGACATGGATGGAGAGAAAAGAAGAGGTGGATGGAATGAACAAGAAAGAGATTGCGGCGATTCGCCGACAGTTTAAAGTAAATGCGACAAAGCTAAAAATTGCTGACTTATATACGATTTACATCCGACAGGAAACGAATGAGATTTATTACGAAGAGTTGCGTCCGTTCCCGTTCTTAGAAGAAGAGCAGCAGGAGCTGTTTTTGACGAACTTCAAAAAAGTGCTCGGTGGAAAACTTGATGAAAAACTGTTCGAAGTGAAGTTCCAATATCCTGAGGAAGGTCAGGTCGACCATACGCAAGGCTTGCTGTATGAAGGACTTCGTACGGAAGAGACCGACGTCTGGACGGACTATATGCAACGCATCGCGTTGAAGATGGTAAAGGATACACCGTTTGAGAAAGATATGGTCGTGACGTTCATCCGGGGGAATTACAATAAGCCGACGAATCGGTACTCGGAAGAGTCTGAGATTCACGCGAACGATGAGGTGTATACGACGAAGTTCATCCTCGGCAGCATCAGCCCGACAGAGCTTCCGAAAAAATCACTCGTCTTTGACTTCGTCGAGCGGGAGTTCAAAGCCAGCTTGATTGTGAATCCGATCATCAAACTCGAGGCGCCGATCGGCGGATTCTTATTCCCGTGCTTCACGGACAACGCGGCCGATGTGAACCATGTGCTTTATTCGGCACACAAAGCGCATCAACCGGATATGACGTTCATTGAGAACGTGTTGAACGGTTCGGAGATTGTCACGGCAGTGGAAGAGAAGGCGGTCTTCGAAGAAGTGGTCAAAGCGGTCATCGGCGAAGAAGTCAATTCCCGGACTCTCGCGACCGTTTATGATGAAATCAATCAAATCATTGTCGCCGAAGAAGAGAACGAACAGGAAGAAGAGAGGGTAGCGATGCTCGACTCCCGTGCCGTCGAGGTCGTCTTACGGGCGAGCGGTGTGGAAGATGTGACGACGGAGAAGGTCGAGCAGGCGTTCAAGCAAGTCGTCGACGATACGAAATATGAGATGAAAGCGACGAGTGTCGTTCCGAAGTATACGTCAAAGTCGATTAAAATCAATACGAAAGTGGCCAATATTTCCGTCAGTCCACAAGACTTGAAATACGTGAAGCAAGTGAACTATAAAGGAAAACCGTGCTTGTTGATTGAAGTGGAAGAGGAGACGGAGATTGAAGGGTTCAAGCTCATCTCGGAAGAGTCGCTAGACTAATCGAGCATGTTGCAGTGTTCATAAGTGAACGTTCAAGCTAAGAGTCCAAGATGTAAACCTTGGGCTCTTTTTTGACAATCAAGTGAGGAAGGTTGAATTCAAACTTTGATACAGGTATGATGCAGGTGAAAACGTTTTCTAAAAGCTATATTTTTTTAGTGTTTATCGAAAGCGCTTTCGGAATTTATGAAACAACAAAAAACCTCAAAGACGAATATCATCTTTGAGGCTAGAGTTGTATTATTTACGCGCTTTGCTTACTTTTAATTTCTTCCCTTTGACCGGCGTCGTCTCCATCGCTTGAAGGACAATTGAACCTTTTCCGTTCAAAATATCGACGTATGTCATCTGATCATTGATTGTGATGATTCCGATGTCGTCAGCGGATACGCCAGGGATTTTGGCGATTGTTCCGACGAAGTCGACGGCGCGAAGTTTTTTCTTCTTCCCGCCACTGAAGTGAAGCTTCATGATGTCCTGGTTAATACGAGCCGTCTTGTTGTTTCGAACGACACGTCGGCCACTTAACTTCTGCTCAAAGGCATCTTGGTTAGCCGCGACTTCCGCTTCTGTCGGCGCATCGATCATCGGAATCTCGAATTGAACGTATGATTCAATCGCGTTGATGAGACGTTCTTCCTGACGGGTCATGAGCGTGATTGCTGTTCCTTGTTTGCCGGCACGTCCGGTACGACCTGTACGGTGCACGTAACTTTCTTTTTCGACAGGAACGTCATAGTTGATGACGAGTTCGACGTTATCGACATCGATTCCACGTGCTGCGACGTCTGTCGCGACGAGGTAGCGGAAGTTACCCATCTTGAAGCCGTTCATGACGGCGAAACGGTCCTCTTGCTCGAGTCCGCCGTGGAGGCGTTCAGCCGAGTAACCGGCTTTGTCGAGTTCGGCGTACACCGTATCGACGTTCTCCTTCGTCCGACAGAAAATCATACAGCTGTCCGGGTTCTCGACGACCGTGATGTCTTGAAGCACAGCCAGTTTCTCATTCCGGTGAACCGGGAGGAGGCGGTGCTCGATTGTCGAAGCGGTCATGCCAGTCGATTCGATCGCGACACGTGCCGGAGCATTCATATGCTTCTGGCAGAGACGTTCGATATCTTGTGGGAATGTCGCTGAGAAGACCATCGTGACGCGGTCTTTCGGCAACTGTTGAAGAATCTTCTCGACGTCAGCGAGGAAGCCGCGGTTGAGCATCTCGTCCGCTTCATCAATGATCAAGTATTCGACGCGGTCGAGTGAGAGGGTCTCACGCTCGATATGGTCCATGACGCGACCTGGCGTACCGACGACGATATGTGTCTTTTGCTTCAATTCTTCACGCTGTTTCGAGAACGGTTCTTTCCCGTAGACGGCAGTCGCTTTGATTCGTTTGAAACGTCCGATGTTCGTCATGTCTTCCCGTACTTGAACGGCGAGTTCGCGTGTCGGCGTCAAGACGAGCACTTGTGGTTTGTTTTCGGCCCAGTCGATGAGCTCGATGACCGGAATTCCGAAAGCAGCTGTCTTTCCGCTTCCGGTCTGTGCTTTGACGATTAAGTCTTCACGCTCGAGCGCACGCGGGATGACCTGCTGCTGTACCTCAGTCGGTGATTCGTATTTCATAATGCCTAGCGCGCGCGTAATCTCGTCGCTCAGGCGATAATCAGTAAATTGTTGTTTGTTCATGGGTAACCTCATTCTTTCGTGAAAACTTCTGCTTCAGAAAATTTCAATGTCTATTTGCAATACAGTCCATTATAGACCGAAAGGCATTAGGAAAGCCAATTTCATATAAAAATAAGTACTGGTGAAAGGGGTCTACATATTGAAACACAGTTATGAAAATCTCATGGATTATTTGAATCAGCATCAGCAACTTACGAGAACAAACCACCTCGAAACCATCATCAAACTCATTCCAGGTTCAGACCGTACCGGTGACCTTGATCCACGCGTCTTTGCGACGTTGACCGCAAATCATTCTTCGCACAATGAACCGGATACAACATTTGACCTGGAGGCGGCACGCGCCAGCATGGGGTGGCCGAACCGGGATCAGACGACGACTGATATCAAAACCGAGTATCTCATGATTCCTAGTGAGGAGGGTGACATCCCGGTTCGTCTGTATCGTCCGCATCATACTGAAGCCATCCCAGCCATTCTCTTCTTCCATGGTGGCGGCTTCTTCGGAGGCACGCTCGAGACGGTTGAGAATCCTTGTAAGTTGCTCGCGGAACGAGCGAACGCGGTTGTCCTCTCCGTCGATTATCGTCTCGCCCCGGAGCATCCGTTCCCGGCCGGATTGAATGACTGTTACCGCGCTTTTGAATGGGTATATGCCAACGCGACGGAGTTGAACGTCCTTCGTGATCAAATTGCTGTCGCAGGGGATAGTGCCGGAGGCAACTTGGCGACCGCTTGCTGTCTGATGGAGCAAGAACGAGGGGAAGGACGCATTTGTTATCAAGCGCTCGTCTATCCCGTCGTCAATCTGGGTTCGATTCCGACAGATGATTTTAAATGGGCGCTCGATGCTTATGATATCTCGCATCATCACGACCTAATTCGAGGTGTCGTGCTCGCCCTCGCCGACTCGGATTCGCTCTTAAATGACCTCTATCTTCAAGGGGAGGTGGATGTCACGCATCCGCTCGTCTCACCATTATTCGCAGACGATGTCTCAGGCCTACCACCGACTTTGATTGTGACGGCGGAGTACGATTACTTACGACTCGAAGGGGAGGCGTATGCGCGGAAACTGGCACGAGCGGGTGTCCCGACACGCCTCATTCAATATCGGGGGATGGACCATGCCTTCATGGACAAGTTGGGAGACTATCCACAGGCAGACGATTGTATGAATGTAATCGCAAAAGGACTTAAGGAGCTGACGAAATGAAACAGTATACATTGGATTGGACTCGTTATGAGGAATTGGCACGTCAAGCGGTCGCGGAAGGAGTCGTGTTAGTCAAAAACGAACAGAAGACCCTCCCATTACAGTCAGGGACGAAGCTCGCCGTATTTGGTCGTAGCCAGTTCCATTACTACAAGAGCGGTACGGGCTCAGGCGGGATGGTGAACGTCGGACATGTCACGACGCCGCTCGAGGCATTGCGCGAGCGTCCAGATATTCATATCAATGAATCGCTCTATGCGACGTATGAGGAATGGGTGAAGGAGAATCCGTTCGACCAAGGTGTCGGTTGGGCCGGTGAACCGTGGTCGCAACTGGAGATGGACGTAACGGACGAACTCGTCGAACAGGCGACACAAGAATCAGATGTCGCCCTCATCATGATTGGACGTACGGCAGGAGAAGACCGTGACAACACGGCCGATCCGGGTAGTTACTTATTGACGGATATCGAACATACGATGATCGAGCGCGTCACGAAACGCTTCGACAAGACAGTCGTCGTGTTGAACGTTGGGAACATCATCGACATGAAGTGGGCGAAGGAGCCGAGTGCCATCCTCTATGCATGGCAAGGTGGGATGGAAGGTGGAAAAGGACTCGTCGACGTGCTCGTCGGAGATGTGAGTCCTTCCGGGAAACTGACGGATACGATTGCTCAATCGATTGAAGATTATCCGTCGACGAAGAACTTTGGTCATGCAGATAAAGGCATTTATCAAGAAGACATCTATGTCGGTTATCGCTACTTCGAAACGTTCGCGAAGGAGGATGTCTTATATCCATTCGGATTCGGACTGTCTTACACGACGTTCAAAACGGAGGTAAAGCATACCGCAGAAACTGATGGTGTCCTGACGGTCGAGGTGGAAGTGACGAACGCGGGTGAGTGCGATGGGAAAGAAGTCGTCCAACTCTACGTCGAGAAACCGCAAGGGAAGCTTGGGAATCCGCTCCGGTCATTGGTGGCGTTCGAGAAAACCTTGCTTCTTGAACCGGGCGAGCGCCAAACCCTTTCTTTCAACGTCCACATGACTGACTTTGCGAGCTATGACGACTCCGGCGTGACGGGTCATGAATCAAGTTTCGTTTTAGAGGCAGGAACGTATCGGTTGTACGTCGGAACGGATGTGCGTTCGGCTACACTTGCTCTCGAAGTCGAGCAACAGGACCAACGTGTCCTCGAGACGTTAAGCGAAAATATGGCGCCTGTCCTCCCGTTCGAGCGGATAAAACCGATTCAAGACGAACGAGGATTGGAAGTGGGTTATGAGTCGACGCCGCTTCGCGCCGTTGACGTCGAGACACGTTATTTGGAAGAACGTCCTGAGACGCGACCTTTCACAGATGACCAAGGCATCAAATTGAGTGATGTGTATCATGGAAAGGCGTCACTCGACACATTCTTGGATCAATTGACGGATGAAGATTTGGCTGCGATTGTCCGCGGACAAGGGATGAATTCACCACGCGTCACACCGGGGACGGCAGCGGCGTTTGGTGGCGTATCCGACCGGTTGAACGAGCTTGGGATTCCAGCGGCATGTTGTGCCGATGGTCCATCAGGCATTCGCATGGATATCGGGACGAAGGCGTTCGCGCTTCCGAACGGGACGCTTTTGGCTTCCACGTTCAACGTCGATCTCGTCGAAGACTTGTTTGAGATGACTGGGCTTGAGATGCGAAAAAACCGGGTCGATACGTTGCTCGGACCAGGGATGAACATTCATCGCAACCCGTTGAACGGTCGGAACTTTGAATACTTCTCGGAAGACCCGCATTTGACAGGGAAGATGGCAGTCGCTCAGTTGAACGGGATGCACCGTGTCGGTGTGACAGGAACGCTCAAGCACTTCAGCGCCAACAACCAGGAGGCGCATCGTCACGATATCGATTCGGTCGTCTCGGAGCGGGCGTTACGCGAGATTTATTTGAAAGGGTTTGAGATGGCCGTGAAAGAGGGTCGGGCCACATCGATTATGACGACGTATGGTGCGGTCAATGGGATTTGGACGGCCGGGTTATACGATCAAAACACGCGTATCTTACGTGACGAGTGGGGCTTTGAAGGGATTGTCATGACGGACTGGTGGGCAAAAGTGAACTTCCGTGAGGACGAGTCCGCCAACCGTCAAAATACAGCGGCGATGGTCCGCTCGCAAAATGATTTGTATATGGTCGTCGACCGTCCAGACCTCAACTCATTCGAGGATAATACGATGGCATCGCTCGAAGAAGGCGTTGTGACACGAGGCGAGTTGTTGCGGAGCGCGCGCAATATTTGTACGTTCATCTTGAAATCACCAGCGATGGAGCGTCTTCTCGGAATTCATGATGGTTCGGTCGAGGTGCTCGGCTTTGAAGATGAGACGAATCAACAGGATACCTTCGAGTTGGACTATCAACATCTCGAAAACGGGGAACACGTTGATTTGTCAGGAATCGATACCTCGACCGGAAACACACATGTCTTCGCCATCTCTGTCGACCAAACGGGGACGTATGATATCACGTTGACTGCCCGTTCGAACGCGGGAGAGTTGGCGCAGATGCCGGTGACGTTGTTTGCGAACAATATCCCGGGTGCGACGTTCACGTTTAATGGGACGGACGGGGAATGGGTGACGCAGACGAAACAGGTCTTTTTCTTGAATCAACATAATTATCTCCAACTCTATTTCGCGTTAAGCGGATTAGAAGTGAAGGACGTGTCCTTCAAGCTCGCAGATGAATTCAGTATGAAGAACGGCTGAGTCGCCATTTTGCCGATTCATTGAATCTGGTATAATCGAAAGAACGACACATCGCAAAGGAGGCGCATACCCGTGGAAAATCGGCTTCGATTTTCTAGGTCTTCACGCACTCATGCAAAGCCATTTGGACGAAAGGCGATCACTTGCATGGGGCGAAACGAATACCTTGATCGCTTGATTTTAATGTAAACCACTTGGCTTTGCTCCCTTATCGGATTGGATTCATTCAATAAGGAGCGAGGTATGATGAAGTACGTCAATGCGCAACAGATTCTGCCAGAACGATTGTTGCAAGAGGTGCAACAATACGTACAAGGTGAGACGCTATATGTGCCGACCCCGACCGACACGAAACGGAAATGGGGGACGGTCAACGGTGGGAAACAATTACTTGAGGAACGAAACGAAGCCATACGCGCAGCGTTTCGGAACGGAGAGCGAATCGAAAATCTGGCCAAGTCCTATCATTTGGCGACGCACACGATTCGAAAGATTGTATACCGCTCGACATGAAGGAGGTACGACTAGTTCGCTAGTCGTGCCTTTTTAGGTCGACTATATTTCTTAATCAAAGTGTACACAGTAAGGAAGCATTGTTTCCTGTAAACTGAGAATTAAGGAAGGGGGCGACAAGATGTCAGATCCATTTATTCAAAACGAACAATATAATCTCATCAAAGAACAAGTGATGCTCGTCAAAGAGAGTCGAATGCAAAGCCTGCCGCCTTCTGTCTTGCGAGCAGTCATCGACTTGGCACAAGCGAAAGTGATGTATGCATTCCCTGAGGTAACGACTGAACAACTGAAGCTGTTACAGTTCACAACGCTACAGACGAACGAAGCGTTCGACGAATATATGCAACGATTACGAGAATGGGTTCAACCATTTCCCGTTATTTCTGCCGAGCAACTGAAGAGTTTGTTCCCGAAACAAAAGAAGCTTCGTTTACCGGAGTTATCCGATGTTGATTTTGGACGACTCACGTATCTAGGTTGGAACGATGGACGTTCCAATCAAAAGTTGATGATTTGCCAATACGAAGGTCAATTGATTGGCATTGCATGTAAACCGAGTACGAATACGAAGAAAAATATATGTGCCTTTTGTAATCAGTTCACGGATGTGACGTACTGCGTTACGATCACGAAAGCGAAACAAGCGAAAAATCCGGACTATTACAAAGCCATCGGCACATATGTATGTGTAGACAGTAAGACGTGCAACGAACACATCACGAGCCAAGAGGCGTTGCATACTTTTGTTCATACAGCGTTACAGGCCTGACGAGAGAGTCGGGCTTTTTATTTTTTATAAAATACTGTACAACCTTTCCGATATCTCTTTAGATAGAATCCAAGAAGTTCTAATTTAAAAAGGGGGAAGCGGATGAAACACGCAGTGATTTTTGACATGGACGGAACATTGTTTCGGACAGATTTGATTTTGGAACGGGCGCTAGATGAAACGTTTGATCATTTACGAAGTGAAGAAAAATGGAAAGGTCCGACACCGATTGATCAATATCGGAACATCATGGGGGTACCGTTGCCAGTTGTTTGGAACACATTGCTCCCACAATACGATGAGCAAACTAGAGAAGAGGTCGATGCCTATTTCTTAACACGACTCATCAAAAACATTGAAAACGGGAATGGAGCATTATATGCAGGGGTACTCGAACTGTTTGAACAATTGTATCAAATGGGGCATTCCATCTTCGTCGCAAGTAATGGTTTGGTGGACTATTTACAAGCCATCGTCACGCACTATGAATTAGATCGTTGGATCACAGAAACTTATAGCATTCAACAAATCGACACGTTGGATAAGGGCGATTTAGTGGCTGAAATCGTGAAGAAGTATGAACTGCAGGAGGGCTTCGTGGTAGGTGACCGATTATCGGATATCTCGGCTGCACGAGCGAACGGACTCATTTCAATCGGCTGTCGTTTTGACTTCGCACAAGAAGTAGAGTTACAAGAAGCGAATTACGTTGTGAATCACTTGGCAGAAGTTCTCGATATCGTTTCAAAGGAGACGGCTTCGCTATAAGTGAATCGATTTCTGGATTGGACTCGTAAGTAAAGGACTACAACAAATCGGAGGGATCATCATGCACACGCTCTACATGAAACAAAAAGTGTTAAGCTTACGCGGACGTTTCACCATCAAGGATGCGGACGGACATGACAAATATTTCATCGAAGGTAGCTTTATGAAGTTTCCAAAATCATTCGAAATCAAAGATACGAACGATCAGACGGTCACGACAATCACGAAAAAGACGTTCAGTTTTTTACCGAAATTTTTTGTGGAAGTGGACGGCACAGATATGATGACCATCTCGAAAGAGTTCTCGTTTTTCAAACCGAAATATTCAATCGATGCAGCCGGGATCGATGTCCAAGGAGATTGGTGGGACATGGATTTTGATGTGACGAAGAACGGACATTCGATCGGAAGTGTACAAAAGAAATGGTTCTCATGGGGCGATAGTTACGAGATTCGTGTCGAAGAACCGGAGATGGAGCACCTTCTTATCTCTATCGTCGTAGCAATCGATTGCGCGAAAGCAGATCAAGCAGCGGCATCTAGCGCAGCAACATAAAGGGGAGTATCTAATGGAATTTTGGGACGTCTATACGGTCGACCGAGAAAAGACCGGTCGCACGTGGCAACGCGGAAGTCGATTGCCGAAAGGGGAATACCATCTTGTCATCCACGTATGTATCTTTAACGAGAAGGGTGAGATGTTGATTCAACAGCGCCAACCGTTCAAGGATGGTTGGGCAAACATGTGGGATATCACAGTCGGTGGAAGTGCCACGGTAGGAGATACAAGCCAGCAAGCCGCGATGCGGGAACTCGAAGAGGAGATTGGGCTCAAGCTTGATCTATCTCAGACACGACCGCACCTGACAGTCAATTTTGACGAAGGGTTTGACGATATTTATTTGGTCGAAATGGAAGTGGATTTGAACGAGCTGACGCTTCAAGAATTTGAAGTGCAGGCCGTGAAGTGGGCGGATGAGGCGACGATTCTACAGATGATTCAACAGCATGAATTCATACCGTATCATACGCCGATGATACCGTTACTGTTTGCCATGCGAGGACAATGGGGAGGGATAAATCATCATGCATACGTACAAGTGGATAAATGAACCAAAAAGCGTGAACGGATTTGAACCGCTCACTTTCCGCACTTTGCCAGATACGGACTTTTGGCGAAACACACATTACGGATTCAATCGGATGACGGCACATGCGTTATTGACAGACGTCAAAGCCAAACGATTTACATGTCGGGCGACAATCCAGATGGAACCGAGCCATACATATGATCAGGCCGGAATCGTCTTATATGTGAACGATGACCATTGGATCAAGACGTCTGTCGAGTACATTCCGGATGGACCGTCCCATCTTGGCGCAGTTGTCACTTCGTTTGGCTATTCAGATTGGTCGACACGTGATTTTTCAAATGACATGGTTCGCAATCCGTTGACGTTTGAAATCGTGTATACAGATGGAGATGTGGAGATTTTCTTTGAATATAGTGACGGTATGCGTGAACAGCTTCGCATTGCCCATCTCCATGACGTATCGACATTACGCATCGGTCCATATGCCTGTAGTCCAGATGTGAATGCGACAGGTTTTGACGTGACAATTTTGAATTGGGAACTACGGGAAGCATCGACGTGAGTCGGTGCTTTTTTATGTGTCAGTTTGATTTCACTTCCGAAAAGTGGTTGAAGTTTTAGCAAAGAAAAATCTATAATGGATTTATCGAAAGCGCTTTCGGAAATCGCTTTCAAAAGTACGGGCTGACATATTACAATCATTTATCCTAAAGGAGGACGCACGATGAAGAAATGGGTTGCACTCGCACTCGGGACAGGCCTTGCCCTATCCTTGCCACAAGAGGTGCCGGCTGAAAAGAGTTCAAAAGCCGATGACGCTAAGTGGAAACTTGTCTGGTCAGATGAGTTTAGCAAGTCTGAAATCGATCACTCGAAATGGAATTTTGAAACGGGGAACTGGATTGTCGACAAAGACGGAAATCCAGTCGCTGCCGGTTGGGGAAACAATGAGAAGCAATTTTACACGGACAAAAACGAAAACGCTTTCGTGAAAGACGGGAAGCTCGTCATCCGTGCAAAGAAAGAACAAGCATCGGATCAATTCGGTACCTATGATTACACATCGGCGAAGTTGACGACGAAGGGGACGTTCAGTAAGACATATGGTCGTTATGAAATGCGAGCCAAACTTCCAACCGGTAAAGGACTGTGGCCGGCGTTTTGGATGCTGCCAGAAGAAGACCGCTACGGTGGTTGGGCCGCATCAGGTGAAATCGACATCATGGAATCGTGGGGCAGTCAGCCAGATAAAGTCGCGGGCACGATTCACTACGGAGAAACGTGGCCGAACAACAAATATACGGGGAAAGATTATCACTTCGCAGAAGGTGACGGCATCGACAAGTGGCATACATATGCGGTCGAGTGGGAACCAGGTGAGATTCGTTGGTATGTAGACGGTCAGCTCTATCAAACGCAAAATGACTGGTATGCGAAAGAAGCGAACAAAGCATCGAAATATAGTTACCCTGCACCATTCGACCAAGATTTTTACTTGATTATGAACTTGGCGGTCGGTGGATGGTTCGATGGGGACGTGGACGAGACGACACCATTCCCGGCAGAGATGGAAGTCGATTACGTCCGTGTGTTTGACTTGAAGAACGGGAAGTATCGTGATGCTGTCGAACCGACGTACTCGGATGAAGAAATCGTGTTACCGGAAGGTGCGAAACAACCTCTAGATGATGGAAACCTTGTCTATGACGAAGGCTACACTGAACCAATTACGACGGTAACGAACGGTGCGCAGGCGCTCAACCCGACGTATTGGAACTACGTGGCGCTTCCTGACTTTGGTGGTGTCGGCTCTATCGATGTGATCGACTTGGCGGGGGCACGATTCGCCGACATTTCGATTGATCAGGCAGGAAGCCAACCATACTCGCATCAATTGATTCAAAACGTATCGCTCGGACAAGGCGGACACTATAAAGTGACGTTTGATGCTAAAGCGGAT
The DNA here is from genome assembly GCF_018617245.1 of Exiguobacterium sp. s121. GTDB lineage: Bacteria > Bacillota > Bacilli > Exiguobacteriales > Exiguobacteriaceae > Exiguobacterium > Exiguobacterium profundum. Next base: position 58,467 of record NZ_JACSJV010000002.1, read on the forward strand.
GCGACGCGTTCAATCGCCGTTAAAGTCGGTGGTGGTCCGGACCGAGGCTATGCGAAATATTCAGATGAAGGGTCATTCGTTTTGACAACAGACGTCCAAACGTACTCGATGACATTCGATATGACCGAAGAGACTGACCTTGCGGCGCGTCTCGAGTTCAATGTTGGGCTCAGCACGTCGGGCGTGCAAATCGGTAACGTTCGTGTCGAGCAGACGCCTCGTGAGGCATTCGATCCGAATGCGACGAAGCCGATGCTCGGAGACGGGAACCATGTATATAACGGTACGTTTGACCAAGGTGCGATGGATCGTATGACGTATTGGACGTTCGACCCAGGTGTCACGAAAGGGACAGGAACGGTCGATTCAGTAGAGCGTCTCTTCCGTTTTGAAACGAACAAGAAAAAAGGAGCACCGGCAACGTTGGTGCAACAAGGGATTCAATTGCAAGAGGGACATGAATACGTTCTTCGCTTCAAAGCACGTGCAGAGCGTGTAGACGGTCTGCTAGTAGGATTGAACGGAGCGAATGAGGATGCCTACCTTCCGCTAGAGCGTATCGCGCTATCTGAAGCATTCGATACGTATGAAATTCCGTTCACGATGGAAGCCGGAACCGACCTCATGAGTCAACTCCAGTTCATTCTCGGTTCTGAAAAAGGTGCGATTGAAATCGATGACGTCGAGTTGCGCGATGTCACACCGGTTTATATCGACCCGTCTCCACTTAAAAACGGTGCATTCACAGAAGGTCTCACCAACTGGGGCTCTTATGTACACTTTGACGCACAGGCTGCTGTCGAAGCGGTGAACGAGGCGGCACATATCTCGATTACGCAAGAAGGGAACGAAGCGTGGAGTGTCCTCATGGAACAAGGGGGTCTTGAGTTACAACAAGATCAAACCTACGTCGTCCAATTCGATGCATCCTCTACTGTCGCTCGTTCATTCGAAGTGACGTTAGAGAATGTCGGGTACTATCGCTATTTGAGCGAAGTCGTAGCGGTCACACCAGAAACGAACACGTACACGTTTGAAGTGACGATGCCGGTGACAGATGTCACAGGATTGAAGTTCTTGATGGGACGCACAGAAGGGTCGCCACTCGGGGCTCATGACATCACAATTGACAATGTGAGTGTGACGTTGAAATAAGATGATACGTAAAACAGGAATTTCTCACGATGAGAAATTCCTGTTTTTTAGCGTTTCCGACTAATCAATCGCGCTGTCCGTAAAATCGAGGGTAGTAACTTCCGGCGTTGACGAAACGCGAGATAGCGTCCTTCCCACGACGGTTTGAACTTCTGTTTGAACTGTCGTAAGCCACTGAACGGATAGATGTAACTGATGTTTTCAAAAATGTCGGCGGCGACGCGTTCCGGCCAATGGGAGAACGTCTGCTCTCCGACGGCAGCAAGTGGTGCCACGCCGAGCCCGACATGATCATGGCCTTCTGCGCGAGCCCATTCGATGATGTGAAGGATCAACACTTCAATCGATCCGGGCGGCGCATCATTTTTCGAACGCATCAAATCGATGGAGATGGCCCCGTCTCCTCGGAGTAGCGAAATGAAAGCTACGACGACACCGTCCGCATCTCGCAACAAGGCAATCGGATAACGCGTCAACGTTTCATAATCGAAGAATCCGAGAGAGAAGCCTTTCTCATTTCGATTCCCAATCCATTCGTCTGAGATGTCTTTTAAATCTTGTAACAGCAAGAGGCTCGGTTCACAGACGATGTCGAACGTGATCCCCTTCTTCTCAAACTGATTGTAGAGAGAGCGCATATTTGCACGCTTCTTCCCGGATAAGGAGAAGGCCGAGACGTCAATCGTCGCCTCTTCCCCTAATTTGAAGAACGTGAACCCGGCATCATGAAGGCGAGGCATCCAATTCGGTGTAATTTGATAAAATAAAGGAATATACCCGATTCGATCCGCATCTTCAATGAATCGCGTCAAAAGAGAAGTCGCAGCCTGCTTCTCGCCTTGGATATCACCAAGGACGATGGCATGGTTCCGAGAAGTCGCAAACAACAGACACGCATCTCCGGCCTCATTCATGTAAAAACGCTTATCTGCCATATGGGCCAAGTCAAAACTGCTCGATGTGGGCTGTGTTGCTTGGAACTGTCGGATGCGATGTTCATCATAGGCCTCTCCAAGCGCCGGACGTTTCCAACGATCGAACAAGAGCAGGAGTACACTTGCTACGATTGAAGTTAACAATAAGACGAACGTCGTCAACCAACCGGCTTGATGCGATGTGAAGAATAAGTTGTCTGTACCTGCGAATGACTGCAATAAGAGGGCGTGGGTGCCGACATAGAGCAGGACGTAAATCAAGCTTCGGATGAGACGTCCTGTCGTTAAAATCGAACGGTATCGGACGTGTCGTTTACGTGTCAACCAGACGAACATCGCAAACCCGATGACGACGAAGGTCTCAAACAGGTTTAACCCACGTGCGATGACTCCGATGGTCGCCAAGATGAAGGCAGTGTTGAGTAACCAGAGTGTTCGTTTTGTCCGAACATACATGCCATAGACGGATAAAAACATGAGAAGTCCGGCACTCAATAAGAAAAGGGTCCCAATCCATTCAAACCAGCGATTCACTTCATAGAGCGGCGTCACGCTCGGGAGAAGCGTCTGGAACCAAATCAACAGACTGCTCATGAGTGCGATGAGACTCCCGGTCAGGCGTCCAATCCTCGCAAGCGTCCGCGAAACGATGCGCCAGACGACGGTCCCAATCTCATAAGAGGACCCGATGATTGGTCGATACTCGATTTGTTTGACGACCTGATCTCCGAACGCGATGGCTGCGAGAAAAAGTCCAATTAAAAAGGGAACGACAAAATAAACGAATCGATAGATGATTAGTGAAGACAAAACGATGTCTTGATGAATCCCAAGTTGAGTCATCCCGACGAGATACAGTAAGTCAAACGTTCCAGCACCCCCAGGGACGAGGGAGACGACACCGACGACCGTCGCGACGATGAATACCCCGAAGAGTTGCACGAACGAGGCCGACCCGTCTAGTAACGTCAAGGCATAAATGGCGACGAATCCTGCGGTGACCCATTCTGCGAGCGAGGTCATCGTGTACCCGAGCAGAGTGGACCACCCGACATTTGATCGGCGTGATGTGACGAACAAATAAAATGGGAGCATCGCACTCACGGCGAGTAGCACCGGCCAAATCCATGGTTTCGTACCGATAAGCCCGCCAGCCGGGAAAATCCCGAGGAGCACACCGATGGAAAGAATGGACAGACCACTGATGAGTGTCGGGGTCATCCAGCCGATGGCACGGAGTAGGCGTTTCGTATCCGTATAGGGACGGTAGAGGGAGGTACGAAGGGCAATCCCAATCACGCCGCCGAAGCCGAGCATCCCGTTCATCGAGTTCGTTATCCACGCTGTTTGAACGATTTTTCGTTTCGGTAGCTCGATATGTAAAGAGCGTAGCAGGAAATAGTCATAGCCCGTCATCGTCAAGACAGCGATCCCACCGAGTAGGATGAGTGTGAACTGTTCCCAACCGGTCAGTTGTTTCAGTGTCGTGAAGGCGGTCGCGAGCGAGAGGTCTTTCAACTCTTGTCCGCTCTGAATCAAAATCAAACCGATTAACGCTATAGGAATGAGCCATTTTAATTGTTTCCATGAAAAACGAGTACGCATTGCGATCTTCTCCTTATCTGCCATAGGACTGACAGCAGCTTCTGTCTAAATCGTACTATAGGATACGATTGAAATCTGTAAAACGTTTCAAAAAGAGGGGATTGTAAGCGCAAGAAAGAGGACGAAATGTTGATTTTAGATTTGCTACAGTGAGAGAAGAAGGGGGTGTGGAGATGTTGACGTTTGACGAAAAGTGGGCGAAAGTGCTCGCCTGCGATGCAACTTATGACGGATTGTTCTATACAGCCGTAAAAACGACAGGGATCTATTGTCGACCATCGTGCCGATCCCGCAAACCGAAGAAAGAGAACGTTGATTTTTACGTAACGAGAGAAGAAGCGGAGACAAATGGATTTCGACCGTGCAAGCGATGTCAGCCAGAAGTCGAACACGCCCCACACCGTGCGCTCGTTCAACAAGTGACGGCGTATCTCGTGAACCATTATAAACAACCCATTCGCCTTGAACAGATTGCCGAACACGCCCAACTGAGTCCCTTTCATTTGGAGCGGACATTCACCCAGGCGACAGGAGAGACTCCGAGGCAACTACTTGAACGGATTCGAATCGACAAGGCGGCTTATTTATTGCGAACGACCGACATGAGTAATCTGACGGTCTGCTATGAGGTTGGGTTTCAAACACCATCGAACTTTTACCGCGTGTTCCGGCAAGTAAAAGGCTGTACACCGAACACGTATCGAAAAGGAGAGGACCTATGACAGAGATGCTACTTGCTGTACAGCAGCCGTTTGATTTTCAAGAGTGTCTCGTCTTTTTGAGTCGGTCAGAACAAGAAGTGCTCCATGTGACAACGCCTGACACGGTTCGAAAGCTGATGCGAATCGGGGAAAGGCTCATTCTGATCGAGCTTCAAGAAGCGGAGAATCACATTTGTGTACGGTTCCCAGTCGATGAAGTTTCAAACACAGAAAAGGAACGTGTCGCACGTGAGGTACGAGACTGGTTAGACCTTGAGCGCGATTTGAAGCCGTTTGAAACGATGGGGGCGAAAGATGAATTGCTGGTTTCTTTGATTGAAGCGCATCGCGGGTTACGGATGATTGGTTTCCCAGATTTGTTCGAGGCCCTCACATGGGCCATCATCGGACAACAAATCACGTTATCCTTCGCCTATACGATCAAGCGGCGATTCGTCGAACGATATGGAGACCATCGAGTCATCGAAGGAAGAGCATACTGGACGTTCCCGCGGGCGGAACGAATCGCCTTGCTCGAACCGGAAGAATTACGTGAGCTTCAATTCAGTCGCAGGAAAGCGGAGTATGTCATTGATATTGCACGGGAAATAACGAATGGAGACCTGTCAAAAACGGCTTTACAATCACACTCTTCAGCTGATATCCGTCAACGGTTACTCGCGATAAGAGGTGTCGGAGCATGGACGGCAGACTATGTGTTGATGAAGTGTTTTCAGGACGCATCAGCCTTTCCGATTGCGGATGTCGGATTGCATCAAGCGATTCAGCATCAGTTAGGGACAGCGAAGAAACCAACGATTGAAGAAGTGAAGCGTTACGGTGAATCGTGGCAAGGTTGGGAAGGATACGCGACATTCTATCTGTGGAGGTCATTATATGGGAACGTATAGATTAGACGTGGAGACACCGATTGGCGTCCTAGAAATCATCGGGACGGAGCAGGTCGTTCAATCGATCTTATTCGTCGAACGTGAAGGGACGCAATCACCTGAATCAGATATTCCAAATGTATTGCGACAGTGCCGGGAGGAACTAGACTCCTATTTTCGCGGTGAGCGTATGACGTTTACGTTTCCGACTGAGCAAATCGGGACAACGTTTCAGCATGACGTGTGGGATGCGTTACAAACCATCCCGTATGCGGAGACGGCTTCTTACCGCGAACTTGCCGAACGCGTGAAGCGACCTACGGCTGTTCGCGCAGTCGGAGCAACGAACGGACGCAACAAACTGAGCATCGTCGTGCCTTGTCATCGCGTCATCGGATCGACTGGGAAATTGACGGGCTATGCCGGTGGACTTTGGCGAAAAGAATGGCTCTTGCAACATGAAAAACAAGTCGCACATCAACCCCAGTAAAAAAACATTTCCCCCTCCAAATCTGCTACACTAGAAGAGGTCCTATCGTGACGTCGGAATCGACGAAGTTATAGGATGATTCCCGTCATTTATGGAGAAAGTTTTGGAGGAATGCATGATTAAATTATTAGCAGATTCGACGTGTGACTTATCAGATGCAGTGCTTGAACAGTACAACATCGGGGTCGCGCCGTTGATCATCACCATGAATAATATGTCTTACCAGGACCGGGTGGATATCCAGCCGGATGATTTTTACGGAATGTTGGAAGCGCTCCCGGAATTCCCAACGACGGCGATGCCGAGCCCAGCGACGTTCTTACGATTGATGGAAGATGCGGTCGCTGCCGGCCATGAGGAGATTTTATGTATCTGCATGTCGAGTGGGACGAGCGGATCGTATCAATCGGCGGTCATTGGAAAAGAATACTTTGAAGAGGCGCATCCTGACTCACCTGTCAAAATCCATGTCGTCGACTCTCGTTCGATGAGTCATGGTAGCGGCTGGCTGTTGTTGAAGAGCGCACAGATGCGTGAAGCCGGTGCGACGTTCGAAGAGCTCGTTGACTTCAATGAGACGTACAAGACGAAAGTGAAGCACTTCTTATCCGTAGATGACCTCGACCACTTGATCAAGAGCGGACGAATCTCAAACGCGAGTGCTATCATCGGGAAACTACTGATGGTAAAGCCCATCATGAGTATGAAGAACGGGAAAGGTGCCATTGTTGCCAAGGAACGAGGCACCCGTAAAGTGCTGAAGCATTATACGGACGAGTTCGTGAAACGCGTCAACCCGGACATCACGAATTTCGTGATCATCGGGTACACATCGGACCAACGGATTGCGGAGAACTTAAAAGTGAAGCTCGAAACCGAAACCGATTTTGCCGGCGAGATTTACCTCATGCAGATGGGTGTCTCGGTCGGGACACATGTCGGGCTTGGTGCCATCTCGATGTTTTTCGTAGAGAAGTGACAAAAGCCGTCTCATCGCGAGACGGCTTATTTGTTTGGCCAAATATGCTCGATGACCGGTGTGCTGTCGTGATAATCGAGACGATAGACATCTGGGTTACGCATCTTACGCCATGTCTCAAAGTCATATTGCGGGTCGAGATGTTGCAATAAGAGTGCGAGCAGATTGCCGTGTGTCACTAAGAATGTTGAGGCATGCGGAGCTTTGGCGTGCTCGACGACTTGTAGGATGCGCTGCGTCGCCTCCTCAGCCGATTCGGCACCAGGCAACTTGAACGTCGGGTCGCTGAACGACTGACGTAATGGGGTCAGCCAGTCTTCGAGCGGTTCGTGAGATAGGATGCGTTCTCTCAGTAACGGTTCACGTTCAATCGAGAGGTGATGAGCATCGGCGAGTGGCGTGACCGAAGCGACTGCACGGGTATAATCGCTTGAGATGATCCGGTCGATTGTGAGTTCAGAAAAGAAATCGCGAAGCCATAAAGACTGGGCGGAACCGTCTTCTGTGAGCGGTGCGTCAGGTTCTTGGCCCGCGGCTGAGCAGTGGCGAATCAAATAGAGTGTGGGCATATGGATTCTCCTCTTCAAAATGTATGGTTACCAGCAGGATAAGCGTGTCCTCGAGTCATTATGACTTGTGATGTATGTGACGTCTTCAAATCCATGCCAAGAAGCATTTTCGTAAAGGGAATTGAGCATCTCTTGGTCTTTACAGTAGATTGTGACGTCTTGACTGTCCGTCACCAATAGAGCGAATTCACACGTACTATGTAAAAAGTCTTCATACGTTGCGATTTCCGAGGACATATTCGGTTGGAACGCCTTGATATCAACGAAAATCAAATAGTGTTCATGATACGTGAGCAGTTCAGCGAATTGATGACCATCGATTACGGTCGATTCCGGAAACAACAGGCGATCCAGTTGCCCTTCGTTCACAATGTACGATTCCTCATCAACCACGTTCCATTGGTATGAATCAAGAGGGATTGGACTTAAGATTGCTTTTAGAAATTGCCCATATTGATTGGGAATTGTAAAACGTAAACCACGCCTCAAAAGAACACCTCCTTCATTTGATGGGATCATCCCATTTTCATAAAAAGTTTCAGCACAAAAAATCATACATAACCCTTATCATTCATCACAAAAGAGTTATAATCGGTATAACGATTATAAAATATATGATTGAGGAATGGGGATTCTTCAATCGTATGACAAAAAATTCAGGGGATAAGGATGGGGTTTTCATGAGCAGTACGCAAACGAGAACAGACGTCATTTTGATTGGGGCAGGGATTATGAGCGCAACGCTCGGTTCACTCTTTAAAGAGCTCGTACCGGAGTGGAACATCAAAGTGTTCGAAAAGCTCGATGCAGCAGGGGAAGAAAGTTCAAACGAATGGAATAACGCAGGTACGGGACATGCCGCACTTTGCGAATTAAACTATACAACAGAGAACGCAGACGGGACGATTGACATCTCCAAAGCGGTCAACGTCAACGAGCAGTTCCAAATCTCGCGCCAGTTTTGGGCGCACCTCGTCAAGCAAGGACTGATTGAAAATCCAGGAGCCTTTATTCGTTCAATCCCACATATGAGCATGGTCCAAGGGGAGAAGAACGTCGATTTCTTGAAACGCCGTTTGGAAGCGCTCACAACGAATCCGTTGTTTGAAGGGATGGTCTTATCGGACGATCCGAGTCAATTACAGGAATGGATCCCGCTCATCATGGACGGACGGACATCGGATGAACCGATTGCCGCGACGAAAATCGACTCAGGAACAGACGTGAATTTTGGCGCATTGACACGTATGTTGTTTGACCATCTCACATCGAACGGGGTCGAGCTCAACTACGGTCATAGCGTCGAGGACGTGAAGCGCCTCGAGAACGGTCATTGGGAAGTGAAAGTGAAAGACATGTCTCGGAATACGATTGAGACGCATACGGCACCGTTTCTCTTTATCGGAGGCGGTGGTGGCAGTTTGCCGCTCTTACAAAAGACAGGGATTCCGGAATCGAAACAAATCGGTGGATTCCCGGTCAGCGGCCTCTTCCTCGTTTGCAAAAATCGTGAGGTCATCGAGCAACATCATGCGAAGGTCTACGGAAAGGCGAAAGTCGGGGCACCACCGATGTCGGTCCCGCATCTCGACACTCGTTTTATCGATGGACGCAAAGAGTTGCTGTTTGGACCGTTCGCCGGCTTCACACCGAAATTCTTAAAAACAGGATCGAACTTGGATTTGATTCGTTCGGTCAAGCCGAACAACGTCATCACGATGCTTGCCGCAGGGGCGAAAGAGATGCCCCTTACGAAATACTTGATCGAGCAGGTACTCTTATCTCACGACAAACGGATGGATGAACTCCGTGAATTCATCCCGAATGCCAAGAATGAAGATTGGGAGATCGTCGTGGCAGGGCAACGTGTTCAGGTCATCAAAGATACACCGCAAGGAAAAGGAACGCTTCAATTCGGAACGGAAGTCGTCAGTGCCGAAGATGGGTCGGTCGCGGCGCTTCTCGGTGCTTCTCCAGGCGCATCGACGGCCGTGCACGTCATGTTGAAAGTGCTCGAGCAGTGCTTCCCGCAACACTTACCGGAGTGGGAAGCGAAAATCAAAGAAATGGTACCGTCGTATGGATTGAAGCTGTCGGAACACCCGGATTTATTCAAGACGATTCACGAATCGACGGCGGTCACGCTCGGTTTAGAGGAAAAGGACATGGTCCACAATTAATTGATTCAAGACGAGCATACAATCGTATGCTCGTCTTTTGTATAGAAAAAAGCGACCTCCTATCGGGCCGCTCATACCATTTTGAGAAACGTCTTTGCCTGCTGTTCGAGTGTAGCGGCTGAATCTGCTAATTTTTCGAACTCTCGGACCGTATGCTCGAGTTGTCCCGAGCTATCTTTGACTTTATGAGAAATTCGTCCGATGCTCATCGACACGTCATCGATGCGTTTCACAATGCCTTCAATGTTGTTGTTCACTTCTGTAATGGAGAGTGAGACTTTGTTTGAAAGATTGCGCACCTCTGTCGCGACGACATTGAAGCCGCGTCCATGTTCACCTGCGCGTGCCGCCTCGATTGCGGCATTGAGTGCGAGAAGGTTGGTTTGGGCAGCGATTTCACGAATCGTTCGGACAATATCCGTGATCGTTTTCGCCTCTTGTTGGAGAGCATGTAAATGCTCTAGGTTTTGAGTCGACTCTTGTTCAATCAGTTTGACGTTTTCGAGTACGTGTTCTCCGTCTTGTTTCCCGATTTGGGACTGGGCAGATAAGTATTCAGACGTCTCTTGAAGATTATTCGCCATGTGGAGTACGTCTTGTTGCCGTGACGTGATATCGGCTGCAATCTTTGAGACGCCGATGACGTTCTGGTGGGCATCATCGAAGATCGGCATGTAGGTCGCCTCTAGCCAGACACTATGACCATCTGCGGCACGTCGTTCAATCTTGTCGTGATAACTCAACCCTTGCATGAGCTTACGCCAAAACAGGTCGTATTGGGGACTGTTCGCGAACTCGGGCAAGCAAAGATCACGATGGGGGCGTCCCATCAGTTCCTTGACTTCGTACCCCATCGTTTTGGCAAAAATCTCATTGACGTAGGCGACACGGCGATTTTCATCAAAGCGAATGATGGCCAGATTGTTTTCGATTGCCCGAACGACGTGCGTGTCGGTGACATGGGTCGTACTAGAGTGCAGTTGCATCCTAACATCCTCCCTATATCATAAGGTATATTTGTTTTAGGATACCCGAGAAATGTAAAAAAAAGTATATTATTTTAATAGAACAAAAAAAGACCACTTCCACTGGAAGAGGTCAAGGTGTGAGTGTCGTCATGCTTTCATGTAAGTACTCGCCAATCGTGCGCTCGATGTCGCTCTCTGAACGCTCGAGGGCAAGGGAGAGCTCTTTCACCAAAATCGTTTTGGCGTTCTCTAAAATCTTACGATCTTGCTCGTATAGTTTTTTGTTCGCTTGAAGTGCCTCGATTTGTCTACGGCTCAATGTATTCACTACTTGGGCAATCTCATGCCGGTTTCCTGAATGCACGACATTCAAGAATTCACGATTGCGGTTGTTGGAATGCGGATTCCATTCCACACCAGGTGAGCGGAACGACTCTAAAATCTCTGATGCCTCATCTGCTTCGAGTAACGTCAACATCATCACGTTGTCATTGTCGACGGGAATGCTGATCTGCAACTTTTGTGAGTTGTTGATGGGGTGAAGCGTATAGTACGATTTCGTCTCTCCTGCGACCGTTTTGTCCGAAATGTCGTCGATGCGACATACGCCATGGGTCGAGTAGATGATTAAGTCTCCAGTTTTAAACAAGTCGATCACCTCTTCCTTATCTATAAGCATAGTCATTCAGAAGATGAAATGTCAACTCGGTTGACGTTTTTGTCCATGTATGCATATGAAAAACCGTGTCGCCTTCAAGCTGACACGGTCATAGTTTCCAATCCACGCGCAGAATGGTTTTCAGTTGTTCAAACGCCTCTTGGCCGATGCTTTCTTGGATCCGTTGCTCAAGTTGTGCTTTGAGCGTCTCGTTTTGCTCATAACAAGTGTGACCGAGCGAGGTCAACTCGATACATTTGTCTTTTCGATTTTGCGGATGGTCTGTCACAAGAACGAGCGCTTTACTCTCTAGGTTCTTGATCAGTTTATGAGTCGCTTGTCGAGAAATATGGACACTGTGCGTGACTTCGGCAATTGTTGTTTTCGACTGATAAAGTGTCGCGAGAATATACCATTCCGAGTTCGAGAGTTGGATATCACTTTGTTCATTCCAAGATTGTTCACTCATGCGTCGAACTTGATCATTTCGCTCTGACAATAAATCAAGTAGACTGGTTGACGTTAATGGAGTCAAATCAAGTCACTCCTCTTTCATTTCCGGCTTTTAGACGTTCCTAACTATACAAAAGCAACTATACCCCGTCAACGTCAATCTAGAACAAAACGAGGCACGAGGCCCCGTTCCGATTAGCAGTCTTTATTTTTGAAGTCGATGACCATGCGTCCTTGGATTTTCCCTTGCTCCATCTCTTCGAACACGTCTTGCACCTCGTGAAGACAGCGTTTATGAACAACAGGCACGACGAGCCCTTCTGCCCCGAACTGGAAGGCTTCTTCTAAGTCTTTACGTGTCCCGACGAGTGAGCCGACGACTTCGATTCCATCGAGGACGAGACGAGGGATGTTCAAGTCCATCGTTTCAGAAGGAAGACCGACGGCGACCACTTTCCCACATGCTCGGACTGCATTGACTGCAGAATTAAAGGCGACTTTTGAGACGGCTGTGACGACAGCGGCATGAGCCCCACCGAACTTCTCTTGTACGATGTCAGCTGCATCTCCTTCAGTCGATGGGTTAATCGTCAAATCAGCTCCACTCTCTTTGGCGAGTTCGAGCTTATCATCGTTCAAATCTACGGCGATGACGTGTGCGTTGAAGACGTGTTTCGCATATTGGATGGCCAGGTTGCCGAGTCCACCGCAACCGTAGATGACGACCGTCTCCCCAGGTTTCACGTCGGCAACTTTGATGGCTTTATACGTCGTGACGCCGGCACATGTGATGCTCGAAGCTTGCGCAGGGTCCAATCCGTCAGGTACTTTGACGGCATAGTCGGCTACGACGATACTTTGTTCAGCCATCCCGCCGTCCACGCTATATCCGGCATTTTGAACGTTTCGACAGAAAGTCTCTCGACCTGTCGTACAATATTCGCAACGACCACATGCATGATACATCCAAGCGATACTGACGCGATCGCCAACTTTCAAACTCGTGACATCGTCGGCGATTTCAGATACGATCCCAATCCCTTCATGACCGAGCACGCGTCCTTGGACATCTCCGAAATCACCAGCTGCGACGTGAAGATCCGTGTGACATACGCCACAGTACTCGACATCGACGAGTGCTTCGCCTGCTTGTAATGGACGTAGTTCCTTTTCGACGACTTCGATGTTGGCCTTGCTTGCTGAATTGACGACGACTGCTTTCATGTGTGAACACACTCCTTGTGAGAATTTAGCAAACCTGATGAAAAATCCCTTCTCAATCACATCGTCAGGATAGCACAAAAAATGGAATGAAAGCGCTCTATTTTTGAATAGCATTTGTCTGAAAGATGAACTTTTCTCACACAAAGATTTAGGGGAATAGAGATAGAGAAAGTAGACGAAAGGAGTGTTATTTATATGACACGAACAGCGTTATTTCAAACATATAAATCAAAGATTTTGCAGCTATCAAATTTAGAAGAAGAGACGTTGAAAAATGAAGACTTTTTGTTAGACCGTGATGAAAAGAAACAACTTGAGATCTATTACGCACCGTTCGAATACATCAATCCGGATGCGAAAGTCGTCATCGCGGGAATCACGCCAGGCTTGTATCAAATGCGTCAGTCGTTCGAGGCAATCCGTGACTTGAAGGATGCAACAGACGAAGAGGCGCTTCGAGCCGTCAAACAACGTGGCAGTTTTTCCGGTCCGATTCGAAAGAACTTAGTGACGATGCTGGACGATTTGGAGTTACATCATCATTTGGGAATCGAGTCATCCCTCGATTTGTTTGGATCAGCGAACCATCTCGTTCAAAACACGGCGGTCCTCCCTTATCCCGTCTTCTATAAAGGCAAGAACTATAACGGATCGAGCCCGGATATGATTCGAACAGAGCTGTTTCGACCATACGTAGAAGGAATCTTCGCAGAAGAGATGGCCCATCTTCAAGATGCACTCATCCTACCGATGGGCGTGAACGTGAGGCGAGCCGTGGAGTTATTGGTTGAGCGAGGGCTCTTGGATCAAGATCGCGTAGTGAGTGGGTTTCCACATCCGTCTGGTGGGAACGGTCATCGCCATCGCATCTTCGCCGAAAATCGAGACGCCATGAAGCGACACATAGCCGAACATTTTAAACGACATCGACTCTGAACCGCAGTGCGGTTCTTTTCATGTGAGCACATGAACTGACATCAACTCTTTACTTCGCTAAAATGATAAACGGTTGACTCACTCACGAGATGTAGAAAGGATGTCTGCCATGATCACATTGTCGTCCGTCCATAAGCGTTATGGACAAGAGATGGCCGTTCGCGATGTATCGCTTCACATTCGAAAAGGGGAGATTTACGGCATTATCGGCGCGAGCGGTGCCGGGAAGTCGACGCTCCTTCGATTGATGAATTTGTTGGAGAAACCGGATGCCGGGAGCGTCACGGTCGATGGCGACCAGTTGACCGAACTCTCTAATCGGGAACTACGCAAGAAGCGACATCGGATCGGTATGATTTTTCAACAATTTAATCTAGTCGCGAATAAGAACGTGTTTGATAACGTCCTCGATTCACTGAAACTTGCCAAGCGGCCGAAAGCATCATGGGAAGCACGCGTGATGGAATGTCTCCGGTTCGTTGGACTCGAAGCGTATCGCGATAAATATCCTTCCCAGTTGAGTGGGGGACAAAAGCAACGTGTCGCCATCGCTCGGGCACTCGCAAGTGAACCGAGTGTACTCCTATGCGATGAGCCGACCTCTTCACTCGACCCGAATACGACGGCGGAAGTGCTGCGTGTCCTTCAGTCGGTCAATGAAAAACTCGGCGTCACCGTCGTTCTCGTCACGCATGAGATGGATGTCATCCGTCAAATCTGTCATCGCGTCACCGTCATGGCAGACGGATCCGTTCATGAGACGATTGAGAGGGAGCCAACAGGGGTGGTCGCCATCGATCAGAATCCAAGTTGGTTCGTCGAACAGTTGCGAGAGGAAGGTGAAGCGAATGCCTGACATCTTGGTGCGCTATCAATCAGAGATTTGGCAATCCATCGCCGAGACGTTCATTATGGTCGGGGTATCGATTCTCGCCGCGATTCTAGTCGGATTGCCGTTAGGCACGTGGCTTTATCTTTCGCGTAAAGGACAATTGTTAGAGAACCAAATCGTCTTCTCCGTCCTCAACCTGGTCGTGAACATCGTCCGGTCTTTCCCCTTCTTGTTACTCGTCGTGTTTTTGATTCCATTTACACGGCTCATTATCGGAACCGCCATCGGAACGGCAGCAGCGACGGTGCCGCTCTCCATCATTGCCATTGCGCATTATGCGCGACTCGTCGAACAGTCACTGATTGATGTCCCACGCGGGGTGATTGAAGCGGCACTCTCGATGGGAGCGTCTGTGAAAGACATCATCTTTAAGTTTCTTTATGTGGAAGCCCGGTCCGGTCTCGTCCTCGGATTGACCACATCCATCATCAGTTTTATCTCATACTCGACGATTATGGGAGTCGTCGGGGGTGGTGGCATCGGTGACTTTGCCATCCGTTATGGATATCAACAATTTCAGACAGAACTCATGCTCTATATGATTCTCATCATGCTCGTCTTCGTACAGTTGATTCAATTCACGGGCACGACCGTGGCGCGAATCATCGACAAACGTTAAACAGAAAGTAGGAAATGAATATGAAAAAATTGATGGCACTTCTAGCCTCACTCACACTCGTCCTCGCAGCATGTGGGAACGATACAGAAACACAAACGAAACAAGCAAATGAACCACAGACATTGAAAGTCGCATCACTCATCCCACCGATGACAGATATGCTTGAAATCGCGAAAGAACAGCTCGCAGAAGACGACATCGAACTCGAAATCGTTGTTCTCGGAGACAACGTCCAACCGAACTCGGCACTTGCAGCGAAAGAAGTCGATGCGAACTTCTTCCAACACGTTCCGTATATGGAAGAGTTCAACCGCAGCAACGATGCGAATCTCGTTCCCATCGAACCGATTTATTTCGCAAACTACGGTGTATACGCAAAAAACTATGACAACATGGAAGACCTTCCGGAAGGCGCAACGATTGCGATCGCCAACGACGTATCGAACATCGACCGTTCGCTCTCCCTTCTCGCACAACATGATGTGATCGAACTCGGAGAGAAGGAAGGCACGTATTATACACAAGCTGATATCACATCTAACCCGAAAAACTTCAAGTTTGAAGAAGTCGACTTATTGATGCTCGCGCGCGCGTACGATGATGTCGATGCGGTCTTGATGACACCGGCTTACGCTGCACCGCTCGGTTTGACACCGAAGAGTGACGCACTCTTAACAGAAGGCGTCGAGAATGATTTCGCCATCACGCTTGTCGCACGTGAAGACAACCAGGATGACGAAGCGATCCAAAAACTCGGCGAAGCGCTCACAAGTGACGAAGTCCGTGCGTTCTTGCAAGAAAACTATGATGAAACGGCCATTCCGGCGTTTTAAACAAAAAGATTGAGCCATCTAGGCTCAATCTTTTTTAGTACTCTTCGTATTCTCGCGGGTCTTGGTCATCGATGCGACCATCCTGCTTCGTCAACGCATTGAGCGTCTCCATCTCTTCATCCGTCAATTCGAAGTTGAAGACGTCGAGATTCTCTTTTTGGTGCAACTCGCTAGACGAGCGGGCGAGCGGGATGACACCAAGCTGCACGTGCCAACGCAAGATGACTTGAGACACGCTCTTTCCTTTTTGTTTGGCGAGCTCGGTGATCTTTTCGTCATGGATGACCGTGCGGGCGCGACTGAGCGGGCTCCACGCTTCTGTGATGATGCCGCGTTCTTTATCGGCTTTCCGCTGTTCGACTTGAGAGAAGTACGGGTGTAACTCGATTTGGTTAATGACCGGTGTTTCTCCCGTTTCTTCAATCAAGCGGTCAAGGTGCTCCGGCATGAAGTTCGATACCCCAATAGAGCGGATCCATCCGTTTTTCTTCGCTTGAATCAAGGCACGCCATGCCTCAACGTACTTGTCTTGTTTCGGGTTTGGCCAATGCAAGAGGAACAAATCCCAATAGTCGAGGTTCGCTCGATATAGGGACTCTCGAATCATCTCGAGCGCCTGATCGTAGTCATAATATTGCGCGCGCAGTTTCGATGTTAAGAAAAGTTGTTCACGCGGGATGCCGGATTGGCGAACCGCTTCACCGACCGCGCCTTCATTATCGTAGCGAATCGCCGAATCGATGAGTCGATATCCGTTCCGGATGGCGCACGTGATGGCGTCGACCCCTGCTTCACCTTTTAAATAAACCGTCCCGAGTCCGATGGCCGGAATCTCATAACCGTCATGTAGCTTGATTGTTGGAATACCCATCAAATGCCTCCCCATTCAAAATCCGTTCTCTTCTCCGCTATTCCACTTTCCTTGGAAATGAAACGTTTGAATGTGAGGTCAACGTCGAAACGCTTTGATCAAACCTTCTGCTAAATCGAGAATACACACGATGATGATGGTGAGTAAGACACTCCAGACGCCCCAACGACTGATTGTTTCAAGGTCGGCGTTGATTTGCTCACCAATCAACGAGACGGCATTAGAAGAAATTAAATCAGGTTGCAGTAGAATGAGCGCCGTGACGACAATCCATACGATATTGAAGAGCGCGTTCCACAAGGCGAGCGGCTTTGTCCAATGTCGAACCAGCCATTTGTAAATGGCGATGGCGATCCCAAAGGCGGCCAGGGCGATGACAAACGGGAAGAATTGATCCAAGACCGACGCATTGAGTAGCGGATAGGATTCACTATCTGTGACGACACGAATCAACTGCTCGGCGTTGACGTACAATACGACCATCAGAACGGTGGCGATAAAGTCAAACAAAATCGAACCAAAAGAAATCGAGGTCGAACGTGGTTTTACTTTCTTGAGTTGTTCAGGTTTCCAACTCGAGAAAGGAACTTCGCCCTCAGGTACAGCACGTTCAATGATGAAGAACGTGAGGGTGATCCAGAATAGCGTCTGAACGACGACATTGAAGATGGCCGCCCCAGTTTGAAGGAATGCTTGAATCAAGAATTGACTCCAAGATGTGTCGTCGATGGGATTGGTCAAATAACCGATGATCGAGAGAATGGTGACAACCGTGACGGCAATCGGTAAGACGATTTTGATGATGTTCACGTACTGTGTGAAGAGGGCAGGACCGATGAGATAGAGTGGTCGGTTCGCATAGCGAGCAGCGAGGATATGAGGGTCGCCGAGTTGGCGCAATGCTTCAAATAAAGCCGCTTCAGATGGGTCATTTCCAGTCATGTCATCAATGGTCGATTCCAATTCGAGTGCGACGTCTTGCCGCATCGACTCTGGGATTCGAGAGGTGACTTCATCGATATACACATCACGAAGATTCATGATCGTTTCCTCCTTCAATTAGACGGGTCAATGTTTTCGACATGTTCATCCACTCCACGTACAACTCATTCAAAATGTCCACTCCATCCGAACTGAGCACGTAGTACTTGCGTGGTCGACTCTCCGTTGTGTCCCAGGAACTCGTGACGAGTCCTTGTTTTTCAAGTCGACGCAAGAGCGGGTAGAGCGTACTTTGGTCAATGTTGATGTCGGCATCAAGTAGCGCTTGAACGAGAGAATAGCCGTATTGAGGTGTCTTCAACTGGCTGAGCACCGCAATCGTCAACGTGCCGCGCCGCAACTCCGTCACCAACGAGGCTTTTACATCGGACATTTTTTCGCCTCCTTCATTCGTTTATCTTTATACTGTATATCATACACTATAAGTTATCATACATCAATATGAATAAAAAAGTTGAGTCATTTCCTGATTTTGGGATAATGAAGAGGAGGTGATGTTGATGAAGTGGTGGTGGATGATTGGCGGTGTGGTGATCGCCAGTTTATTGACGATCAATGCGCAGTGGTATGGGAATGCGGCGACGTTTGGGGTACCGATTGGCTGGATCATCATGCTACTAGTCTTGACACAGTTTCGAAAGCCGACATCGACTCCGTGGGCGGTGTCGGTCGGAGTGATGAGTGTTGGGGTGGCGATTTTGCTCTCGATTCCGAGCTACTCGTTAGCTGAGGCAGAAGAGACGTTGAACAAAATGTACAATGACGTGACATACATGGAGAGCGTTCCGACGACCGGAGGAGAATGGAATCCATTCTCTCCTCGAGTGGGCTATCGATTTGAGACGGGGAGCGGAGACTCGATTTTATTCATCCCGGACTCGGGGAAGACGTTTGAACTGTAAAAAAGACTCGCTCTCATGATAGAGGGCGAGTCTTTGTGTTAGTTGCGAATCATGTAGTCGAAGGCGCCGAGTGCGGCTGTCGCACCAGAACCCATCGAGATGATGATTTGTTTGTAGGCGCTGTTCGTGCAGTCTCCCGCTGCGAAAACACCTGGGACGTTCGTTGCGCCATGACGGTCGACGACGATTTCCCCGAAGTTGTTGCGTTCGACCGAGTCGAGCCAGTCCGTGTTCGGGACGAGGCCGATTTGGACGAAGACGCCTTCAAGTTCGACATGATGTGACTCGTTCGTCTCACGAGACACATACGAGATGCCGTTCACTTTGTCCGTACCCGTGATTTCTGTCGTCTGAGCGTTCGTGATGACAGTCACGTTCGGGAGGCTGTGGAGACGGTCTTGTAGCACTTGGTCGGCCTTGAGTTCAGGAGCGAACTCGAGCACCGTTACGTGCTTGACGATCCCTGCGAGGTCGATAGCTGCTTCAATCCCGGAGTTACCGCCACCGATGACCGCGACACGTTTCCCTTCAAAGAGAGGACCGTCACAGTGCGGGCAGTAAGCGACCCCTTTGTTTTTGAACTCCGCCTCACCTGGGACGTTGACATTACGCCAGCGTGCACCAGTCGAGAGGATGACGCTCTTACTCTTCAAGACAGCACCGTTCTCGAGTTCGATCTCGATGAGGTCCTTTTTCTCAAGACGCTTCGCGCGTTGGAGGTTCATGACGTCGATGCCGTACTCTTTGACGTGCTCTTCAAGGCTTGCGACAAGCTTTGGACCTTCTGTATAAGCAGTACCGATGAAGTTCTCAATCCCCATCGTGTCCATCACTTGGCCGCCGAAGCGCTCTGCGATGATTCCGGTACGGATTCCTTTACGAGCCGCGTATACGGCTGCGCTCGCACCCGCTGGACCGCCACCGACGACGAGGACGTCATACGGGTCTTTGTCCGAAAACGCAGAAGCGTCAGGACCTGTACCGAGTTTCGCCAAGATCTCTTCGAGTGACATCCGACCGTTACCGAACGATTCGCCGTTCAAGAAGACCGTCGGGACAGCCATGATCTCTTTTGCTTCCACTTCATCCTTGAACGCGGCTCCATCGATCATCGTGTGCGTGATGTTCGGGTTGAGGACGCTCATGACGTTTAGCGCTTGCACGACGTCAGGACAGTTGTGGCAGCTGAGGCTGATGTATGACTCGAAGTGGTATGTGCCTTCGATATTTTGAATTTGTTTGATTGTGTCCGCATCAACTTTCGGTGCGCGCCCGCTCACTTGGAGGAGGGCGAGGACGAGTGATGTGAACTCATGTCCGAGTGGAATCCCCGCGAAGACGATTCCTGTCTCTTCGGATGGACGATTCACGCTGAAGCTCGGTGTACGCTCGAGCGTCGCGCGTTCGACCGAGATGCGTGATGACATGCTGGCGAGTTCGTTGACGAGCTCGAGCATCTCGTTTGAGACTTTGTCTTCCCCAGCGCTCACACGGAGGACGACATCGCCCTCCATGAGCTGGAGATATTGGTCGAGCTGTTGTTTAATCGCTGCTTCTAACATGCAATCGCTCCTTACAATTTACCGACGAGGTCAAGGCTTGGGCGGAGTGTTTCAGAACCCTCTTCCCATTTCGCTGGGCAGACTTCGCCTGGATTGTTGCGTACGTATTGTGCTGCTTTGACTTTGTTGACGAGCGTGCTCGCGTCACGGCCGATGCCGCCAGCGTTGATCTCGACAGTTTGGATGACACCATCTGGGTCGATGATGAACGTACCACGGTCTGCGAGGCCGTCTTCTTCGTTCAAGACATCGAAGTTGCGTGAGATGACGTGTGATGGGTCACCGATCATGATGTACTCGATTTTTCCGATTTTCTCAGATGTTTCGTGCCAAGCTTTATGTGTGAAGTGTGTGTCTGTTGAGACAGAGTATACTTCTACACCGAGGTTTTTAAGTGTAGCGTACTCGTTTTGAAGGTCTTCAAGTTCAGTTGGGCAGACGAATGTGAAGTCAGCTGGGTAGAAGCAGACAACGCTCCATTTGCCTTTGAGGTCGTTCTCTGTAACTTCGAGGAATTCACCTGTTTGGAATGCTTGTGCTTTGAATGGTAGTACTTCTTTGCCGATTAATGACATGGGTTATGTCCTCCTTGTTTTTTACTCTAGCGTTTCTATCTCGACTAGAATAATTATAATGTAATACTAACTTCATATAACGAGCTGGAATTGTCAAGGCGTTTGCATGCTTTGAAAATATAAGGTGTATCAAAAGATTGTCTGTATTTGGCTTAATAAAAGCAAAGAAAACGATTACATAACGATCGGTATTTTTCTCGCTATTTTCTTATTTTGAAAAATAAAAATCATGAGTATAGTTGATAATATTTTGGGAAGGGTTATACATTTTCTCGTCGGAAATTGGAGGATTATCAATTACATCAATAAAACAACCTTAATCACAAGTAGCGATTAAGGTTGAATTTTGTACGTGCATGCTAATTTTAAACTACTCCATCCGTGAGATTCTCCTGCAGAAAATTTTAAGCGCATGATTAATTGTTCTTTGTCCTCATTCCAAAAAATCGCATTGTTGATCTTCGTTGGATGATTTGCAATAAACTTAAGATCTTCTCCATAGGAAATAATCTTAGATAATTTTGCATAATTACTTTCATAAAAAGTATGAAGTGTAGGTATATCTCCTACGATTGTTGATACACCGAGCTTTAAAGAAGCTTTTGAGGCTTTGGACAGAGAATCAGCAAGATATTGATTTGCGGATTCTAGCACCTCTTCTCGAGTTAACTTTCCTTCCAAATAGAGATCTTTTAGTTCTTTTGCTACTTGAGTCGTTTCACCGACTCTAAAGTAGTTTGCTCCCAAAATAGTTCCGAATCCAGGATTCTTTACTACGGGTATCGAATTTGATTTAGCATTTGCTTTTAACGAGTAACAGAGTTCTTTTAATTTCACTTCTGAAGAATTAGGATTCCTTGGAGTTAAAGTGATTTTTATATCTGAATTGTCTTTAATATCTAGTCTGTAAGCATCATCGGTGAGCGATACTGAAGAGATTTTATACTCTGAATACTCTTCTTTAATACTAGGTAGTAAAATTGATTCGACAGCATCTTTTGATGCGTATTTTAATTTTTCTAATGTATCCTTTTTTAAATTTTCACCATATATCTGTAAGTTATTTAAATGACGAGGTTCCTTTGAATTTTCGTCAGAAATAATTGCCTTTTGATTAGTGAGCAGATAGTGATAAATGAGAGCTTCATTCACTTTACCAATACTATTTGGATCATTCGATCTAACTTCATTGGTCTCATGAATAAGTTGGGTCCAAATATCTTCAAACTTACGAATTAGTTCTTGGTTAACGTTAGTTGTAGACTCATTGTTAAACAAAGCGGTAGTTAGTTTGATAGGACTATGGGGCTGACTTTCGAATTTAAATCTGATATACAATGTGATAATTCCATCTGTAAAACCAATAGATGCATTGCCTTTACGGAACAAAATTATGTTTGCGTCAGGATCAAATTGATATTTCTTTTCGAGAACAGGGAACTCTGGTGCCTTTTCAATCGACACTAACATGGACTCCCCTTGAAATAGTAATAGATTTAATCCAGAAATCACCTGTTGTTGATTATTACTATTTAGAAGTTCTTGAAACATTTCTAACGTACTTTCTCTTAATGAATACAGAATGTTTTTTCGAGCTATTCTAGCTTTTTCATTTGATGAAAACGTAATGTTTTGTATACGTACTTCATTACGATAATCTTTTAGAGATTTATATTGGTTAGTTGACCTTAAAAAACTTTTGAAAAAGGCTTCATATAGTCTGTTTAACGTTGAGTTAAATTTATCTTGTAAAAGAGGATCATTAAAATATTTGGATAAGAAGCTTTTGCCACCTAAATTCCGAGGTTGGATATCTCCAGTTTTTGAGTTAAAGAGGTGATATGGTACTTGGTGTTTATGTAGTGTTAATGTTAGGTCAGGATGTTGATCAGGGTTTGGGGTATCAAACTTACTTTGTAATGAAGTAATTGAAGAATGCTTTTTATAGAGATACATTGCAGTTGCAGCTGAAGAAGAGTGTAAATCAATGCGTTCCCCTTTAATCAATTTTGATAAGTAGTACTTCACTTCTAATACATGTTGATTGCCTCTTTGCTTTTGCATCATTATGAATTTCTCCTATTTAACATTTTCTCTAAACTGTATTGTTTATTATATCGTTTTGGTCCTCATTTTTTGGAAAAACTTAACTCTGGCCATTTTGAATAGAGTCAGTTATGATTAATGAATAAGAGAAAATTATGTAATGGCGAAGAAGATGAGGTGAGAGGACATGAAAATTGACGAACGAGGTAGAGCTAAATTTAGACCCACAAATGACTACTCATCCGAAGATGTGAAGCAAGTATTAATGGAAAAAATTAAAGAAGAGTCTGGTCGAATTATTCAATCTTCTAAAGATGAAGAAATTTTGAATAGTATTAAGCGAGAAAAGCATAAATTTCACGTAGTCAGTCTGTTTTCTGGTTGTGGTGGTTTAGATTTAGGGTTTGATTTAGCTGGATTAGTATCGAGTCAAGAAACTCCAAGCATTCTAGAAGAAGTATATAAGTCGAAAAGTAACTTTGACAGATTAGGAAAGCAAAATATATTTCAAACGATTTATTCAAACGACTTATTTAAAGAGTCAGCAAGGTCTTATAAGTTAAACTTTGATAATGAACACACAGTTCAGGATCCACGAGATATACGAAAAATTAAATACTTTCCGTATGCTGATGTAATTTTAGGTGGTTTTCCTTGTCCTGGATTTTCAGCAGCTGGTCCGAGACTAATCGACGATGAAAGAAACTTCTTATATATTCATTTTATTCGTGCAATCATTCAAGCGAAACCAAAAGTGTTTGTAGCTGAGAATGTGAAAGGTCTTTTAACATTAGGAAAAGGTGAAGTTGCTAGACAGATCATAGAAGATTTTGCTTCTGCAGGCTATAAAATACAGTATAAATTGGTGAATGCAAGAGATTATGGCGTACCACAAATAAGAGAACGTGTATTTATAGTTGGCGTTCGAGATGACGTTAAATTTTCATACAAATTTCCGGAGCCTACTCATGGAGAGGACAGAAAACCGTATGTAACGCTTGAAGATGCTATTGGTGATTTACCAGAATGGCCGGAAGACGTTTATGAAGGCGACTTTTCATCGATCTATTTATCGCGTAATCGTAAAAAGGATTGGAACGATCAAGCTTTTACAGTTCAAGCATCAGGTAGACAAGCACAGTTGTGGCCCGGTGGGGAAAGAATGAAAAAGTTAGGCAAAGATGAGTGGGAATTGATAGGAACTCAGAATCGTCGGTTGAGTGTCAGAGAATCGGCGAGAGTTCAAACTTTTCCAGACTGGTGGGTATTTGATGATGGAAGTAGCACATCTGTTAGCTCAAAGAATAATAGGGTAGATAAGCAATATAAACAAATCGGAAATGCAGTTCCAGTTCTATTAGCACGAGCTGTTTTACAACCAATTGCAGATTGGGCTAAGCAAGAAATTGCTCACCAAATTGAAGTAGATAAGCAACAAGCACAGTTGTCATTGGATATTTAAAAGAGGAGGGCTATTCAGCTCTCCTCTTTTAAATAAAAATGAATGTAAAATACGATAAACTTTATTTATTATGTTAATAATCTTAATGTAATATGAATTTTTATGGGTATATTAAACAAAATTTGTGTTAATTGGCGTTACTGTTAATTAATAGAGTTTATTAATTAATACATTTATTAAATCCTTGCTACGAGTAGAAATCATACGTTTTAAAGTATTTTGATTATTGTTCCCTTCAAGAATCTCTTTCTTTATAGCATCTAATTTGTCTTGAGCAGGATATATATGAAGCTCTAAGAAGGCTTTATCTAATGATTGTCCAGACTTCAAGTTTTCATAAAGGCTCAGCTGCTGTTTCGAACGATTATGATTTGAATCCAACAACATAATATTACCAAGTGAGCCACCAGGTATACCTTTAGCTTTATCAATTTTGTTTAAGAAGTTTTTGGAAACTATATGCTCAAAATCATAGTTTTGTTCTGTAAATTGATCAGAATCAAAAGAATAAATAATTGTGCATATAGATTTTGTAACATTATCAAACAAAATATTATATTTAGAATTTTTTTCTTCAATCCATGAAAGAAGTGCTGTTTCTAAAGTAGACTTTTCAATCGGAGTAGAATATCTATTAGATTTTTTTATAACGATTTCGTCTAATTTACTATCTCCACTTCCTGACCAACGAGAAGTAACTATATCGTAAATATAATACCCGAGAAAATTATTTAAGATAGTATCATAGTTTTTTCTGTATTTAGGTAAAGTCTCGATAATACGATTTTCTTTGTTTATAGTATACTTCGAAATCCACAAAGAACCGAAAAAAGATAATAATTGGAAGTTTGTTGCGTTTTTACTTTGATAAACAACTTTTTTAGCACCGGGCATTCTCAAACGTTTCTCAAAACGATTGTTAATTTCTGAATAAATAGAAAGTACCTTTTCAATATAATCCTCTATAAAATTTGCTGTGAAAATTTCTTTATCATCGATAATTTTACTTAGATTTTTATTTTCAATGTTTAAAGTAATAGCTAATGAAGAATAACCAATTTCATTGATCAAATCCTCTGTAGGAGTGGTCCAAAACACGGGCATTTTTTCGATAATAAGTTTTCCAAAAGCATAACAAAATTCTGAGAAATTAATTTTCATGCTTTCTCGAAGATCTTTCTCATTGAAATTAGTAATCTCAATTTCTCGTTCGGATGTCAAATCATTATATCGCTCAATATTTAATTCTAATAATTGTTGATTGAAAGGTTCATCTGAAAGAACAACTTCTGAATTACTCCATTGTGCAGCAAACACTTGATATTTTGATAACTTTTTGCCGCCGCGATTTAAATTTTCAAAGACAGAAGCTAATTCGTTTTCGTTTCCTGAAAAAGTGATTGTAGGAATTTCGACTTTAGAAACATCTAAAAAATTTGATATCTTATCTTTTATGTAATCTTGAATTGTTCCCAAAATAATAAAAGAATCGCTCTTTAATGAACTTTGTACTAATGGAATAGTAGTAAGTTCCGAATACAGAGCATTATTTTTAGAAATTTTATCATTCTCTATTAAACCTTGAATGATTAAATTTATTCCCTTTTGAACTTCTTGTAAAGTTTTTGGATGAAGACTATTTAAGTCAATTGCTTTAATAATCTCATCTACCTCTTCGTCAAATTCTATATACTTCCCAGGATTTTTTTTGAAATCTTTCATAGTGGTGTAACGTTGAAGACCATCAATTAAAGAGAGTTTCTCCCTGTCGCTATATTTATATATTAAAATTGCACCAAAAGGATATCCTTTATGTAGAGTTTCAATAAATGCTTTTTTTTCTTTCTGTGACCATACTAACCTTCTTTGGAAATTAGGTAATTCTACTGAATCTTCCAATTCTTTGAAGCTCATTCTCTCAGTTTTATATTTCATTTCTCAGCCTCCAAATATTAAAATGTACCTCTATTTTAGTATTTTTTAATATTTAGATCTACAAAAAACCAATAAATAGGAGGTAATATAGTACCTCCTATTTATAATCTATTTTATTTAGCCCATCAACGCGCACACCGCATTCGAATACGCTACCGGATCTTCAATCGGTAACCCTTCAATGAGGAGGGCTTGTTGATACAAGAGGTCTGTATATTGTTTCGCTTTCGCTTCATCTTCTTTATACACACGTTGAAGTGTCTGGAAGATGGCGTGGTCGGCGTTCACTTCGAGCACTTTCTCCGCTTTCATGCCGCCACCGTTTGGCATCGCGTTCAAAATCTTCTCCATCTCGATTGAGACGTCACCTGCGACCGTCAAGCAGACCGGATGTGACTTGAGGCGTGTCGAGGCACGCACTTCTTTGACGCGGTCTCCTAGCTCTTCTTTCATGAAAGCAAACAGGTCTTGGTTGTCTTCGTTGAGCGACTTCGCTTCCGCGTCATCGAGACCGAGATCGCCGCTCGCGATCGATTTGAATTCTTTGTCTTCATACGACTGAAGCATCTTGATGGCGAACTCGTCGATCTCTTCTGTAAAGTAGAGGATCTCGTATCCTTCTTCTTTCAAGCGCTCTGCTTGTGGCAAGAGGTCGATGCGATGAATCGATTCGCCTGTCGCATAGTAAATATACTTCTGATCTTCTTTCATCCGCTCGACGTACTCTTTGAGCGAAACGAGTTTCTTCTCGTGAGAAGAATGGAAAAGAATCAAGTCTTTCAATTCGTCTTTGGCTGCGCCGAACTGGTCATACACGCCGAACTTCAATTGGCGACCGAACGACTCATAGAACTTCTCATAGTCCTCACGCTCGTTTTGGAGCATCTTCTCGAGCATGCCTTTGATTTTCGACTTCACGTTCTTCGCGATCACGCGAAGCTGGCGGTCCTGCTGCAACATTTCACGGGAAATGTTGAGGGAGAGGTCTTCTGAGTCGACCATCCCTTTAACGAAGCCGAAGTAGTCCGGCAAGAGGTCTGGTGACTTCTCCATGATCAACACGCCGTTCGAGTAGAGCTCGAGCCCTTTCTCGAATTCTTTCGTGTAATAGTCGAACGGAACCGTTGACGGGATATACAGGATTGATTGATAACGAATCGTCCCGTCGACGTTCAAGTGAAGATGCTTGAGTGGCTCATCAAAGCCGTAGCGCTTCTCGTGATAGAACGCCTTATAATCCTCGTCTTTGAGTTCGCTCTTCCGCTTCCGCCAAATCGGCACCATGCTGTTGACGGTCTCTTCTTCCTTGTAGTCCTCATACTCTTCTGAGTCCTCTTTTTGACGATGTTTCGTCACATCCAGTTTGATTGGGTAACGGATGAAGTCCGAATGCTTCTTGATGAGTGAACGGATCTCATATTCTTCGAGGAATGACGAATACGCATCATCTTCTGTGTCTGCCTTCAAGTGGAGCGTGATTTCTGTACCGATGTCCAATTTGTCTGTCGGTTCGATTGAATAACCGTCTGTACCTTCGGACTCCCATACGTATCCTTGATCACTGTCAATCGAGCGAGTACGTACGGTCACGCGGTCAGCGACCATGAACGCGGAATAGAACCCGACCCCGAATTGACCGATGAGGCTATGGTCTTCTTCCATCTTCGTCGCCTGTTTCATGGCGAGTGAACCGCTCTTTGCGATGATTCCGAGGTTTGTTTCGAGTTCTTCTTCTGTCATCCCGATCCCTGTATCGCGAATTGTGATCGTCCGCGCTTCTTTGTCGAGTTCGACTTTGACGAAGTAATCGTCTTTGTTGAATTCGATGCTTTCGTCGGAGAGGGCACGATAATACATCTTGTCGATGGCGTCACTCGCGTTCGAGATGAGCTCACGCAAGAAGATGTCCTTATGTGTATAAATTGAGTGGACCATCAACTCTAAAATTCGTTTCGATTCGGTTTGAAACTGTTTTTTTGTCATGATCGTTCTCCTTTTGATGTCTATATTTTGGCACTCTGTATATAGGAGTGCTAACACTATTGATTATCCTAATTTTTAGGAAGATGTCAACCGAGATTGAAGAAAAGATTGACGAGGACGTAGGTTTCGCATATAGTTGAGTACATGCGATGAGCTGGTCTATGTAAGACGGCGGACATTCCCTTGAGGAGCACGTTGTGGAGCGTGGTCCGTCGCGGTAGACTTTCGAGAGCACCTCTAGTGAGAGGTGCTCATTTTTTATGTATACAATTAGCCTCCCTTCAAGCGAAGGGAGGTTTTTCTTATGCCCGAATGGATGTGAGGAACATCTCTTTTAAAGCACGCAATTGTACGGCCGGTTCGATATCGTCCTCTAAATAACTGATGTGCGACTTCAACATGATGTTGTTGCCGAACGTCCCGAACGTATTGATGATTGTGACGACGGTCACCTTCACATCGATATCCGAGCGGAATGAACCGTCGCGTTTCCCATCTTCGATCAAGGGTTCGAGTGTCTGCATGATCTGTCGTTGAACGTCGATGTATGTCTCGATTCCAGGAAGAGGTGAGGCGACGAGCGATGCATAGCTCTCGAACGCCTCTCGGAAACGGGCATGGTTCGTCCGTTCCAACTGCATCTCGAAAAAGTGGTTCAAGATGGCCTCGAGTCGTTCATAGGCGTTTCCTTCCTCATGCATGAATTGTTCAAATCTCTCGAGTGTCGGTTGTAGATTCTTGACGGCTGCCGCGACGATCAATTGATCCTTCTTCGGGAAGTAGCGAAACAGTGTCGCCACCCCAATCCCTGCCGCATCCGCGATGTCCTGCATTTGAACCTTCTCAAAGCCATTCTCTATAAATAATCGTTCTGCCTCCTGGATAATCAGTTGAACTCGTTCTTCTTTGTTTTGTTGTCGTTTACTCAATTCCATCACCTCATTGTCTGTCCTTAGTATATCGTCTTCAAGCAGTTTCGTTGAGATTAATGTCACATCCAATTATTATTATGATAGTTAGACTATCATAATTTAATGAATGGAGCTGGGACAATGCGTTTACAGGGGAAAGTAGCGGTCATCACAGGGGCAGGAAGCGGTATGGGAGAGTCAACGGCACGTCTATTCGCCAAAGAAGGGGCAACAGTCGTCGCGACAGACATCAATGAACAAGGAGTAAACAATGTAGTCGAGTCGATTCGTGCACAAGGTGGGGAAGCCATCGCGGTGAAACATGACGTGACATCACGCTCGAGCTGGGAGGATGTATTCGCGGAAGTGGAAGCGACATGTGGCAAATTAGATATTCTCGTCAATAACGCTGGAATCGCACTTGCAAAACCTTTCTTGGAACAGACAGAAGAGGACTGGGCACGCACATATCGCATCAACATCGATGGGGTCATGTTAGGGACACAGTACGCGATTCCGCTCATGACGGAGAATGGGGGAGGATCAATCGTCAACATCTCCTCCATCTCTGCATTGACCGGTATGGCGGGTGCCGGTGCCTATACGGCCTCGAAAGGTGCGGTCCGTTCTCTCACGAAAGCAGCGGCAGTCGATTACGGGAAGCAAAACATTCGGGTCAACTCGGTGCATCCAGGGTACATCGTGACACCGATGAGTGCGCCACATATGGAGCATCCAGACTATAAACAACATTTCTTGAATCAAATCGCTTTGCCGAATCTCGGACAAGCGGATGAGGTGGCGGCAGCCGTCCTGTTCCTTGCGTCAGACGAAGCGAATCATATCAGCGGGATCGAACTTCCGGTAGATGGTGGCGTGACGGCGAAGTAAAAGTAGGGTCTCTATGGAGGCCCTACTTTTTTAATTACTCTAAGATTCCGATTAACTCCATCACGAGTAGTATGACTAGACCTGAACTAAGCACAGCTGCAAAAAAGACGAGCACAGCATACTCTTTCTGCTTCAAAATTGCCCACCATCCGGTCACAAACGCTCCTAGCCCGAGGATAGAGAATGTGGTCATATAGCTGAGTCGAAGCATGTTTGCAGTATTGTCGCTCCAAAGCGTCGAGTGGAAGATTGTATCAAATTGATTGAGCAGAAGAAACGGTACATACATGGCAAGGAACAAGGCAATCAAGAGAATAGACCATTTTCCGATTGAAGTATGTGGAAAGATTGCACCATTCATGAGGATTCACCTCTTTTCATTTTAAAATCATCTGTATTATTTATATTCCCGTTTTGTGTAAAGAGTTTAAGTGATTCATCAAATTGACATGATATAGTCGACATGAAAGAGTGAGATGACAAGTGTAGAACAGTGCCAAATGAGCCGAAAAAGGAAATTGATATTATTTAGTTAACTATGAAAGTTGGTATAGTGAGATGGACACTCAGTTTGAGATAGAACGGATTTGGATGGATGAAACGGAGCTGTTTTATCAAGTTCAGCTTCAACTTCGGTCTTCTGCCTGCGCCAGCAATCAGTTGATTTATTTAGATGATGCGAGTCTTGGGGATCTTTATCAAAAGATCGATCAATTCAATCAAGCGTGGGGCAAAGAACCGATCACATGGAGACTAGTCGATGAAGAAGAGGGTTCGGATGATTTGCAAGTCAATCTAACTTTCACGTTGATTGACCGGATTGGGACCATCCAAATCGATATTTTCATTCATGATGAATGGCAGTTTGACTCATTTGACCATGTTCATATGAAATTTAGAATGAGGACGACGATGGGACAGCTCGACGACTTGAGCGCTCAACTCAAACGTTTCATTCGTCGTGAGACCGACCATGTCTCATCACTTCGACCAGAATAAAGCAGCCTGAGACGACTCAGGCTGCTTTTTAGTACCATTCTTTCGGTTCGTAATTCAATTCGCGGAACAGCTGCTCACGCTCTTTTTTCGAAAGATCGCGCCATTGTCCAGGCGGCAGTTTCCCGAGCGTGATGTTCATGACACGAACACGTTGGAGGCGGAATACTTCGTATCCGAGCG
Source organism: Exiguobacterium sp. s121 (assembly GCF_018617245.1). Lineage (GTDB taxonomy): Bacteria > Bacillota > Bacilli > Exiguobacteriales > Exiguobacteriaceae > Exiguobacterium > Exiguobacterium profundum. Next base: position 89,873 of record NZ_JACSJV010000002.1, read on the forward strand.
CCTCACACATCCGACGGATTTGGCGGTTGAGTCCTTGCGTGAGGGTAATGTTGAAATCGAACTTTGAAAGCGGACGGACTTTACACGGAAGTGTCTTCTGACCAAGGATTTTGACACCGGCTTCCATCTGCTCGACGAACTCTGGTGTGATTGGCTTATCAACCGAGACGATGTATTCTTTCTCGTGCTCGCCTTCTGCACGGAGAATCTCGTTGACGATATCGCCGTCATTCGTCATGAGGATGAGACCTTCCGAGTCTTTATCAAGACGACCGATGTTGAAGATGCGGAGCGGGTGGTTGACCATGTCGACCAAGTTCCCTTTTACTTTTTTTTCTGTCGTACTCGTGATCCCGACCGGCTTATGGACGGCGATGTAGACGTTGTTTCGGGCAACCCGTGCGACAGAACCGTTGACGAGGACTTCATCGCCCGGTTTGACTTGGTCGCCGATTTTTGCTTTTTTCCCATTGATGGTGACGCGTCCCTCTTCGACGAGACGGTCGGCTTGGCGACGGGACGCCTTGCCTGATTCACTGATGAATTTATTGATGCGCATGTGTACACGTCCTTTGTTTGGCTTCGTCCTCTCACTATAACGCATTTTATAAACTCTCGAAAGCGGGAAACGAACGGGAGAGGAGGGATGACATGGAGGCAGTACGACTGTTACAAGACGCAATCCGATTTCAACAAGCACTGTGCGACACAACGTTCGGGAAAGAATTGATTCAAGAGGCATCACCTGTCCTTTGGTACGGTCGACCTGGTCCGGATCAATGGCTGACCATCGGGACGAATCCGTCTCGCGGCGAGTTTTTACATCGTGACGGGACACCGAGAACGGGGCAACACCAAAAGTTCTATTGGCGGAACATACTCTCGTTTGACGATTACCTCGGAAATGAAGAGGCGCTGCAACAAACGCTCGAACGGGCATCGGTCTATTTCGAGTCGAATCGCGCGACGACGAACTGGTTCGGGAAACCGGATGGCGCCAAACTCGAGGCACTCCTCAACGGGATGGGGCGTTCGTTCTATGATCATCCGGCAGCTGTCATCCACGTTGATTTTTTCAAGTTTGCGACATATGAACAGATGGGGAAGATGAGGACGGGGCGCCACTGGATGGAACATCCGACCTCAATCGAACTGTTGGAGCGGACGATTGCGTACATCAAACCGATCCGTATCATCGTGCTCGGACGGGATAACTGTCGTGCCTTGAACGGTTTTTCAACAATCGGAAGACTGTCTGCATATCCCGCCGTCACCTATGAAATCGGACGCCATGATTCGGGTATCCCGATGATCGGCCTCCATATGAAGCCTTCAGAAGTGTTCGTTGGGCTCGGGAATGGCCGTGATTCAAACGGGCTACATTACGGGTCATACGCGAAGCGCGAGCACCTTTTAAAAATCGGAGAAGCGATTGACACGATTATGGACGAGTGGCTGGCGAATGGACGCGTGTGATGCTTCCCCAAAAGTTGAATTCGTTGAAGTCGATGTAGCGCACGTCCTTCGAACGATTATCGAGCACGGCTAACAAGATGACGTCCGGGAACCCCCGTTTTTCAAACTGCAAGTAGCCGACTCCCGTGACGGAATGATTTTTATAAAAGCCGTTCGCCATATTCAACACAAACGGGCGTCCTGCTTTCAGCTCACGCTCAAACGTCGACCATTTCCAAAGATAGCGGGAACTGCCTCGACCGTCGTACCCGTATCGCTTCCACAGTTTCGTGATGATGGTGGCGATTTGTGTCGGCGGTGTCCCTTTCTCGTCTTTGAAATGGTGCCTGAAGGCGATCTCGCGCACATCTTCTTGGATCTGTGTCACATCATCTGGGATATTCGCATACCCATGATCTCGATAGAAACGGAAGATGGCGGTGATCGACGTCAACGTACAGTTATTCTTGCCGTTCTCGAACTGACGTTGGAGCAAGACGGGCACGCCTTCAATCTGTACAGAGCGCTTTAATGTCCAGCGTCCGTGATAACGATCGTTCACATAAGCTTCCGGGTCGATGATCCCGGCATAGCCGTTGTTCGCAACCTCGAGTTGTCCTGCAAATGGGTGCTCCATCTCGGTCTCCCTCCTTTTCTTTTAGTATACAAAGGACGCCCCATCTCATAAAAGAGAAAGGGCGTCGTTTTCGTTAAAACACAAGATGTGCGATGCCGACGATGATCGGAAGGGTGATGAAGGTACGTAACAAGAAAATCAAGACGAGGTCGAGGAATGAGATCGGTAGTTTTGAACCGAGCAACAAGCCCCCGACTTCTGACATATAGATGAGCTGGGTAACCGACAACGTAGCGATGACAAAACGCGTCAATTCACTCTCGATGCCGCTTCCGAGAACGGCCGGCAAGAACATGTCGGCGAAACCGACGACCATCGTTTGAGCGGCTTCCGATGCCTCAGGCACTTGAAGGAGCATCAAAATCGGTTCGAATGGCTTTCCGAGGATAGTGAAGAACGGCGTATATTCTGCGATGATGACCGCAATCGTCCCGACTGCCATGACGACAGGGAGGACGCCGATCCACATATCGAGCACGTTCTTGAAGCCGTCTTTGAGCGTCTCGAGGAAACTTTTACTCGAACGTGACTTTTGTAACGCCTGAATTAACGCCCACTTACCGAGTGACACGTTCGCGGGTACTTCTTCTTCCGGTTTGAGCTCCGTCTTCTCATAAGCCGTGTCTGCCTTTTTAGATAATGGATAAATCCGTGGCATGATGAGAGCGGCGACTAGTCCGGATAAGACGATGGCCCCGTAGTAAGGCAAGAAGTATTGGTCGAGTTCGACATACTGTAAGACGACGATGGTGAAGGTGATGGAGACGACGGAGAATGTCGTCGCAATGATCGACGCTTCCCGTTTCGTGTAATAGCCTTCCTCGTACTGTTTTGTCGTCAGTAGAATCCCGATCGTCGCATCCCCGACCCATGAGGCGAGCGAGTCAAGTGAGGCGCGCCCTGGCAAGCGGAAGAGCGGACGCATGATCTTCATCAAGAACGTCCCGACGAACTCGAGAAGTCCAAAGTTCAATAAGAGCGGTAACAACATACCGGCAAAGAAGAATGTCGCAAATAAGATTGGAATCAAATCAAAGAGCAATAAGCCCCCTGTAAATTCTGACGTGATCATCTCTGGTCCGAGTGTGAGTAGCGTCATGACCCCGGCGATGAAACCGATCACGCGCATGACGAACCAAAACGGTGTCACGCTAAACAGTGCGTTGATGGATGGTCGCTCCATCATAAAAGCAGGACGTGCCGTAAAGAGTAATAATGAGCCGACAATCGAAATCCCCATCATGATGACGGCGAGTGTCGGGACGAAATCCCCAATCCAGTCAATCAGCAGATTGGATAAGAAGGCGACTGGAATCGTGAAGCCTTCCTCTGATGAGATTGGTACGATGAAAAACATGATCCCGATGAGTGATGGAATCAAGAACTTAAAGAAGTCTCGACTCGAAAAAGAAGGTTTCTTTCCGTCTGGTGTTGATGAACCATTCATGATGCATTCCCCATTTCCCCGAAGTGTTTGTGCTGTCTATGTATCCCCATTACACATCCAGCCGTTATTGAAACGTATTTCTTTCTTAGTATAAAAAATATGACCAGGTGCTATCAACAACATGCGGAAATTTTCTGAAAAATACAAGGTTAAATACTAGGCAAAACATTCGTATTCAATCAAACCATTTAGTATGATGACGGCGAGTCCAACAAATTCAAGATATTTAGAAACTTCATTATAGAGATAGGAGAATGCATGATGAGATTGAGTGTGTTAGACCAGGCGCCGGTCACGTCGGGTCATACAGGAGAACATGCGCTGAACAGCGCGGTCGAGCTCGCACAAGTCGCAGAAGAGTTAGGATATTACCGTATGTGGATGGCGGAGCATCATGGTGGCATGTCGTTCGCCAGCTCGGCTCCAGAGGTCATCACGGCTTATCTGGCAGCTAAGACGAACAAGATTCGTCTCGGGTCCGGCGGCATCATGATGATGCACTACTCGCCACTCAAGATGGCAGAGGTATTCAAGACGCTCAGCGCGCTCGCTCCAGGACGGATCGACTTTGGTGTCGGACGTGCGCCAGGCGGTGATGCGAACGCGATCTATGCGATGTCACAAGGGCAGAAACCGATGATGGATGGACTTTACGAGAAACTCGATACGACACTTCAATTGATTAAAGGTGAGGCACCGGAGGAAAGATGGTATAAAAATACACCGGCTGCTCCGACTGGTGTCAGCCTTCCAGAAGCCTGGTTACTCGGTTCGAGTGGGAACAGCGCCGTGCAGGCCGGACGGATGGGGCTCGGCTATTCGTTTGCCCAGTTCTTTAACGGACAATTGAGTGCCGATACGCTCGACACATACCGTCACCATTTCACGCCGTCTGATTTCATGGAGAAACCGGACATCAGCGTCACGTATTTGGTCACGACGGCAGAGACGGAAGAAGAGGCCGAATATTTGGCCCGACCTTCTGATCTGTCGCGTCTCTTCTTGATGCGTGGTCAATTGAGACAGTTGTTGAGTCCAGAAGCAGCTCATGATTATCCGCTCACGGAGGTCGATAAAATTCATATCGCCAACAACCGAGCCATCCACCTCGTAGGGACACCGAAACAAATTGCGGAACAGTTACGGGATGAGTCGGAACGCTACGGTTTCGATGAGGCGATGATTTGTAGCATCCAGCATAAGCAGGAAGATCGCCTGAACGTCTATCGTCTCTTGGCGAATGAATTGCTTTAACCTGAAGAGCACCTTCTCAAGTATGAGAGGGTGTTTTTTTATAAGAGAAAAACGTTTCCCCATTTTTTCAAAGGTTTTCTCCATAGTTTGAGCGAAACCAACTACACTATAAGAAAAAGGAACGGGTGGAGGGATACGATGCAACGGATGAAAGGCGACCCATATTATCTATTCGAGCTGTTCACACGCTTGTATCGAATGGTATTTCTAATGGAAGTGACAGAAGCAGGCTATCGTTACGTAAATGTGAGCGAACAGGGGAAGGTGGCCTCTTCGCTTCCAAGTGATGTAGAAGGGCGGTATTTACATGAGATGTATCGCTCGGAAGTGGTCGAGGAATTGATTGAACATTATGATGCGGTCGTTGAGACAGGGGAGCCGGTCTACTTCATGTCGCAAATGAACATCGACTCCAATACGGCCCGATTCGCTTCTTCTATGCTTGTACCGATTGAAGATGAGGATGGACTCGTTCGTTATGTACTCGGTTTGACAACTGATTTATCCGAGGAGGCGGAGATCAAGTTGTTAAAGAGTATCGAGCATATGGACTATTTGACCGGTATGCCAAATCTGATGAAAGTCAAATTGGAGCTCGACCAGTTGTTCGAGCAACATGACACCGAAGAGACGAGCGTCATGCGCCTTCACATCAACCGTTTCAAGATGATGATGTCGCTTCAAGGTGTGGAGCGCTCGAATCAGTTGATTAAAGACATCACACGTCAATTGGCGAATACGCTTCCGAAAGGTTCAATTATCGGTCGAGTAGACGGTGAAGACTTTATCGCGGTGTTACCTCATACTCCAATCCGGTTGGCATACATGTACGCCGAGCATTTGCTTGACGTGATTGCAGATCATTCGTATCAAGTGGCGGAGGCCGAATTCCCGTTATCGAGTTGTATCGGGATTGGTGCCGGTACAGCGGATGCCGACCGTGTCATCATGAACGCCTCCACGGCTCTGTTGGAAGCGCGTCAGACGGGAAATCAAACGATTCGTTTATATGAACACGATGAATACGTGCAGCGTTACATCGATGAGATGATGATCGAAACGGAACTGGTCAAAGCGTTGAAGCTAGATGAGTTATACATGGTGTATCAACCGAAAGTGTCGATGGACGGTGCGATTCATTTTGAGGCGCTCATTCGCTGGGAGAGTCCTGTTCTCGGATTCATTTCACCTGAAACGTTCATTCGTGTGGCTGAACAGTCACTCTTGATCGAAGACGTGACACGATTCGTCATGAATCGGGTATGTCAGGATGTGTCGTCACAACCTGAGCAGTTTGAAGGGCGCCGCGTGGCTGTGAATGTCTCACCGAATTTATTTCATGAACACCATATGAATGAACTGGTTGCGATCATTGCATCGTATGGTCTTGTGCCAGAACAATTTGAGTTTGAGGTGACCGAGCACACGTTGATGCATGAACCGGTAGCGGCGATCAAAACGGTCGAATCGCTCAAACAACAAGGATTTCGACTGTTGATTGATGACTTTGGGGTCAGTTATTCCTCGTTGAATTATTTGAAGTTGTTCGAGATTGATGGAATCAAGATCGACCGGTCGTTCGTCGCGCAACTCGATCAGGAGAGCGGCATGAAAGAGTATGAAATCGTCAAACTGATTGTCTCGTTGGCCAAAAAGCTAGAGTTAGAGGTGACGGCTGAAGGTGTGGAGACGGAAGAACAATATCGGATCTTACGTCAGCTCGGCTGCGATGAGATTCAAGGGTATTTCTTCAGTCGTCCGATGCCGCTCGCGGATTTAGAAGAGGCGCTCGGAATCTTGTATTCCCATCAGATGATGTTATCGAAGATCGAGCAGCCTGCGCAGTTGTTGCATCCTTCTCTAGATGAGCGTGAATTGCAACGACTCAAAGCGATATTACGATTGGAAATTTTAAATACGCCACAAGAGGAACGATTTGACCGGATCTCCCGATTGGTCGCACAAACCTTTCAGATGCCAATCGCATTCATTTCGATCATGACGACAGACCAACAGTGGTTCAAATCGTGTGTCGGTATCGAGCTCGAATCCGCTCACCTCAAACGGGAATGGACGTTATGTAATCGGGTTGTCACATCAGAGTCTCCGCTGGTGATTGAAGATGTTGCGGCAGCAGCGATTGAAAGTGACAGTCCTTGGATTGACCGAATCGGATTTTATGCAGGTGTACCGTTGCGGACGAAGCAAGGTCACGTCATCGGCACACTTTGCGTAGTGGATGGGCAGGCGAGAACGTTCTCAGAAGAAAACTTGAAGGCGCTCGAATCGTTTACGCATTGGGTCATGACAGAGATCGAGCACACGGAAGTCTCGAGAAGACAAATCACGCGACAACAATCAATCGAAGCATTGTATGAAGCGACGGCATTGCGTGTACCGTTCCAAGATCAATTGGCCCGGGTTCAAGAAATTTTATTGGAATGGGTCGGTTACTCCCACGGGGTCATCTTCTCGATTGAGCCTTCGCATCGTCTTCTAGTAGAGCATGGGGTCTCTCGTTTGACTTGGGGGGAAGAAGAACTGCATTCCCTACATCAACTGACAACGGTCGGCGCGCAAACGCTTCAGGAAGGTGATCTGATTGTAGATGGTATCGAATTCACGAGGTTTGTCAGTTTTCCTTTGACGCATGAGCATCAAGTGTTTGGCTGGGTCGTTCTTCTCGCGGAGCAAGGCAACTTGAATGATCATCTTGATGAGGAAACGTTGCAAGAGTTGACTGGAACGGTACGGTTGCTTGCACGATGGATGGAGAATGGGATTCGAAAGGAACGGAAACAACGCGAGATGATTCGAATCGCAAAACAAGATCAACTGACAAAACTGTATAATCGTCATAAGCTCACGACCGATTTATACAAAAAGATGCACCGGACGCCATCGATTACAGTGACACTGGTCAATCTAGACGATTTTAAAAGAATCAACGATCAGTACGGGCACATGATAGGGGATGAAGTGTTAATTGAAATCGCACAACGATTAAATGAATTCGTCCAGCATGTTGGTGGTCAAGTGTACCGTTTTTCAGACGATGAATTCATGTTGGTGCAAACGGGTCCACTGAGTGGGATTGAACAGCTCAATGAAGTTATTTCCCAGGGAATAGACGCGTCGAATGGTGAAGTCATTCATCTTACGGCAAGTGTTGGCGTCACCCTAGTCAAGTCGACCGACACCGTCGATTCGATTCTTCAACAAGCAGATGCAGCGATGTATATTGCAAAGAACAATGGAGGAGACCAGTGGTTCCAATATGGTGGATACTCAGATGACAAGGGGATTTAAGTATGGGGAGATTATGGCTGATTGAAGGATTGCCAGGAAGCGGAAAGTCTACATTTGCCGAGAGGCTGCGAGATAAACGGAATGGCAAGTTCTATTCGGAAGTAGATGCGTCACACCCCGTGGATATGCATGATGTCTATTGGGTCGAGGACAAACCATCAACCGGTCGCATTCTCGATGAAATCGAAAAAGGGTGGCTCGTCCGTTATGATGGTGATGAAGAACGGATCGGAACAGACGTCTACGAGTTACCTTTCGCCCTTCACACACGAATCATGTGCGAACGCTGGCGGCGTTATGTTCAAAAGTTAGATAGGGAGGAAGAGGACGTCATCTTTGAATGTGCGTTGCTCCAAAATCCTTTCACCATTGGAATGGTTGCCCAAGATGTTCCGTTAGCGGACGTGGAAGCATACGTTCAAGAGGTCGCAGACATTCTGAAGCCGATTGATCCGATGGTCGTTTATTTGGCATTGGATGACGTTGCACGCATCTTTCCGATTGTATATGATGAACGACCGATGGGATGGCAAAGCGGTTTTGTCGAGTATTATACGAGCGGCACCTATGGTGTGAACCATGCGCATAAGGGTATGGCCGGAACGATTGAGATTTTAGTGGAACGCCAACGACGTGAGCTTGAACTGTTGAAACAATTACCTCTTCGCCACGCTCGGATTCAAAATGATAATCGGCATTCATTCGAAGAATTAACGAATTTATTAGAGGAGGAGTCGATTCGTACATGCAAACCTTAATCAAACATTCGGAACGTTTTTGGTATATGACACCCGTTGACCGTACCGATCGACCAATTCTCGGTGCCGTTATCGGCGATACGCATACGCTGCTCATCGATGCGGGCAATTCCGTTTCGCACGCCTCGTTGTTTTTAGAACAGCTAGAAAAACAAGGCCTACGTGCGCCGTCGATGGTCGCATTGACGCATTGGCATTGGGATCACATCTTCGGTTTACCTGCACTTGAAGGAATGGTCTCCATTGCGAGTGAAGCGACCAAACAGGGGATGGAAAAACTTGTCCCATATGCTTGGGATGATGTCTCTCTCGATGAGCGGGTGGCGGAAGGGATTGAAATCGCATTTTGCGCGGAAGCAATCCGTGAAGAATATGGAGACGCGCGCGATATCAAAATAGTATTACCTACGCTGACGTTTCAAGAATCGCTGACACTCGACCTCGGTGGCGTTCACGTCGTGTTACGACATGTCGGAGGAGACCACGCAAAAGATGCGGTTGTCCTTTACGTCGTAGAAGAACGGGTATTATTTTTAGGAGACGCGTTATACGCAGACATCTATTCTCCGACATGGCGAATGACTCCGGAAGAAACCCTGCGGTTGTTGAATGTATTGGAATCGTTTGATGCTAAACAGATTGTCTGGTCACACGGTGAGATGGTGAGTCGTGAATCCTTCGCAGAAGATTGCCTTGCATTAAGACGAATCGCCACCATTTCGAATAATTTCCCAGGAAATATTGATGAAATCACGCAGTCGTATGCTTCACTCGTCAATCGGGAGATCACCGAGGAAGAGAACGAGTTGATTACGTTTTTTGTGAACGGGACGGTGGGAAGATGACTTACACTATCACGCGGATTCACGAGGAAGACGAGACGTTCCAACAGTTTTTGACCACTCAATTACGTGAGTATAACAACGTTCGTTCGATTTACCATCGTGACATTCGCGAGGCGCACGTGCCGACCATTCAGTTGAAAGTGGAGCAAGAAGGACGGGTGATCGCCGGCTTATATGGGAGTGTGTATTGGGGATGGTTCGATTTGGATCGCCTTTGGGTCGATGCAGACTTTCATGGTCAGGGCATCGGTAGCCAATTGCTTGGAGAAGGGGAGGCGTTAGCGAAGTCGCTCGGTGCGACGCGTGTGAAATTGACGACGTTCTCGTTTCAAGCGAAACCGTTTTATGAGCGATTCAGTTACACGGTAATAGGTGTGCTACCGGACTATCCGCCGGGATCGGATTACTATATGATGATGAAGCAATTATAAAAGGCGACACGAGGTCGCCTTTTTAATACACTTTATCCCCATTGAAGATTGAATTTTTCACCATGACGTAGTCTACGGTGCGCAATGCCTCGAGACTGTCACCACCCGCGTAAGAAATCGCCGATTGGAGGTCTTGCTCCATCTCGGTCAATGTATCTTGTAGTGCCCCTTTGTGTTCGACAAACATCTTTTTCCCCTCGACGTTCTTTCGCTCACCCTTTTGGAACTCAGAAGCAGAACCGAAATACTCTTTCAATTGTTTCCCGTCTTGCTCGAACGTTTCCCCCGGTGATTCATCGTGTCCTGCGAACAATGAACCAATCATGACCATCGAAGCGCCGAAGCGAATCGATTTGGCGATGTCACCGTGAGTACGGATGCCCCCATCCGCGATAATCGGTTTCGTCGCTGCTTTGGCACACCAGCGAAGTGCAGCCAATTGCCAGCCCCCGGTACCAAAACCTGTTTTGATTTTCGTGATACACACTTTACCAGGACCGATTCCAACCTTCGTCGCATCCGCTCCGGCATGCTCTAATTCGCGAACGGCCTCTGGTGTCCCGACGTTCCCCGCGATGACGAATGATCCAGGAAGATGGTGTTTGATATGCTGAATCATTCGGATGACCGCATTCGAATGACCGTGAGCGATATCGATTGTAATAAATTCTGGCGTATGACCGGTCGATTTGAGCATTTCGATAAACCCATACTCTTCTTCCTTCACGCCGACACTGATGGATGCATACAAACCACGCTCATGCATGTCTTGGATAAACGCCAGGCGCGTCTCTGGATTGAAGCGATGCATGATGTAAAAATATCCGTTCTTGGCCAGCATCAATGCGACCTTTTCATCGATAATCGTCTGCATGTTAGCCGGAACGACCGGTAATCGGAACGTGAAGCCACCAAGCTCGACGGTCGGGTCACATTCCGAACGACTGTCGACAATACATTTTGCAGGAATTAATTGAATATCTTCGTAATCAAATACTTTATCCATATATCGCACCCCTATTCACGAACATTAACGTATTGAACAATAAAAAAACTTCGCCCATTCGGTAATATAACGTGAATAGAGTTTAAAGTCAAAGGATAACTCAATCAATTTATCTTAAAAATGAATAAAATTGAATGTATTGATGTTTAATGTTCGGATTTATGATTTATTTTCGATGTTTCACGTGAAAAAAGGACCACTTATTGGTGGTCCTTTGCGAGTGCATATTGATTTCGTCCACCTGCTTTGGCTTCATAGAGAGCGAGGTCGGCACGTTTTAGTAACTGTTTGGTCGACAACCCTTTTACAAATCGAGCACCCCCGACACTTGAAGTCGTAATGAACGTATGTTGATCGATTTCCCATGGGCGCTGTAGTGCTTGAATGATTTTCTCTGCAACCCGATGTAGGGCACAGGGATCGTTGAAGCGAATGAGAACGGCAAACTCATCACCGCCAAGTCTGGCAATCATATCTTGTTTGCGAAGCACGGATGTCAATCGACGAGCGAGTTGTCGCAAGAGCTCATCGCCCACATCATGACCGAACGTGTCGTTGATTTGTTTGAATCGGTCAACGTCAAGAGCGAGGACGGCCAATTCACCTTGCTCGAATTCGGTTCGATCGATCGCTTCCTCGAGGTAAGCGAGGAAGAAACGACGGTTCGGTAAATCGGTCAGCGTGTCGTGATACGCCAAATGCTTCAGTTGCTTCTCTAGTGCTTTTCGCTGCATGATTTCTCGGCTGACCGTCAAATAGTGTAGGAGAAGTCCGGATTCATCATAGATGGCCTGAATTTTCGTTTCGAGCCAAATCCAGCGCTGGTCAGCATGGAAATGACGAAACTCAAGGGTCAAGGAGATGTCTTCTTCCTTCATTTCTTTCAACTGCTCCCGGACGATCTGGATGTCGTCCGGATGGATATAGTCGAGCGTATTCTTCCCTTCGTAATATCCGGCCGCAAAACCGAGTACGGTACGGTGAGAAGGGGACGCATAACGAACAGTACCATCCCGTTCTAGTATGCAGACGAGATCACTCATGTTTTCTGTGATCAATCGATATTGTAACTCACTCTGTCTTAACGCTTGTTCCATTTCACGTTTCTCCGTGACATCACGCAAAATCGTTAAGACGGCCGTTTCGCCCTCATAATCGATGAGAAGGCTACTGATATCCATCTGGAGCTTGTCTCCACTCGGTGTCATGATGACCATTTCCGTGTCTTGGACGGGGCCTCCGAGTTCGAGAGAGGCAAGTCGTTGACGGGTGGACTGATGATACTCTTCTGCGATGAATGAAAAAATCGATTCACTCTCTAGATAGGTTTCTCCGATTGTGGCGAGTGCCATCGCGTTCGCATATATAATCTGTCCTTCCTGATGCACAATGATGCCTTCCGGAATGGTTTCAATCAACTGACGGTAACGACGTTCGCTTTCGACCGTGGCACGCTCGGCATTTTTCTCTGGCGTCAAATCGATGATGATCGCAAACAGGCCGGTAATGTTACCGCCGACCTCGATTGGAATGTTGAGGACGGTTAAGTCGAGTCGTTCCCCGGATTGATGTTCAGCATAAATGGAGTACTTGTGTGGAATCCCAGACAGCGTGAATTGTAACCCTTTCCTGACCCGAGACCGCTCACTCTCGGGAAGCCAGTGTAGGAACGGCTGGTGAAGCATATCCTGTTCCGTATGACCCGTGATGACCGTGACGGCCGGGTTGACGGATTTGATGTTCAAATGATGGTCGAGTACAAAGATGCCATGTGGAGAATACCGTCGTAGCGACTCGTGATGATCTTTTAAGATCGACAATTCGAGTTCGCGACGCTTCCGTTCCGTCACTTCACGAACGACGGAGACGATATGGGTACAGCGCCCCTCATCATTGAAAATCGGAGTCACTTCTGACTCGAAATAATGAAGGGGGAGCGTCAATACATCATCCGCCTCGACCGTATCCGTATAAAAGGAGTCAGCAAGACGGTAGTCTTCGTAGACGACACTCTTTTTTGTACGAATCGCTTCATCGTAATACTGCGTAATAAGTGTAGCGGTCTCGGTCGGGACCAACTCATCGATGGTCTTGCCGACATCCGCATCCGACCAATTGATGGCCCGTTTCCCAGGCTCATTTACGAAGACGTAGCGATATGCTGAACCATCGACTTCCATAAAGAACACATAGTCTGAAATTTTATCGAACGTCCGTAGTAAAATCGATGCGTTGGATTGAAGTGTTTGGTCAACTTTCATCTCGTCTCCCTCATTTCGTTCATTCTATTTTTTACACGTCATTTTTATCTTACCGCATCATTCGACCAAATGTGTGAACTTTCAAAAAAAGACGGGATGTACGTCCACCCCGTCAAGCAGCTTCGTTCAGTTGTTTTTGTTCGTTCCGTCCGTTCATGACGTAATACAAGAAAATGGTAAAGAGAACGACGCCTGAAAGACTCAAATAAAGTGTCGAGAAGCCCGTCAATGGAATCAACAACCCGATGAAATAGGGACCGAACCCTAGACCGGCATCAAGTGCGATGAAGAAGGTCGATGTCGCCATCCCCATTCGGTGGGGTGGAGAGGCCTTTACGGCGATTGCCTGGGTCCCGGATTGGATATTCCCGAAACCTAATCCGATTAACGCACCGGCAAGTAGAAGCATCCAACCGCTGTTCGCCTGGCTGAGCACGAGCAGTCCAATCGCGAAGATGGCGATTGCCGGATACATGACGACGTTTGCTCCACGCGCGTCCATCAACTTTCCTGTGATCGGTCGTGATAATAGGACTGCGACCGAATAGACGAGGAAGAAGATGCTCGCCGCCTCGATCAAGTCGAGTTCACTCGCGTAGAAGTTGATATAGGACAAGACACTCGAGTAGCTTAGTGCGGCCATCCCGATAATCAAGGCGATCGGTAGCGCTTTTGGTTCGACGAACGATTTTAAAGAGAATCCACGTACGACTTCAGGTGCGTTGACCTCAGGCACATTCACAAAGAACGTGCTCGCCAAACTGATGACCCCGATCACAAAGCAAAGAGCGAAGATGACGGTGAAGCTCGTGTGTTGGCTGAGAAGTAATCCGACGAAGGGCCCGATGGCTGTCGCCAGAGTAGAACTCATGCTGTAGTAACCGATCCCTTCACCTTTTCGAGTCGCGGGAATGACTTGCGCGACGATGGTTCCAGTTGCCGTACTCGATAATCCCATCCCGAGTCCGTGTACGAACCGTGTCAGTAATAAGAAACCGACACCCCAATGGACGAAGTACAATAAAATCGTGGCGGTGAAAAAGACGAGCCCGATATAAAGCGTCTTCTTCCGACCGATCGAATCAATCAGTCGACCGATGAACAAGCGCCCGGTCAGCGTCCCGATAATGAAGATGCCAGTGACGAGTCCTGCTTGACTCGTGGTCGCCCCGTACGACTCGACGGCATGCACCCCGATGGTGACCATCAATAAGAAAAAGATGAGCGTCAGGAAGAAGTTGATGAGCGAGATGATTAAAAAGTCTCTCGTCCAAAGTTTTTGAATAGGTTGTTGCATCATACGTGACGCCTCCTTTTCTTCAAATTCGAATAGTTAATAAACATAACTAAAAGAGTATACCAAATCAAATTAGGATTGTCCGAGATGATGCACTGCATGCAGTGAATGACAGACATGAAAAAACTCGACTCGGGAATCGAGTCGAGTCAAGTGACATCGTTAGGCACGGTCCCAGAATCGGGCAGTCGCAATCCCATCGATGAACGCATTGAATCCATCGAGGTTATGCTCGTCAAACGTGAAGACACCAGGCTGGTCTTGCTTCACGCGACATGTGGCGAGTGCCTCTTTATGGTGTACGTGTAGGGCGAGCGGCTTATAGTGCTTGTACGTGTTCTCGATAAATTCGAGCACATCATCCTCGACAGTCGTCGCGGCACTCACTAAGAAGGCGGCATCGAAAAGGCTCGAGTCGACCGTATCGTACGTCTCCTTCACCTTCAGGTCACCAAGCATATACGCCTTCTTGCCGACAAGGCTGTAGTTGACGTTGTGATCGGCGAGCGTCTGCACCCACTGTTTCACCTGATTCGCATCCACGTCACCGGCAAGGAGAAGGGCGACGCTCTTCGTATCGGGCTTTTTGATTGTGTTCGCCATCGAGAGAGCAGGGGACGTCTTATCTGACTGGACCTCATTATTCTCTTCGGGCACATGTACTCCTAAGTTGTCGGCGACGACTTCAGCGAGATGACGATCGATGCGGTTCAATAAATCGACGGCGTTCTCTTTCACCATGTCCGACTCACATTTTCCGAGCTCAAAACTGCAGGCATCTTGGATGTGTTGTTTTTCGACATCGGTCATGCTGTTATAGAAGAGCTTCGCCTGTGAATAGAAATCAAGGAAGCTGTCACTACGTCCCCGAATCTTATGACCATCGATTTTCTCTTGATAGTGCTCAAATCCACCTTGATCGGCTGGTACAGGTTCCGGCTGATTATTGTTGAGCGCATTTTTATGGTAGCTCGTCTGACCTTTGTGAACGGCCATTTGATGCATCCCGTCCCGCTGGTTGTTGTGGAACGGACAAACGGGCTTGTTGATTGGGATCTGGTGGAAGTTTGGTCCACCGAGACGCGACAGTTGGGTGTCCGTATACGAGAACAGACGACCTTGCAAGAGCGGATCGTTCGAGAAGTCGATTCCTGGGACGAGATGACCCGGGTGGAAGGCGACTTGTTCGGTTTCCGCGAAGAAGTTGTCGACGTTCCGGTTGAGTGTCATCTTTCCGACGAGTTTCACTGGAATCTCTTCTTCCGGCCACAGTTTGGTTGGGTCTAAGATGTCGAAGTCATAGTTGAACTCGTCTTCTTCCGGGATCAGCTGCAGGCCGAGCTCCCATTCAGGATAGTCGCCTTTATTGATTGCTTCATAAAGGTCGACACGGTGGAAGTCAGCATTTTTCCCGACTGCTTTTTGGGCTTCGTCCCATACTTGTGAATGAACCCCGAGCTTTGGTTTCCAATGAAACTTGACGAAATGAGCTTTTCCTTCCGCATTTACAAGACGGAATGTATGCACCCCGAACCCTTCCATCATGCGTAGACTACGTGGAATCCCCCGGTCACTCATCGCCCACATGACCATGTGAGCCGTTTCATGGTTTTGTCCGACAAAATCCCAGAACGTATCGTGCGCGCTTCCCCCTTGCGGCACTTCCGTATGTGGCTCAGGCTTCACAGCGTGGACGAGGTCCGGGAACTTGATGGCATCTTGGATAAAGAAGACTGGGATGTTGTTTCCGACTAAATCGTAGTTCCCTTCGTCTGTATAGAACTTCGTCGCAAAACCACGGACGTCACGGACCGTATCCGCGGACCCGCGTGAGCCTTGGACAGTCGAGAAACGGACGAATACGGGTGTCGTCTTCGAAGGGTCATTCAAAAAGTTCGCTTTTGTGAACTCGGCGAGCGGTTCATACACTTGGAACTCCCCGTGTGCCCCGACGCCGCGCGCATGGACGATCCGCTCCGGAATCCGCTCATGGTCGAAATGGGTCATCTTCTCGCGGAAATGGAAATCCTCGATCAATGTCGGACCACGACGTCCTGCTTTCAGCGAGAATTCGTCTTCCGCCATCTTCAGACCTTGATTTGTCGTCAAGCCAGCTTGTTGTTCGTTATCAATCGTATGTTGTTTTAACTGCTCTTCTTTCTTGTTCCCCATGTGATTGCCTCCCTTAAGTATGACTGACCGTCGTAAGTCACCATTTGACCTACTGTATCGGTGTTCCCTAACGCCAATAAAAAAATCCCTCTTTTTCAAAAAAGAGAGATTTCACACAAACATTTATAATGCGGCCCATACATGCTGTTTCAATACGATTTGTTGTACCACTTTAGGGTCGAGTTCGTATTCAGTGGCAATGATGCGCGTCACTTTCGCTTTCGCATCGGGGTCGTCAGGATTCTGCTTCGTATATTGATCTTGCCATGACCTCCAAATTTGAATCTCTGTATCGGTCAATTTGGTCGTCCATTCTTTTTCTCGAAGTTGCCAACCGAATATCATGTCGTCTGTTTGACCGGGTTCCACCCAGTCTGCGAGTCCATAGTCGCCTTCCGGAGCGAATACGGCTTCACCGAGTGGCGGTTCCGTCCCGATATAGGCAGCATCATCATAAAATCGTAACAAGGCGGCCTGGAACTGATCTGACTGTTTTACGTCATCGATGACGTCATGGCTGACGGATTGAAGCTCATCCGTACTCGGGTTCCCGTGTACGACGATGTCGTATTCATATCGAATGACACCGTCTTGTTCGATTGGTGTACGTTCTTCAATCGTATATATTTCCTCGGAAATGGATGCTTGTTCAGCCTTTAACTGCGTCGTGGGGACGGATTCCTGTGGCCAAAACCAGAAGGCGCAACCGAGAGGGACAAGGAATACGGCAAGACGACGTAGTCGGTACACCCTGTTTGATTTTCTTTTTTTCTTCAATCCAAAAACACTCCTTCAATTATGTAACAATCCCCAAAATGTCGGGGATTACGTTCGATCTAAACGAACGAGGTCCGCATCGGGATGCGACTGACCACGAACGAGAGCACTCAAAATACGAGAGCCAAGCATGCTATACACGGTCCCATTTCCCCCATATCCGAGCAAGTAAAACAAGTTCGGTCGATTCGGGTGCTCCCCGATGAACGGGAGTTGGTCCACCGACTCTCCAAACAAGGCGACCCAAGCATAGTCGACTTCTAGGTCATACATCGGGAAGAGCTCGGCGATTTTTTCTTTCACTCGTTCCGCCCGATCGTTCATGAGCGCCTCATCGTGCGGCGTTTCGGCCTGGTCTTCGTCAAGTCCGCCAGCGATAATCCGCCCGTCCGGAGTCGTGCGCAAATAGAGATATGGTCGTTTCGTCTCCCAAATGAGCGCGCGTCCTTCCCATTCGCTGAATTCGGCGATTGGATTCGTTGCGATGGCGTATGACCGATTCAAATCGATCCGATGGGAGTCGAGTAGGGGAGCTGGCCCATAACCTGTCGCAAAGATGACTTTATTCGCTTTAAATGTCCCGTTCGAGGTGAACACAATCCATCCATCACCATCAGACACGACCTCATCCACCGACGTCTCTTCAAAAATCGGGACGTGTTGTTTCGATAAATGGCGAATGATTTGACGACTGAGCGTGAGCGGATTGACCTCGGCATCGCCTTTTGTGATGAGGGCCGCCGGTTTTTCAAATGGGAAGCGTTCACGTAATGCTTCACGATCCAACCACTCCACATCAAAACCGTGTTTGGCTAGCATCTCATACTCACGTTGCAATTTGGCAACATCGTCCTCTTCACTCGCAAAACAAAGGCTGTCCCGTCGAATATATATATCGGATGCATCGACATCTTTCGCCACCTGGTCGAGCGATTCGACCGCGTCGAGACATAATTGATAGAAGCGTACCGCTGCCGCTTCTCCAATTTTTTCTGCGAGTTCATGTAACATGATGTCATTTGAATATTGAATTAAACCGGTATTTGCTGATGTGCTTCCGGTACCGACTTTTCGCCCATCGAGCACCGCAAAATCGACGCCATCTCGTTGTAACGTATAAGCCGTCAACGTTCCGGACATACCGGCTCCGATGACGAGTACGTCGTAATGCTCTTTTTTGTCAGGTCTTTCTAACACGACGTCCTCTGATTCGGTCGTTGGCCAATATAAATCTCCGTTATACAATTCCATCGGTCTCATCCTCCATGATATTCAGTATCTTCCTCTTTATCCCCGCTTCAAGAGAGGTGAAACCAAAAAACCGCAGACGATGTGTCTGCGGTTCAACATGTTATTTCTTGATGATGATGGATGAAGGAGAAGCGCCTTTCGTATATGTGATGCGTTGGACGTTTTTTGCCCCGCGAATCTCAGCAAGATTTTTCCCGTCAACGATTACTTCTTTTACCGTCGCGCCTTTGAAGTCGATGATGGCACCGGCTTCTTTCGGTTTCACTTGAACGACGACATTTTTCAACGGTTCTCCTGTCAATTCCGTGTATACGCCACGAACGAAGATACCGTTTTTAAAGTTCGTGCCTTTTCCGATTGTCACGCCGATGTAATCCTCTTGAAGGACGAGGCGAGCAGCTTTATGGTTTTCTACAGTGTAACGCGTCAATTCCACTTCTGGTTCCGGTGTGAAGTCGATTTGTGCAAGTACTGGATCATGGTCACTCGCACGCCCTGACATCTCAGTGAAGTCCGAGTTGACGTGAATCATGTCAATTTTCGTAGAAGCGGCCAAGCGGTTCGAGACGAGGATATGATCGAGTACTTGTGAGTTCCCTTGATACACATACGAGTAGCGGTCGACAGCAGGAACTTTCTCGACCATGTTCGTCATCAAGTCACCTTTAAAGATTTGGAGCGCATCCGAGAATTCGAAATCGTTGAAGTCACCAAGTGCTACAACATTCGCTTCTGGATTCTTCGTCTTCACGTCTGCGACGAAGTTGTGGACGACTTGTGCGATTTTCTTACGTTGCACTTCACTTCCGAGTACGACCGGTTGTTGTGACCCGAAGAAGCCGGTGTCACCACCTTTTGAGTTCCAGTGGTTCGCGATCACGATGACGTTCTCGCCTTGGAAGTCGAATTGAGCAGCTAACGGTTTACGTGAACGATCGAACGCTTCGTTCGTCGGATCGATACGTCCCGGATTGTGCGTCAATTTCCCGTCAGCATATCCGACGGCCGTCGTCGCGTCACCGGCAGGCATTCCCTCCGTCAATGACACGCGCTCAGGATCGTACAAGAAGCCGACACGGATGTTGGCATCCGGTGCACCACCGTCTTGGTTGTTCTCTGGGTCGATGTTGACGTATTTATATGTCTTCCCACCGACAGCGACAATGTTATCGATTAAGCGCTGATAGCTCTGGTCAGCGGCAGAACCTGCCCCTTTATCCTGTCCATCGTTGTCCTGTACTTCCGTCACACCGATGATGTCAGGGCTGTTCAATTCGTTGACGAACGCTTTCGCCAGTTTGAGTGCCTTTTCATCTGATGTTTCTTTGATGTTGTTCGAGAAGTTCTCTAAGTTATACGATGCAATTGTTAATTGATCTTCTTCTGCCTCGATGAATGTCTTCTCACGCTGCGCATCTCCTTTGACGAATGAAGCTTTCATGTCTTCAAGTGAGGCTTGAATCTTATAGTTACCGAATGAATAGCCGACGACACCGACGATCGGTCCGTTGAAACGGTCGCCCGTCGCGACATCGAAGTCACGAGCTTCTGCATTTGGTTCGAGACGGAACTGAATGCGTTCTGGGTTCGCGTCGTTCTTTTTCAATAAGACACCGCCATTATATGTCTCTGTTGGCGTATCTTCGAGAACTGTGACTAAGTCACCATATTCTTGTGGTCCAACCGATTTCAAGTTGTTCGTTTGAACGCGCATCCCTTCAAGGCTCTCCCAGAAGTCGATGGCATCCTTCTCCGGGTTGAAGACGGCGAGGTTATCGCTGTCGATAAACTCAGTCGGAAGGTTTGAGGCATCAATCGTAATTGGAGTCGGAAGTGTCACGCCGCTCGCGACGACTTCAACTTTTCCGTTACGCGTATCGATTTGTGTCATCTTCATATCCGTCTGTTGGCGATCACTATATCCTTCGATTGCGTACTCGCTCACTTTTCCGTTCACTTTTACGAGGTCCCCGACTTGAATGCCAGCAATCGAACGTCCGCCGTAAAGGACAATCCCTTCAGATGTCCGTGCATCGTCATCGGCTTCCGAATCAGGCGTTTGGATGAAGTAATAGGTCGTTCCACTTGAGACGAACGTAGACGTGACGATTCCTTCGACACCTTCAACCGTCTGTCCGTTCATCGGAGTCGTATGGTTCGCACCTTGGATGTCGTGAATGCGAATCTTGTCTGTGATCTTATAAGAGAATGTTGAGACGGCGCTGAACGAGTCGCCTGTTTTCACGACCGTTTTCAACGTCGTCGAGTTTTCAATGCGGATTGGGTTTTCGTAACGAAGCCCATTCTCTTTTGGATCAGAGCCGTCGAGTGTATAGAAAATCTCTGCGTCTGCTGTCGTTGTCGAGAGCGTCACGTCTTGTGGACCAACGAATGTACCGGCACCTGGTTTCGCGACAGCCGGCCGAAGAACGGACGTATCGATAACCGTGTCCGCCGGGTCACGAGGGATGATTTGGTACGTATCGTCAAACTGTTGAACGATTCCTGTGATCGATGAATAGTTCACATCCGTCTGTAAATCAAGGATGCCTCGCTCGTCGCGAACGACGAACTCCTTCGTTCCGTCCGTCGCCGTCAAGTTCTGACCGCTACCTGTGAGTGTGACATTTTTGACGGTAACGAGTTCGGATTCGACGTCCTCGTTGATTTGTTCCCCTGTCAAGACTTGGGCAGTAGGAAGTGTTGCTGCTTGTTTTGAAACAACGACAGCGCTGTTCAATTGAAGAAGCTCACGGTACGAACCGACGACCCCTGTGACAACGACCTCGTCCCCGACGTTGACGGCAAGAGACGTCGGGCGGATAGACAGACCACCTGTCGCGTCTTGGATCGAGATGGTGTTCGCTAATTTAGCCGTGACGATTCCTTTTACGGTGACCGTTTCATTTTCTGCCTTTGTTCGTGCATCAGCAATTGAAATCGGTGTGATCGGTGCAGGAGGTTCTGTTGTATCGCCATCTCCGTATTCAACGCCTTGGAACGTATGTAACCCGAGATTGTCGAACGTGTCTTGTGGTGTCGATGACCATTCGACAGCCGGGTCGAAGGCATCACTGCCATCACTGTCTCCCTTTGTGACCGTGTCTTTACGAATGAGCGATTGGTCAGCAGTCGCAACGGTCGTTCCCCATTTTGTTCCTGGGTCGAAGCCGAGTTGACCGAAGACATCAAGAACCGTGTCTCCTTTTTTCAAGACGATCGTGTCATCCCCGTTGAAGTTCGTCACGGCGCTCGTCGTATCCGATTTTGCTTTCAAAGTGTCCGACGCACTGCCGTTCACAATGACATATGTCGCTCCTGGTGCGAGGGTGCCCGTCAAATTCAATGTATTTCCGGCAGTCGTACCTCCGTTTGAATACAGTTCAATTTTGTAAGCGGAAAGGTCGATTGTCGCGTTCGTTCCATTGAATAACTCGATTGCTTTATTGTTGCTCGATCCTTCTACGTACTCGGAAATGAAGAGATCTGATGCGTTCAACGTCTCGGCGTTTACGTTTGCCGCAATCGGCGTCATACTGCTGACGATGAGTCCTGCTGATAAGGCGAGGCCAGTGACTGCCTTAAATGATTGTGTTGGTTTCCCCATGTGTAAGTCTCCCTTAGATGTAATGGTCTAATCCGATTTCCCCAACTTGCGTCGTTATAAATAAGTGAATTTATATCCTCCTTTTTCAAAAAAACGACATGATAGCGCTTACATTACTTTTCTTGTGACGAATCCCTTGAAAAATTATTCGTGTATTGTCAAAAATAACACGTTCATTTCCCAAGTTTTTTTACTACATGTTAAACATAACCAAGCAGACGTCAGAACTCAATCCACTAAACACGAAGTTATGATTACATTTTGATTACAAGATAAATGTAATCGGAAGAACTTGACGAGTAGCTTAAGAACTTTTACACTCTTCTAATACGAATTAATTGTATCGGTTAAGTTGGAATTAAAGGAGGCACTAATGAAAGCAGTCAATTACCCAGTCATTCCTGGAGCAGGCGCATTTTATTATGAAGGAAACGAGATCGGTATTTTGCTTTGTCACGGCTTTAACGGGACACCTCAAAGTGTACAGGACGTCGGAATTGAGTTGATGAAGCAAGGGTTCACGGTCTATGCCCCGCGCTTGAAAGGGCATGGGACACATCCAGAAGACTTTCGATGTTCGACGCATCGATGTTGGTATAAAAGTGTGACGAAAGGAATCGAGCGGTTGCGCGAGTCGTGTCAGACGGTCATCGTCGTCGGTCAGTCAATGGGCGGAACGTTGGCACTCAAGGCTGCCCTTGAAGGGAAGGCGGATGCGATTGTGACAATCAATGCCGCGTTATCGGTACCAGGATATGCGTGTCATGCGTCGGATACCGAGTGTCGATTTATCGACGAAGATGCGCCCGACATCTTGGCAAAAGACGTATATGAGATTGTCTATGACCGTGTGCCTACAAGAGCGATTCGTGAATTGCTTTCGCTGATTGACGAGGTGCGACCGCACGTCGGAGCAGTTGATGTGCCGGCGTATGTCATCCATTCTGCTGTCGACAACGTGGTGCCGCCTTCCGACTCCATCTGGTTGTTTGAGCAGTTACAAGGAACAAAAGAATACGCGGTGCTACCAAACTCGTATCACGTCGCGACGATGGACCATGATTGGAAGCATTTGTCGAAGCTGATCACGACCTTCTGTGAACAGGTTGGGGCGCGCCATCAAAATGCAGTGTAAAAACTGCATTTTTTTGTGGGCTGATTCTTTGCAAACGCTTGCACTAGTGCTATGGTAGATGTGAATCATACCTTATTGTAGGAGGCACGGTGCCGTATGGAGACGTTGTTCAGCCAAACGAAACAAACAGAAATCAGTCGTGTATGGTGGAAAGAGGCCATCGCCTATCAAATTTATCCAAGAAGTTTCAACGATTCAAACGGGGATGGAATCGGTGATCTTCGCGGAATCATTGAAAAGCTCGATTACTTAGAAGACCTTGGAATTGATGTCATTTGGATTTGTCCGATGTACAAATCGCCAAATGATGATAACGGATATGATATCAGTGACTATCAAGACATTATGGACGAGTTTGGGACGATGGAGGATTTTGATGCCTTGCTAGAGGCGGTGCATGCACGAGGGATGAAACTGTTGCTCGACCTCGTTGTCAACCATACGTCGGACGAACATCCATGGTTCCTTGAATCGAAGAGCTCGAAAGACAATCCGAAACGGGATTGGTACATTTGGCGAGATGGGAAAGATGGGATGCCACCGAGTAACTGGGCGAGTATCTTTGGCGGGTCCGCTTGGGAATATGATGAACCGACCGATCAATATTACTTGCACGTATTCTCGAAGAAACAACCCGATTTGAACTGGGAGAATCGTGAAGTTCGGACGGCTGTCTATGACATGATCAACTGGTGGCTCGATAAAGGAGTCGACGGATTCCGTGTCGATGCGATCAGTCATATTAAAAAGATGCCGACGGAGACGATGTTACCTTCTCCGGACGGGAAGTCGATCGTTACGGCGTTTTCGATGTACTCGAATATCGATGGAATCCATGAATATCTACAAGAGATGAAGCGAGAAACGTTCTCCAAATACGACATTATGACCGTTGGGGAGACGAACGGAATCGAGCCGGAAGAAGCCGACCAATGGATGGGACCTGAGAATGGTGCGATGAATATGGCCTTTCACTTTGATCATGTCGATATCATGCGACGGTCACGTCTTGCCCCGCTCGATGTCGTCGAGCTGAAACGAATCTTCGATAAATGGCAACAAGGATTACGCGAAACCGGGTGGAACGCGTTATACATTGAAAATCATGACATGGTGCGAGCGGTCTCGCTCGTCGGGGATGAGCATCATTATTGGCGTGAAAGTGCCACGGCGCTTGGGATGATGTACTTCTTCATGCACGGGACACCATTCATTTATCAAGGACAAGAAATCGGGATGAAGAATGTGCCGCTCCCATCCATTCATGACTATGATGATGTCGCGACGAAAAACGAGTACTTCGAACGGATCGCGAACGGGATGAGTGAAATCGACTCGATGCAACAAGTATGGGGCACATCTCGTGATAACGTCCGGACACCAATCCAGTGGGATGCCTCACCTTATGCTGGTTTCTCGACGACGACCCCGTGGATGCCGATTCACGAAGAGTATGAGACGCTCAACGTCGAGGCACAGCGAAACGACCAGCATTCGATCCTGTCGTTCTATAAGGAGATGATCCGTCTTCGTCGAGTTGAGGAGACGTTTACGTATGGTCGTTATCGTGACGTCTTGCCTGAACATAAGCAAGCCTTCGTCTATGAGCGTACGTTTGAGAACAACCGCTTCTTCGTGGTCGTCAACTTGACCGCCAATCCGGCAGAAGTGACCGTTCCGGAAATTGCAGGCGCCACGCTTGTCATGACGAATGAGATTGACCCCGAGACGATTGATACGGAAACGTTTATGCTTCGACCATTCGCAGCACGGTTATATCGTTTATGATAGAAAGGTACCTTCCTAGGAGGGTACCTCTTTTGAATGAAGGGTGGGACGAGGATGCATACGATTGAATTTTCTAATGACAACGAGGTCGTACGCATGGTCATTGGTGGTGCCGATCGCGAACGGTTGGAATTGATGATTGATGAGCGACGCGTTACGATTTACGTGAAAGCGTATCTCGATTTTGGAGAGGCGTTCGCTAAGGCGTTTCATTCGTTGAAAGGGACGGCCGCACTCCGTGATGTGGAAGGACAGTATGTCATGGATGTGATCTTTTCGTATCGAGGGGTCAGCGTTCGATTGCATGATCCGTTTCCTGAGAAGACGCTTCAGACCGATCAAAGTTACATGACAGAAACGATGCGACAAATTGGCATCTGGAATAGGCTGTGACAAATGAGGGAAAAGAGCATATGATAGAGATTGACTAAATGGAAAGGGGTGTCGGGTATGGATGGAACGAAACGTGCTGACATTCGCCCAGGACTCCACGTCCAAATCGTTTTAAAACAAGATCAACGAAGCGGAAAGCTGACGAAAGGCGTCGTTCAAGATATATTGACGAACTCGCCACGTCATCCGCACGGAATCAAAGTGCGTTTGAGCGATGGACAGGTCGGTCGTGTGAAAGTGATCGAAGCTGGAGGTGAGTAAGATGAGTGAGAAAAAACTATCTTTTCAAGAGGCGATGAAACAAAAGCTGGCAGAGAAGAAGCAAAATCAAACGAAGGTTCCCACGGGTTTACATGGTACAAAACAGAAACCGTTGACGAGCCAATTGACGAAAAAACCAAATAACCAGAAGAAACGTACTGGTATTTAAACTCGCAGCTACTCGAAAAGAGTGGCTGTTTTTTTGATTATTCATTTCGTTATTGTGAATTATAATCATGATTTAATATTTCTAAACATTTTTATGTAAGCGCTTTAAGTGCTTATAAATAAGGAATCTCGCTTATATGATGTGAAAAAAGAGTGAAATGACCTATAAAAAAATTATTGATAATTGTCAGAATCTTTGTATAATTCAGAACTAAGACATCATAAAAAATTCTCAACTTCAGATTCACACAACAGGGAGGAACTTATTCATGGAAGCGATTCAAGGTATGTTACAAGGAAGCGTCGACTTTTTGAACAACATCTTATGGTCGTACGTATTGATCGCCGTTCTCGTTGGAGCCGGGATCTACTTCACGGTCAGAACACGTTTTATGCAGTTCCGTTACTTAAAAGAAATGTTACGTACGGTGACAGATAAATCGGACGTTACACTTTCAAAAGACGGGAAGAGTATTTCTTCAATGAAATCATTCTTTATCGGTGCCGCGACTCGAATCGGTACAGGTAACCTTGCCGGGGTCACGGTAGCGGTCACACTTGGTGGACCAGGAGCGGTCTTCTGGATGTGGATCGTCGCCCTTCTCGGTGGTGCGACAGCCATGATTGAAAGCACGCTCGCTCAAGTATACAAAGTGAAAGACGATGTCGCGTACCGCGGTGGTCCAGCTTACTACATCGAAAAAGGTTTGAACAACCGTGCACTTGGAATCGTATTTGCGGTTCTCATTGCTGTCACATTCGGACTCATCTTCAACTCTGTTCAATCGAACACAATCGCTGCAGCATTCGATAACGCATTTGGAATCGATGCGGCGATCGGCGGAGCAATCTTAGTTGTTCTTACTGGTCTTGTCATCTTTGGTGGTGTACAACGTGTCGCGAACTTCTCGGCGATCGTCGTACCAGTCATGGCTGTTCTCTACCTTGCCATCGCACTCTACGTTGTCGTTGTGAACTTTGCTGAACTTCCAGGCGTCTTCGCTATGATTTTCCAAAGCGCATTTGGTTTGAACGAAGCAGTCGGTGGTTCAATCGGTGCTGCAATCTCAATGGGTGTACGCCGTGGACTCTTCTCGAACGAAGCAGGTATGGGTTCTGCACCAAACGCAGCAGCTGCTGCTGAAGTATCGCACCCTGCGAAACAAGGTTTCCTTCAATCACTCGGTGTATTCTTGGATACGTTGATCGTATGTACAGCAACTGCAGCGATCATCCTTCTCTCAGACAGCTACGCTGCTGGAAATGGTGAAGGGATTGTCCTTCTTCAAAACGCATTGACTGAACAAATCGGAGCACTTGCCCCAGCATTCATCGCTGTCAGCGTCTTCTTGTTCGCCTTCAGCTCAATCGCAGGAAGCTACTACTACGGTGAAACGAACATCGAATTCATTAAGAAGAGCAAAGGTGCAGTTCTTGGATTCCGTCTTGCGACAATGGCATTCGTCTTCATCGGAGCGGTCGCAAGCCTTGGATTCGTATGGAGCCTCGCTGACCTCTTCATGGCAGGGATGACATTGATCAACATCGCGGCAATCACATTGCTCGGTGGCGTTGCCTTCAAAGTTCTTAAAGATTACGAAGAGCAACGAGCCCAAGGTCTCAACCCACGCTTCTCGGCTCGTAAACTCGGTATCGAGAATACAGAGTGCTGGGATGTGGAAGAAGACGAAGTGGCACAAGGTACTGTTCAAGCAGCCGCCGCCGACGCTTCAAAATCATAATTCGTGAAATGCAACAAACAGGGACCCTGCTAATCGGGGTCCCTGTCTTTTTATGCATGATGACGTATCGGCTTGACGGTTTGTTCCGTCTCCGATTTGTTCAAATACAAGTAACTTCCGGCAACGAACAACGCACCACCGACAATATTACCGAGTGTGGCGAAGAATAGATTGTAAAGGGCACCGCTAAAGGTGACGAGGTCCGACGGTACATAGTGGAGCGCGAGAGCGAAAACGCCCATGTTCGCAATCGAGTGCTCGAATCCAGCGGCGAAAAATACGACGACCGGAAGCATCGTCAGCATAATCTTCGCGACATCATTGTTCGTTTTGAGTGGCATGAAGATGGCCAAACAGACGAGCACGTTACATAAGATTCCTTTCAAGAAAATAGCAAGGGCGTCTCCACCGATTTTCTTCGCGGCGACGACAGCAAGCAAATGGTCACCCGACACGTCACCCATGCTGTGAGCTCCGATGACGAGAAGCGATAGCATGACGGCACCGATCAAGTTACCGACCCAACTGAGTCCCCATATTTTTGCGAGGTCGAACCAAGCGACACGTCCCCGTTTTGCACCAGTGTAGAGATACATCGTGTTGCTCGTAAACAATTCTCCCCCCATCCAGACGATGAAGACGAGTGCCACCGAGAAACTGGCGCCCGCAATCAGCATCGTTCCGGGGACATCGATGAACATGTTTCCGACGGTGAATGAGAAGACGACTCCAATTCCGATTAAAAAGCCCGCGATTATCGATCGCAACATGTATTGAGGAAATGAATGTTGAAGCAATGATGATTTCTTAAATGCGGCTTCTTCCATATAATCGACGACTTGCTTTTCCATGAAAAGACCTCCTTTAGACCCTTTCAGTCTAGGAGGTCAACGTGAAGTTTGCAATTGTTTTCACAAACTTTCAAGAAGTTCTCAAGAAACCGTTCACATCGTTGCCACGAGTTCAACTTTGATGCGGTCCGGGTCTTCAAAAAATAGTGCTGTATAGTTTGGGCCTCCTGCGTGGGGGAAGCGGTCTGCGTACAATTCACGAAACCCGTGTGATGCGAGCTGTTGCCGAACTTCTTCTAATTGTGCGAGGGAAGACGCATGAAATGCCAAGTGGTTGAGACCAGTCTTTTTTCGGTGATACGGTGGCGCAAGGTGAGTCTTTTCCGTTTGAACGAACACGAGATATGTTTCACGGTATCGATAGCTCCGTCCTTCTGGCCAAGATTGATAGAGCGTGTAATCAAGTTGTTCACACAGGAGCCATTCCCAGGCACGTATACTGTCGTGTAGGTTTGAAACGTAAAGCTCAACATGGTGAAGCATGAGAATCATCCTTTCGATGGACGTTTGAAAATGGTCCGTTCGGTATAATTGAACTATACAACGAATGAGGGAGGAAACGTATGGATCGGACAGGGCTCGTCTCAAATATTTTGATTGCCGGAAAGACCGGTGTCGGAAAGAGTGCGTTTATCAACTATATATATGGACATGACGTCGCCGAATCGCGTGCTGGAAGTCCGGTCACCGCAGAAGGACTTCACGAATATGAGTATTACGATTTAAAGCGGGGTATCTTGTTTCGTTTTTTTGATACGTGGGGGCTCGAAGCAGACCGCTCTGAAGAGTGGCATCAAGCGATTTTATCCATCGTCCATCAGCGTGAAGGCGCGCTCGATATCGCGGAGTGGTTTCATACGATTTACTATTTGTTGTCGGTGCAGTCAGGACGTGTCGAGGCATATGAGCTCGAGGCGATTTTAAAACCTTTATATGAGCGGGGGAGCAACGTCGCCCTCATTCTGACTAACTACAATGAAGACGACCCGATGAGTGTTCAAAAGGCAGAGGCGATGGAACGGGTATTGTTACGTGCACTACCGATTGAAGAAGAGAACATCATCCGTGTCAACAGTGTCGAAAAGAAGTTACTCACAGGAAAACACGTCCCGGTAAGAGGATACGAAGAGGTATGGAATCGGAATCGGACGAACCTATGGAAAGACATCGAGCGAAAACTTCCCATTAACCTGACGAATCATCTTCTTGAAGAGTTAGAGGATTGGCGAATTCGTAGTATCGCTTCGGCAGAGACGATTCGCATGCTAACCCCGCAAGCGATGATCAGTTGGAAAGCTAGAAAAATAGAGAAAGATTTAGAAAAGACGCTTGAAGAGGCAGCTTTGACGACGGAAGAGGCGATG
Source organism: Exiguobacterium sp. s121 (assembly GCF_018617245.1). Lineage (GTDB taxonomy): Bacteria > Bacillota > Bacilli > Exiguobacteriales > Exiguobacteriaceae > Exiguobacterium > Exiguobacterium profundum. The sequence goes on from NZ_JACSJV010000002.1 coordinate 120,082, forward strand.
GCAGAAGGGGTGCGTCATTATATCCAACTCATGCAACGATACCCGCTAGTCGGAGAGCAAGCAGACCTTTTGTTTAGAACGAGACGAGTTGAGCTCGGATTTGACTACTCGTTCGGAAAAACAGTTCGAAAGATGGTTCTCGGAATGATTCCTGGAGTGCACTTCATCTACTGGGCATTCAAGCGTCGGACGGCAGAGCGAGGGATTAAAAAGGCCATCGAGCAACAATATGCATCTGTAAGACAAACGATTGAAGAAGAGATTCGACGCGGCTTTGAGCGCGAGATGGGTCAGCTTGGTCGCACGCTCAACTCATAAGGGGGAAACGTAAATGGAATCGACGAAACGATTTGATTTTAAAGATTATGATTTAAAGGCAGAGCTCGAGCGGCTACGGGGCAATGTCAAAAAACCAAACATCCTCATCGCGGGAGCAACGGGAGCAGGAAAGAGTTCTGTTGTGAACTACGTGTTTGGACGTGATTTGACGAAAGTAGCAGCCGGGGAACCGGTCACAAGAGGAATTCATCAATATACGAGTGATGATATCGCAGTCACCTTGTTCGACAGCGAAGGATATGAGATCGGGAGTGCGCGGCAACAACATTACGAAGAGGAAGTCATCGGGTTTGTGGAGAACGCAAAGCGGCAAGAGGCATCCAAACGAATTCATCTCGTCTGGTATACCATCAACGCTGCGACAAAGCGTGTCACACCACTCGACAAGGTCTTGATTCGCCGTCTACGTGAATCGACCGCTGTCGCTGTCTTATTCACACAAATCGATCAGGTCGATTTAGAGGAACTGACGGCATTACGGAATGAACTGAATGGAATCCTTCCGGAAGAAGCGATCTTCCAAGTCAGCATTTCTTCGGAAATATTGAACGATGAAGCGTTGCGTCAATATGTGGATTGGGAACGACTGATTGCGTGGTCGGTTGAACAGCTAGATGCTTCCTTGCAGGAAGGGCTCTTGATGGAGATTCATGCAGAGAGTGAAGCGATGCTCAAGTTAAAGCGTAAAAAGGCGAATCGAATCATCTCTGGCTATGTCGCGAGCGCAGGAACGGCTGCTGCGGTTCCGCTCCCGTTTGCTGATGCCGTGGCATTGACGCCGATTCAGGTGACGATGAGCGTCCATCTATTTCGCTATTGGGGTGTCAAAGCGAGTGATGATTTGTTGAAGACGCTCATTGGAAGTACCATCATTCCACAAATCGGTCGCACGTTATCGAAAACGATCTTATTGAACGTCATGAAGTTTTTCCCGGGAGCGAACGCAGCGGCCGGTGTCATCAATGCGACCGTCGCATCAGGGATCACGTGGGCCATCGGACTCGCAATTAACGAAATCGCTTATCGTAATGCTATGGATTCATCGAAAACGATTGAACAGTTGTTAAATCAAGAGTTCGGATCGCTATTTGAACAGTTTTTGAAGCAAAAACCGAAGGCGGATCAACCCTCTTAACGCCTCCCATTTGTTAGACTACAAGTAAGTGTAGAGAGGGGGAGAAAAATGAAAAAACGAATCTATATTACGCGTCGCTTGCCAGAAGAGGCAGTCGAACCGCTTCGCGATCAATACGATGTGCGCATGTGGAAGCATGAAGGGGAAAGTGTGCCGCGAGAGGTTCTTTTAGAAGAAGCGTCATCTGCGCATGCGCTCTGGACCATGCTCAGCGACACGATTGACCGTGAAGTGTTTGAGCGTGCCACACATTTAGAGGTCGTCTCCAATTTGGCGGTCGGATATAACAATATCGATTTGAACGCAGCGAAAGAGAATGGCGTCATCGTCACCAACACACCCGATGTCTTGACGGAAACGACAGCAGATTTGACGTTTGGTCTCATGATGATGACGGCACGACGTCTCGGAGAGGCGGAACGTGACTTGCGCGCCGGGGAGTGGAAGTCCTGGCTGCCGATGGGCTACGTCGGGATGGACCTTTATCAAGCGAAATTGGGTATCATCGGAATGGGGCGAATCGGTGAAGCGGTCGCACGTCGGGCAAGAGGATTTGACATGGAAGTTCTATACCATAACCGGACACGGCGACATGAGTCGGAGTCGATGTATGGCTTCACCTATGCGGAACTCGATGAACTATTGACACAATCCGATTTCGTCGTCGTTCTCGCACCGCTCACGGACGAGACACGGGGAATGCTCGGGGCTAAAGAGTTTGCCAAGATGAAGGAAACATCCATTTTCATCAATGTGGCTCGTGGAGAAATCATCGATGAACAGGCTCTATATGAAGCACTTAAAGCGAGGAAGATTTGGGGAGCGGGATTAGACGTATTCACAAAAGAACCAATCGACCTCGGTCATCCATTATTGACGCTTCCGAACGTGACGACATTACCGCATATCGGGAGTGCAACGATTCGGACACGTCTGGCGATGATGGCATTGAATCGAGATGCCATCACAAATGTGCTCGAAGGGAAAGAACCGAAGAATCGTTTGACGTAAGAAGAGCCTGACGCGGGTGCGTCAGGCTCTTTGTTACTATGTTAGAAACGTCGGATATTATCCGGATCTTCTACGTCATTTCGATAAGCACGATCATCGAGACCACGTAGTTTTTCCTCGCGATCTGGATTCTTCGTTTCTTTATCCAGTTTATCTTGCTCCGGGTCTACGGGATGGCTTGGGTCGACGGTCTGAGCCTCACGGTAAGGTTTTGAGTCGATTTCCAATCCATCGTCAGTATGACTACCGAGATGAGTCGATGATGCGTCTTGATATGGTTTCGAATCGACTGTCACCCCGTCTTGATGACGACGTTCAAAGTCTTCATCCACATAAACGAGGATTTTCCCGGCTTCTACATCGTCATAGTGACGTTTTACTTCCTCTTCGCTCAGTCCCATGTTGCGTAGACCAGCGTGCACGTCTTCATGACCGCTGAGGAACGCCCGAACCTTATCGAACCAGCTCGCTTGATGGGTCGCTTCCGTATGAACATCTGTATCACGTCTCAAAATCGAAACGTTGTCTTCATGTTTTGTGACGACATAAATGTGTGAGTCTTCATAACCTTTCGCTCGCAACTCCTCGATTTTCCCAAGTGCTGCATCCTGCGTATCGTGCATGCTGATAAATCGTTTCTCATTCATAGTCGTTCCTCCTTATAATCGGCGATGATCTTCTAATCCAGAATGACCGCGTACAATCGGATCATCCTTTGTACCACGTGGATTCTCGTCGTGATCGTTAAATGGTTTCGCGTCAAAGGCGATCCCATCCGCTTTTTCCCCTTTATCATGATCGAGCTCACTGTCTTTTTTATACATGTTCGGATAGCGGTCGTACGAGTGTCGATCGATGTAGAGTAAAATTTGTCCTTCATCGATTGCATCATAATACTGTTCCGCTTCGGCATCGTTTAGCCCCATATTCCGTAACTCATCACGAATGCGGTCACTTCCGTGTAGGAATGCTTTGACACGGTCAAGCCAATTGACGTCACGGATACCGGACTCGGCATTTACATCCGTGTGGTCACGTAACGCAGAAATTTCCCCGTCCCGCTTGGCGACAACATGCATATTTTTTTCAGCTTCCCCTGCAGCTTTCAGCTCTTCCACTTTGTGCATGACTTCCTGTTCTGTCTGGAACAGGCCAATCATTTTTCGTTCTGACATCGAATACCCCCTTTAGAATTTCCAATCTAAAACAAGCGTCACAATAGGAGTAATTTCCGTTCTCGCCATAATCGAAACAAAAAACGCCATCTCCTAAGAGGAGTGGCGTGGTTAGTAATAAAGCATGAGCGTATCGTCTCCGAGAGAACAACGTGTACTCTTCCAGACGAACTCGATTAATGTCCAGATGGCCATAAAGCCACTGATCGCCATTAAAATGAGCGCGTAGAGTGGGGTCAACTGAATGATGAATGACCAACCAATTGTCATTAAGAGCGGTTGAATCAGAAAGATAGACATGATGTAGACGACAACGATGAGCAAGGCGAACGCAATACGCCGACCGAGCGTCTGGATGTAATGTCGAAAACGGGTCAATATGCCGAAGATAGCACCGGTCACGAGGACGGGTAACAGGAAGGCCAGATAATCAATTGGATACGTCGACATGGGGGCGGTGAATAGTCGACCGCTAAAGACATCGTCAATCACGAGCAGTAAGTTGGCGTAGGCAAATGCCAAAATCATACCTAGTAGCCAGCCGAAGCGGTTCCAAATCGTACGAGACGATTTGAGTGCTTCAATTTTTGTGTAGGCGAGGAAGGCAAGGTCGCGCACTTCGATTTCTTTTAACGAAAGCTTGGCTTCGTCCAATTGATTGACGGCCCAATCGAATTCCCGGTTTGCTTGCGCTTTTTCATGAGGTTTTAATTCATCCGAGGCATCAATCAACACGTGATAGCGTCGACGATATTCTTCATTTGTTTCGGGTTGTTCAATGAGGAAACGAGCGTATTCCTGAGGATCTTGGTTTAAAAGACTTTCGAGCGACTGACCACTTTTCTCTGCATGCCGGATATATCCAGCAAGTGCGAGTAGATGGCGATCCGCTTCTGCCTCATTTCCAAGTAGTTCGATGAGGCGCTGGCGCACGTCGTTAAAGAACTGTTGGACGTTCGGGTCGTGAATCATATTCGGTTCCAGGGAGATTCCTCTCCTTTCTTGGTTTGTCATGGTCAAGCCGGAGGTTCGTCGTTATGAGAAAGTTTAAGTGACTCGAAATCACCTTGCTCGATACTTCGAATCAAAATTTCGCTTCCACCCATATTTGTCGAAAGCGGGATGGAGTAGACGTCACAAAGACGCATCAATGCGCTCACATCCGGTTCATGAGGTTGAGCAGTTAATGGGTCTCTGAAAAAGATGATCATATCCATCTCCCCGCGTGCGACGGCAGCACCGATTTCTTGGTCCCCTCCAAGCGGTCCGGATCGGAAGCAATGGACAGGCAAGCCGGTCGCTTCAGCGATTCGCTTACCCGTTGTACCGGTCGCAAACAACTGATGTTTCTTTAGTATATGGGTGTAAGTTTTAATGAGGACGATTAAATCATCTTTCTTCTTGTCGTGAGCCACTAAAGCGATATTCATCCTAAATTCCTCCTAACATGACGTCTCTTGTTATTCGTATCATATCTCGCATCATTTGACACGATTTCTCTCTTAATAACGTACCCATTTCCAATGAATCGTAATAGTCTGTAAACGAATTGACTTACAGTTCAGGTTTGATGGTTTTGAAATATAGGTATGTATGAAATAGCACTGTTAAATAAAAACAATCATTTCGTGTGAAAAGGAGGAAAATTTGATGAACAACACAACGTATAACTTCAATACGTTCATGTCATGGTTACCAGAGCTTTTGCTGGCAATTGTTATTCTCGTAGTCGGTTATATCTTGGCGAAAGTATTGGAAAACGTGACACGTAAAGCATTGAAGAAAGCCCGATTGGATGAGCGGGCGGGTATTAAAAAAGATGGGGAGAAAGGAGAAAAGTGGACGCCTGAACGCATTATTGGAAAAGTGGTGTTCTTTGGCGTATTACTCCTCGCATTCCTGATTATCTTTGAATTCATGAACATTCCAGCCATTACGCAGCCATTCAGTCAGATTTATGAAGGATTCTCTGGATTGATTATCGGTGTCATCAAAGCCGGCTTGATTTTATTGGTCGCTTGGGTCATCGCCACCTTATTGAAAAAGGGAATTCAGATGGCGGGACATCGTTTGAATTTGAGCAAGCTGATGGAAAAAACGGGACAAGAATCGACAAGTGTCAACCAAACGAAGTGGGTCGACACGGTCGCGAACATCGTCTTCTATCTCGTGCTCTTATTGGCGTTACCTGCTGTACTTGATGCACTTGGACTTCGTGGGGTCAGCGGACCATTCGAAGATTTATTGAACAGTTTCCTCGGATTCATTCCGAAACTTGTCGCAGCAGCGCTCATTTTTGCAATCGGGTATGTGGTTGCGAAGATTGTCCGCGACATTTTGACGAAATTCCTCGAAGCTGCAGGACTAGATCGCTTGGCAGAGCGATTCCATCTATCTGATTACGTGAAGGGATCGAGTCTTGCGAAAGCAATCGGTACAATCGTCTTCATCTTCATCATGATTCCGGTCACCATTTCAGCACTTGAGGCGCTCGATATTCGAGGGATCTCGGAACCAGCGATTGCGATGCTCAATGATGTACTGGTCATGATTCCAGACATTCTCGTTGCGATCGTCCTCGTCCTCGTCGGGGTGTTCGTTGCAAAATGGTTGAAAGAGGTCGTTGTATCACTTCTTGAAAATCTTGGCGTCAACTCGTTGGCTCAAAAAATGGGCTTCGGGGAACGTGCGTCTTCGATGTCAATTGCCCAAGTGGTCGGTGTCATTGTCCAAGTAATCGTGATCTTGCTCTTCGTATCCGAAGCGCTTCAAGTCGCGAATCTTGAGTTCATGGCATCCCTCGCAACAGCCATCTTTGCTTACTTGCCGATGGTCATTGCAGCACTCATTATCTTGGCAGTCGGATTTTGGTTGGCGAACATGGCAGAGCGCTTAGTTGGAAGTGTACTTGTTGATGGAGCTGGACAACCGAGTGCGCTTCGCTACGTAGCGAAGTATGCGATTCTCGGACTCGTCTTCTTCATGGCAATTAGTCAGCTCGGCATCGCACCGATGATTGTCAATACAGCATTCCTTCTTATTCTTGGAGCTGTTGCCCTTGCCTTCGGTCTTGCTTTCGGTCTTGGTGGTCGCGAGACGGCGGCACGTTATTTGAAAAAGGCAGAGCGACGCATTGATGAAACGGAAGTTTCAAAAGAAGGTCTCGAGCAGGAGAAAGAACAGATGAGCCGCGAAGCGGAAGCTGCAAAACAACAAGCGAAGCAAGGCGTGGAGCAGTCGAAACATGAAGCGGAACAATCGAAACACGAGTTGAAGCGAGATGTTCAAAATCCAAAAGTTGACCATGTTGATGGACCGGAACCGAATCCGTTCCATGAAAACATCACTCCGGATCAGGACAATCGATCACTTGATGATAACGATGGTCCGTTACGCCCATAATCGATGCTTGAACGGGTCTCCTACAAGGAGATCCGTTTTTTTGTGTTCAACTCAAGCATAAATCTGGTCGATAGTAAAAGAAAAGAGTGTAGGGGTGAGGGGAATGTTTGAACGTTTTCAACGGACGCTCGTGATGAACTATATCATCGGCTCAGGTTTGGCCGTCTTTGGAGTAGGTGGTGTCTTTATTTTTCAAACGCTTGACCTGTCCATTCGAGAGATTTTACTACTGTTAGGAATCATGTTGGGGTCAGGGATAGTTATGATTTTCTCAGAACTACTCTTATACCGTCGCCACATTCGACCGATACGACAGCTTTTTATGACCGAATCCCCATCGATTGACGAATTGACGTCGGCATTCGAACAAGCGAGTAGATTCCCGATTTTAACAGTGCAACGGATTTTAGGTCCCCATTTGTTTGGATTATCCATCCCGTCAATTGGTTTAACCGCCGTTTTTATTCAGATGGGGTGGATTGACTTACCTTATCGTTTGATCGGCTTGGCTGCAATCGGGGCCGTCATGATTGCAGTACTACATGCCTTGATTGAATATTTTTTGACGGTTCGATCGGTTGAGCCATTACTTGTATACATGAAAGAAAGGCATCTCGAACTTTATCATCTGCCTATTCATGCAACGTATCGATCATTTAGTGTCCGAACTAAATTATTGATCAGTATGCTCATTACGGGTATCTTTCCTATCATGTTGTTCATGTTGGCGTCGAGTGTCCAATTGTCGACTTCGACTCGAACGGATACGTATTGGAATTGGGCGCTCGTGATTCTTGTCATCATCGTTGGAATTGCGGTGTTATGCAGTTTCTTACTCTATGACAACATCAAACGTCCGATTGGATTTTTGACGTCCGGCATCGAACAGATGGAGTCGGGACAACTTCAGAAAATCGAGAATCCGTACTTAGATGAGTTCGCCCAACTGATTGGGGGATTCAATCAAATGGTTGAGACGGTAACTGCTCGTGAACAAGAAAACGCACAGCTGTTAGACAGCCTCTTCATTTTATTCGCAGCAACGCTCGATGCACGTGATCCCTACACAGCAGGTCATTCGGAGCGTGTCGCGATGTATTCCGTTGAGCTTGCTCGCGCCATTGGCTTACCGCATGCACAAGTCGATTTACTCAACAAGTCGGCACTTCTACATGACATCGGGAAAATTGGAATTCGAGATGACGTCCTACTAAAAGAAGGGAAGCTGACAGACGAAGAGTTTTCAAAAATTCAAGAACATCCGACCATTGGCATCCATATTTTGAGTCAAATTCATTTACCTGCATCGCTTCAACCGATTTTAGCCGGAGTTCGATCGCACCACGAACGAATCGATGGGAAAGGATACCCGGACCGCTTACATGCGGTCGACATTCCGTTATTCGGAAGAATCATGGCGATTGCCGATGCTTATGATGCCATGACATCAGATCGACCCTATCGGTCAGGGATGCCAGTGGAAAAGGCGCTTTCCATATTGGAGAGCGGTCGGGGAACACAATGGGACGCGGAATTTGTGGACGTATTCGTCCAGCTTCGTCGTCAGGCCATATCAGCATAAGAAAAGGAGCAGCACCTCGTGTGCCGCTCCTTTGTCATATAGTTTGAAAGGCATATACCCCGAATACAGCTCCAATGACGACAACGACGAGGTTGACCCGTAGTAGCGCCAGGAAAGTGGCAACCACTCCTCCGAATAAGGCAGACGAGGTGGTGGTCGTGGAGGATAGGACGCCCGGAAAAATCAAACTAGCCAGTACCGCATACGGGATGAAGGAAAGAAATCGTTTCATATATGCCGGTAACGCCAATTCCTTTAGCCAGAGTAGCGGGACGAGGCGAGGGATATACGTGACAAGTGCCAATCCTAGAACGAGTAGAAACAACGATATCATGTGACCTCTTCCTCCTTAAATACGAAAGCACCGATTCCGGCTGCGACAACGGTCGCGACGATGATTCGAATCCCATCTGAGATTGAGACGAACGGGGTGATGACCCAATGGAGTATGGCTTGAATAATGATAGCTAAGCTTGCTACCACGAAGACGGGACGAGTCGTTAATGATGGAACGAGTAACCCGATGAACATCGCATATAGCGCAATCCCCATACTCGCCTGTAATGTGCTTGGAAGACCGAAGGCGAGGAAGACCCCCATCCACGTCCCGACATTCCAAGCAAGAAATGCGATTGTATTCAACCCGAGCACGAACATACCGGAACGGGCCTCTTGACGAGTAGAGGCGATGCTGAACGTTTCGTCGGTCACACCAAACGCGATGGTAGCCAATAGTCTTCGAGATGTACTCTCAATCCGTTGGGATAGTGAGGCGGACATTAAAAAATGACGAGAGTTTAGAATGAACGTCGTCAAAATGATTTCCCAATACATCGAACCGGCCATCAGAAGTTGTACCGTAATGAACTGACTTGCCCCGGCAAAGATCAAAAAGGACATCGATAATGTGATAGCATTCGGCAAGTTGAAAGATTGTGCCAAAAGACCGAAGGCAATCGCAATCGGGATATATCCGATGGCGACGGGAATGCCGGCGCGTAGTCCTGCGCGAAACGTGGGTTGCGGTGAAGTTGGTGATGTGGGATGAATCGAAGTCGCCATGATAGCCCTCCTCCATAATTAAGATGATTTCTATGTCATTCGGGATGAATAAACGGTTTCCTGCTCAAATGATAAAAAAGAGGGTATACATGTATCGTTAAGGAGGGTGATCACATGAGTCGTGCTGAAGAATTTTTGGCATCCTATCATCGAATCGAGGACTACTTGAGTCGAGAGATGGGAGATGGGCAACATTTCAGTTTTAGTAACATGGTGAATCGGTTAGCGAAACAAAATCCAATCATCGACCGGTATAAAGAAGATTTACATCAGATGAGTCAACTACGAAATGCCATCGTCCATGAGCGGCGTGAACCTGATTTTATTATCGCGGAGCCACACGAGTCGCTTGTTGCATTGATTTTAGAAGTAGAGCGAGAGCTCCTTCATCCACGTCTCGTCATTCCATTGTTTGCGAAATCGGTGGTGACGTTTCAGTCGGAAGATTTTTTGACGGAAGTACTCCGGGAGATTCGAGATAAAAATTATTCGCAATTCCCTGTATATCATGACAATGGGTCTTGGCGCGGACTGTTGACGAAAAAAGGAGTGACCAGTTGGCTAGCCGAAACAATCGACGGGCCCAACTTGTCACTCAAAGGAGTTCGGGTGAAGCACGTGCTCCACCACGATCCGCATATGCACCGGTATCGATTCATTCGAAAGGATTCGACCGTAATCGAGGCACAGCACTGCTTTACGCAAATGAAAGAGGGTGCACGATATGACGCCCTTCTGATTACAGAGACCGGAAATCCGGATGAACCGCTACTCGGCATCATCCGTCCTCAAGATTTATTGAACGCGCTCCGTTGAGGCGAGATGTTCAATGGCGACCTCATATTGGGTAACGGTGTTGCCGAGGACGATTGGTTTCACTTCTGAAGTCCCGTCATCACGTTTCTTATGGGCGTGCTTATAAGCATTGCTGTCGCGCCAGTTCTCAAAGCTGTCTGCATCACGCCACGTGGTCATGATGACGACATGATCCATCGCCTCATCAGACGTATCCGTCAACACTTGCATACGGACAAAGCCATCCATCGCTTCGATTCCTTTTGTCGTTTCGAAGCGTGCTTTGACCGCGTCGGCCTTTCCTTTTTCAACGTCTAGTTTGTTCATCACAATCCACATCCCACATTTCCCCCTATACGAATAAGATGACTCCATTATAACGTGAACAGGGAATTGCCTGAAAAAGGATGCTCACTCAACGTTTGCTCCACCATTCTTCGAACGCCCAGTTCTTCTGCTTCATCATCGTCGCTTCAGTGACACCGACATAACGCAAATGCCAAGGTTCGTAATTGTATCCCGTGATTTTCTCTTTTCCTTTTGGATAGCGGACGATAAATCCATAGAGATGGGCGTTTTGAAGCATCCATTTCCCTTCAGGCGATCGGTCGAAGGATTCATATAGCCCTAGACGCATGCGTTGACTCGTCATATCAACGGCGAGACCCGTTTGATGTTCACTATGACCGGGACGTGCCACATATTTTGAAGCATATGCGACCCCACGTGTGTTGACGTAATAGGCATAGAGTGACTTTTGTGTCGAGTAAGATCGGTAGGCGCTAAGGGCGTATAACGTATGACCTTGTTTCCGACCGGCGTAATATAGTTTAGCCAAAGCGTATGCTGCTTCCGCTGTCATCAAGGTCCGTTCACTCCCTTTTTGATAAACAGTTGGAATGGTTAATGTGACAAGTTGTGGGGAACGGTAAGTGGACGGGAGTGCATTCGCCTTGTTGACTAGTCGTAAACGGTCTGCAGAAGGCATTTTAGGGATGCCGGCTTTCAAGTTGGCAGAGGGAGTGAAGTACTTCGTATTTCCGATATAGACGTTCGACCAGCTCCGGTTATAGGTCGTGTAGCGGACCGGGACGTTCGTTCGTAGCGTCTTAAGAATTGGAGAAGATTGCATGGCACGACCGTACAAATACGTCGTTTTAATCGTATAACCTGGTTGTGGGGACGAGGATGCCGCTGTCACCGGCGACACTTGAAACAACAGCAAACAAATGATCAAGATACGCAAGGACTTCATGGCAAAACGCCTCCTCGAGAGTTAGATGATGTTCCTTTTCCCTTTTTTCTGAAAGAGTGCACATCTTTTATCCGCCCACAGGTCGGAAGAGGATACGCCTAGGGCCCGATGAAGGTGAGCATGAAATCCGATACAATAAAGATAACGAATGAGATCGTAGAGAGGAGTGAGCGAATGGAAGCTTTAATTGGGTTACCGCTCTTATTGCTCGTCCTATTCTTTGCCTTTTTATACTTTAATATTAAAGGGCTATCGAATATGTGGAAGGACTATAATCGAACGAAATCGATGATTCCGCTCGGATTCTTCATCGTCGGGATTATCGGGATTTTCACAGGAGTGTGGACGTGGCTCGTCATTTTGATTTATTACGTCGTCCGACCGAAAGACTAAACACTGTGTGCAGACGCATACGGTGTTTTTGCTATACTGAGGACGAGGTGTTGAGATGGAGAAATTGATAAAAGCATGGTTTATCGTGACGTTGATCACGTTCGGAATCTTTAAACTTGGTGAAGTGATGACGACCCCTTACTCGGAAACACCGAGTGAAGGGAATCTTTACTGGATTGTTCTCTTAATTGGATGGCCGTTTCTGTTGTTGTTTATTTGGATCACCGTTCGTTTGACACATCGAGTCGTCGCATCCGTGCGACCGTTTGGAAAGGTCAGTTTAGCGATCGGAAGTTTCGTCATGGCCGGTATAGCTTGGATGACTAACCAATCACAGGCGACGTCTCTTCGAGAAGGGATTCGTTTATCAGCCAATGAGTCGTACGCAGAAGGATGGAACCAGTTCACGAATATCATCTATATGAACCAGCTGACGTTCTTCCTTTTGACGGTCAGTTGTATGGGAGTCGGAATTCTCTCATCATTCTTCCTGAACAAAAAACAGCGAGACGAAGCCGTTTGAGCTTCGTCTCGCTGTTTTTATAGGTGTTCTTTATAAAGACGTGCATAGCGATCCGCAGCGATAATGGCGTCAGCAACTTCTTCAGGTGTAACATCGAAACCGCTATGAATCGTTTCGCCATCTGCCGTGGCCGCTTTCCCGACCTTCAAGATATCGTCTCGAGATGCATCTTTCAATTTGATATCTTCAAGTGTGACCGGTAAGTCGAGTGCCATATAAAAGGCAACATACTGCTCGAACTCTTCTTGAGGGCGTCCTTCGAGTGCGAGTTGCACGAGTGTTCCAAATGCAACTTTTTCACCGTGCGTCAAATGGTGGATGTCTCCTTCAAGTGCGGTGAATCCATTGTGAATGGCATGGGCTGCAGCCAAGCCACCACTTTCAAAGCCGAGCCCGCTCAATAAGGTGTTGGCTTCCACAACAGCTTCAAGCGCAGGTGTGACGACTTTTGCTTTCACAGCTTCATACGCTTGAATCCCATATGTGAATAGAACCTCTTCACACCGTTCGGCAATCGCCTCCGCCGCAAGTGTCGGGACACCGCCAGCCATCGTCTTGCCTCCGAATGCCAGGACACTTCGCACTTCCACCCACGTGGCCAATGCATCGGCAATACCTGACGCTAAGAAGCGTGGCGGTGCTTGTGCAATCAATTCCGTATCCACAAGGACGAGATCCGGATTCTTTTTATAGAAACGGTAGCTTTCGAAATTGCCTTCATCTGTATATATGACCGACAATGCGCTCGTCGGTGCATCCGTAGAGGCGATGGTCGGTACAATGACGATACGCGCATCCAATTCATCTGCGACCGCTTTTGCTGTATCGAGCGTTTTCCCACCGCCGAGACCGATAACAAACGCTGTTTCATGCTTCTTAGCGTCTGTAGCGATTCGAGTGATTTCGTGCTTCGACGCTTCTCCGACGAAATCAGCTTTCGTCGCTTTGAGCTGACTCGCTTGCAGAGACTGGGTCACCCGTTCGCCAATCAACTCCCATACGACGTCATCCGCGATAAGTAACGCGTTGGAACCGAAGTGAGCGACAAACTCTCCGATGCGATCAATCGTTTGTTTCCCTTGCACATACTTGGCCGGACTGATGAAAATGCGTTCTGACATAGTGAACTCCATCCTTTCATATCGGGTTTAATGTAAGTGCTTACAAGCTCATCATACTACAGTTGGTAAAGAATGTTCGTGAAGATTACATGAAGAACGGCAGCTGACCGAGCACAAGTAATAGGATGATGATGGCGACGACAATGAGAAATCCCCAATCGTTCATTCGTTTCGTCATAGCACACGTCTCCTTCATGGGTTGGAATTGCGATTCCTCTTCAGTATAGGATGTGGTGAGAAAAAGGGAGGTTGAATAAATCACCAGGTCAAAAAAAGATATACCTTGTCGTGTGGGAACAGGTCATCGGGTTTAACAGATGATGAATCGGGAACAGTAGAGTCGTATGTTGATTTTCTTGAAGGAGGAATTGAGTATGTCGAAACATGTACTGATTGTCACAACGTCAGCAAATCAATTATCAAATGGTCATGCAACGGGATTATGGCTTGAAGAGTTTGCCGTTCCTTATTTATTGTTCGAAAAAGAAGGGTATAAAGTGACGGTCGCGAGTATCGAAGGTGGAGACGTGCCAATCGATGCGAATAGTTTAGAAGATGGTTTGTCAGAAGACATTCTCAATACACGGGAATTGCTCAAAGATACAGCCCGTCTCGATCAAGTCGCAGACGAGTCGTACGATGCAATCTTCTTACCGGGAGGTCACGGGACAGTTGTTGATTTCCCAGGAAATGAAACGTTACAACGTGTCATTCGCAACGTATACGAAAGTGGGAATATTGTCGGGGCAGTTTGTCACGGACCAATTGGATTGGTCAATGTGAAACTCAGCAACGACGAGCCACTCGTTAAAGATAAACAGGTGACAGGGTTCACCGATGCAGAAGAAAAAGAGATGCAGCTTGATTCTGCCGTCCCGTTCTTGCTTGAAACAGGACTACGCAATCAAGGCGGGCAGTTCAAGGGAGCTGACAACTGGGCGGTGAACGTGGCGGTTGACGAACGTCTCGTCACTGGTCAGAACCCTCAGTCTTCTGAAGCGGTCGGGAAAGAACTTGTTAAGCTACTCGGATAATCGTGTGAAGCAACTTCGAATGTCGAAGTTGCTTTTTAGTGTTTGGACATATGTCCTATTCAAGTCTTCTTTCTTTTCGTAAAGTCAGACGGAGAGAAAGGGGAATGACATGGGAATTTTATTTGCCATCTTATCAGGGACGTTCATCGCCCTTCAAGGAATCTTTAATGCAAAACTAGGAGATGCGGTAGGCGCATGGATGTCCGTCACCATCGTTCATTTTGTCGGACTTCTGTTGGCACTTGCGATTTACTTCTTCAAGCGAGATGCGGACATGACAGCCTTCAAGCGCGTACCTTGGTATTATAGTTTAGGAGGATTGTTCGGTGTATTCGTTGTCTTCGGCGAATTGACGGCGATTCAACAACTAGGGGTCACATGGGCAATCTGTGTATTGCTTGTGGCACAATTAGTAGGAGCCTTCATCATCGATTTGAATGGTTGGTTTGGTGTCAAACGGAAACCGATGAACACGGGACAGGTCATGGGACTCGTCTTGATGGTTGTTGGAATCGGAATCTATACATTTTCTTAAGGAGTTCACTTTACATGATGGATATTATGGATGCACTGAAACGATTGCAGTGGAATCATCTGTTTTCGAATGAAACGCTTGAGTCTTCGTCCGTGATGACATATGCGTCTGGGACCATGTTATGTTCGAACGATCAGCACATCGAATCTTTATTCGTCGTCCTTGAAGGGCGTGTCAAAATTTATACGCTCAGTGAAGAAGGGAAATTGCGATTGTTGCGTCTGAAGGCTGCTCCAACATTGATTGGAGATATCGAATATGCGAGCGGGCGCAATGTATTGCATACGGTTGAAGCGGTTGGTCCCGTAACATGTCTGCGCATCCCTTTCGAGGCGCTTCGAAGATATAATCGAACGGTCGAATTCACGGAGCATCTGTTACGAGGCGTGTCCGAAAAATTATTCATTGAGGCGAACGCCTCGTCGAATCATCTCATGTCGACTTTAGAAGAGCGCTTGGCCGGTTACTTGATTTCACTCAGTGAATCAGGGAATGAACTGTTTCAAGCGGAGATGAGTCAACTGAAGCGTAAAGAAGTCGCAGAGTGGCTAGGGACGAGTTATCGTCACTTGAACCGAACGTTGCAGGCATTCGTGGATGAAGGATTGGTCAAACGAACGAGAAAAGAAGTCATCATTTTAAATAGTGAGCGATTGAAAGAACGTGCGAACGGCATGTTTTATGAGTAAGGAGGGGTTATATGATTTTTGGTATCATCTGTTCGGCTGTGGCTGGGGCATTTATTAGCGTACAGGCGGCGGTCAACGCGAAAATGAACACAAATTTAGGGGCTTGGGCCACCACCGTATTGGTCTTTATCGTTGGTTTGGTCGGATCCATCATCCCGTTGTTATTATTTGGAGGAAACCTTGCTGGATTACGTGACTTGTCGCCGATCTATTGGCTTGGTGGTTTGCTTGGGGTCGGGGTCGTGTACTGTGTCATGCGCAGCATCCAGATTCTTGGACCCACGTTGTCTGTGTCACTCATTCTCGTGTCACAACTCATTTGGGCGTTAGTCGTCGATTTGTATGGCGCCTTCGGGATGCCTCAAATCACGTTATCGGCTGGACAAATTGTAGGGCTCACCATCTTGCTTGTCGGGGTCATTCTCTTTAAACAGTCTCAGACGGCGGCTATCGTCAAACAAGCTGTCAACGAAGCCACTTCTTGAGGAGTGGCTATTTTTCTGAGCAAAACGGGTACAGGTTGGTAACGATTTTTTGATAAAATGAAGCAGTATGGTTAAAACTTATCTGAGGTGATGAAAAAAGTGGATTCTTCCATAGTGATTGATTTGTTGATTGTTTTGTTTTTGATTGTGTTGAACGGGATTTTTGCGATGACAGAAATTGCGCTCATCTCATCGAAACCTGCAAAACTTGAGGTTGAAGCAAATCGAGGGAAACGAAGTGCAAAGATTGCACTTCATTATTCGAAAGACCCGACAGATTTGTTGTCGACCGTTCAAGTCGGAATCACATTGATTGGGATTATTAACGGGGCCTACGGGGGCGCACGCTTCTCGGCACCGCTCGCAACGGCGTTTGAACAAGCCGGGATGAGTACGCAATATGCCGGAACCGTTGCTTATGTGGCCGTCGTTACAATTATCACGTATCTATCCCTGATTATTGGTGAATTGGTCCCGAAACGGATCGCGCTCGTCTCGCCTGAGAAAGTCACGATGGCGATTATTCCTTCGCTCGATTTATTCAGTAAAGTGATGAAACCGTTCATTTGGATTTTATCGAAATCGACACTCTTTTTGTTCAAATTGTTAGGGTTGAAGGCGGAACAGACGAGTGGGGAGACTGAGCTCGAGATCAAACAACTCTTGTTTGAAGGCGCCCAGCAAGGGCAGTTCGCTCATGAAGAAGTTCGACAAGTCGAACGGGTCTTTGCGTTTCATGATCAATTGATTTATGAGCTCATGCAACCACGGACGACGCTCGAATGGGTCGACTTAGAAGATGACATGGACGATATGAAGAAATCGATTTATGAAAGTAAACATAACAAGTTACCGGTCGGGCGCGACTCGCTTGACGACTTTGTCGGGTACATCGACGTACGTGACATCTTGACGTTGCCGACACTGCGTGAGCCGTCACAAATTTTGAAGCGCATCAAACAGCCGCTCATCGTTCCAAAACAACGAGAGGCGAGCCAAGTGCTTCAAATGATGCAGAAAAATGGTGTCGAAATCGCCTTTGTTTTAGATGAATACGGCGGATTTCTTGGCATGGTCACCTTATTCGATATTTTGGAAGAAATCGTCGGAGAGGTGATGATTGAAGAGGATACACCGGAAGTGGTTCGTCGCGAGGACGGATCGTATTTGGCGGATGGGTTACTCGGAATCGAGGATTTGAAGCGAACGTTCGAGATTCGGGATGACCGATTCGACGAAGGGCGCAACTCCTATCATACGCTTGCAGGGCTCGTCATTTATGCGCTCGGTGATTTTCCGAAACGGGGCGATGTGGTCGAAGCGTACGGTCTTCGCTTTGAAGTCGTAGATATGGACGGAAAGCGTGTCGACCAAGTGCTTGTTTCAGAATTAAAAGAACCAATTACAGAAGAGGACTGATGCGATGCATCAGCCCTCTTCTTCGTGTGTCATCCACGTTCGTTGTAAAGCCCCTAACAAGACTTGGGCTGTGTGCAACATCGCTCGTTCATCCACGTCGAAGCGGGGATGATGATGCGGAAAGATTGCGGAGAGCTCGGGATTTCCTGCTCCTGTGAAGAAAAAGCTACCAGGAACGTGCTCGACATAATAAGCGAAATCTTCCCCGACCATAAGTGGTGCCATCTCAATGACACCGTCTGCACCAACGACCTCCACCGCACTCTCACGGACGAGTTCCGTTTCGGTCACATGATTCACGACAGCAGGATATCCTTTTATATACTCCAATTCATAATCAGCATCACTCGCCTCACAGACGGAACGGATGATCCGTTCCATATCGGAGATGATTTTTTCTTGTGTCTCTCGAGTGAATGTACGCACGGTGCCGGATAATTTGGCTTCTTCGGCAATGACGTTGAACGCTTGCCCGGAGTGGAGCGTACCGATGGTCAGTACGGCAGGTTCGAGCGGATCGATGCGCCGACTGACGACCTGTTGGAGATGATTTGCCACGTTCACGGCAACCATGAGGGCATCGACTGTATGTTGCGGAATCGCGCCATGTCCACCTTTTCCTGTAATGGTCAATTCAAAGCGATCTGCCGCAGCCATGACAGGACCTGTTTTCACGCCAATCGTTCCGAACGGAAGTGGCGTCCAAATGTGCGCACCGTATATATAATCCACGTTGTCGAGACAGCCGTCTTCAATCATCGGTTTGGCACCACCTGGAGCCAATTCTTCTGCGAACTGGTGAATCAACACGACGTCTCCTGGAAGGCTCATCTCAGTCAATACTTTCGCTAAAACGAGAAGTGTCGCCGTGTGGGCATCGTGTCCACACGCATGCATGACCCCGTTCACTTTTGAACGATACGGGACATCTTTCACATCTTGGATGGGAAGGGCGTCAAAATCGGCACGTAATGCGATGGTCGGACCGTCACCGCCTTTGATTCGACCGACGACCCCATTGCCGCCAACGTGCTCACGTACTTCAATCCCAAGTTCACGGAGATACGAGGCAATCATCTTTGGTGTTTCGACTTCTTGAAAAGACAGTTCAGGATATTGGTGAAAATGGCGTCTTAGGGACACCATTTCTTCGAACAACTCGGTCAAACGTACTTCGGCATGCGTGACGATCATTGCGAACACTCCTTTGTGGTTACCGTGTCAAGAAATGAATTCATTTACAAATTGTTATGAAAGTTAAGCTTATCTTATACGAGTAAAGGGAATTAATACAGGAGAAAATGAAGAAATGAGGTGCCAACATGGGGTGGATTATTGCGATTGTAGCGGTTGTCGTGCTTGTACTCATCTATTTTTCGATGTACAACGGGCTCGTCAAATATCGAAATTGGGTCGATGAGGCATGGGCTCAAATCGATGTACAGTTGAAGCGGCGGTATGATCTGATTCCGAACTTGGTCGAGACGGTGAAAGGCTATGCGAAACACGAACAAGAAACGCTTACAAAGGTCGTCGAACTGAGAAACCAGCTCGGAGAAAAGTCGAATCGTCAAGACCAGATGGCAGTGAACGATCAATTGAGTGGAGCACTGAAAAATCTCTTCGCGCTTCGTGAGGCGTACCCAGATTTGAAGGCGAATGAGAACTTCAAGATGTTGCAGGAAGAATTGACGCAGACAGAAAACAAAGTGGCGTATTCGCGCCAGCTCTATAATAATACGGTCATGAAATATAACACGAAAATCGAATCGGTCCCGACGAACATCATCGCTTCCGTCCATCATTTCGAAAAGCGCGATATGCTCGAGGCACGTGCCGAAGAGCGCGAGAACGTTCGCGTTTCGTTTTGATGAATCGAGGTGGCGCGTATGCTCCTCTATGAACAGATTCGAAAGAATAAAGTGAAGACGGTTTTCATCGTCACGGGGTTTGTCTTATTCGTTCTTCTCGTCGGAGCGGCGATTTCCTACGTCAACTATGGAGACGCGATGCCGGGGTTGATCTTCACACCGATTTTCTCGTTGTTTTACGTGGGAATCGTCATCATGTCGAGTACGAACATCGTCATGAAGATGAATCGGGCACAAGAGGTGACATCGGTGGAAGAGCACCGCTTTTTATGGCATACGGTCGAGAACATGGCGATGGTCGCACGAGTGCCGATGCCGCGTATCTTTATCATCAACGACCCATCGCCGAACGCTTTTGCGACGGGATTGAAACCGGAAAAGGCGGCCGTCGCTGTCACGACGGGACTGTTGGATCGATTATCGCGAGAAGAAGTAGAAGGTGTGATCGCGCATGAGGTCGCGCATATTAAGAATTATGATGTGCGGCTCTCGACGGTCACGCTCGCACTTGTCTCGGTGATTGCCATCATGAGCGATATCGGGTCGCGCATGCTGTTCTTCAGAAGTATCGGTGGAAGACGCGATCAAAACCAGAATCCAATTTTCATGATCATCGGACTCGTCCTGTTGGTATTGGCACCGCTCATCGCCATGCTCATCAATATGGCGATTTCCCGGAATCGCGAGTTTCTGGCAGATGCGAGTGGGGCGGAACTGACCCGAAACCCAGATGCGCTCGCCTCGGCGCTTGAGAAGATTGCCAACGTCGAGACACCCGTCGAGCAAGCGTCGAGTGCCTCGGCACCGCTTTACTTCTCCGATCCACTTAAGAAGAAGGTGAGTGGTCTATTCTCGACACACCCCGATCCAGTTGAACGCATTTCCCGACTTCGTCAAATGTAAGAAGAGCCTGTCCGGTTGCGGCAGGCTCTTTATGTTACACTGAACTGGGAAAATAAGGAGGTGGATGAGTTGGGTAAAAAGATATACATAGGTTTAGGCGGCGCTTTACTAGTCGCATTATTTTTATTTGGGCTAGGGCCATATATTGTACATACAGTACTTAAGGTTTTCATGTGGCTCACACAGTACATCTTACCGTGGATCTTCCTCTACTATTTCATTCAATTTTATAAACAATATACAGCCAAACAAGAAAAGCCACCTGAATGAGGTGGCTTTCGACGTTTATCCGGCGCGGTGGCTACGGATTTTTTCAATCTCATCTAGGACGAACTGAACGTTTGTGCCGACAATGACTTGAATATGGTTTGGACTGACGACTTTGATTCCCGGAATACCGGCTTTTTTGATTTGATCTTGGTTGACCGTATCCATGTCTTTGACATCGACGCGTAGGCGTGTGATGCACGACTCGATGCCTGTGACGTTGCTGTCACCGCCAAGACCGTCATAAATCATATGTGCCATTGCTGAGTATTCGCTACCTGAAGCTGATGCGACCGGAGCGACTTTCGCTTCACCGTCTGCCGTCTCACTTGCAACCGCATCGACGACTTCATCTGGTTCACGGCCTGGCGTCGCCAAGTTGAGCTTCACAATCATAAAGCGGAAGATGACGTAATAAATGACTGCGAACACGAGACCTTGAACGATGAGCATGTACGGTTGGTTCGCAAGCGGCAAGCGTGAGCTCAAGATAAAGTCGACCAAGCCTGCGCTGAATCCAAAGCCAGCTGTCCATTGGAACGTTGCTGCAACGAAGAGCGAAATTCCTGTAAGGACTGCGTGTACAAGGTAAAGAACAGGAGCGAGGAACATGAATGAGAACTCGAGCGGTTCTGTTACACCTGTGAAGAATGAAGCGAATGCCGCTGCGAGAAGAAGTGAAGCGGCTTGTTTTTTCCGTTTCGTTTTCGCTGTGTGGTACATCGCGAGTGCTGCGGCCGGGAGACCGAACATCATGATTGGGAAGTAACCTGCTTGGTACATCCCCGTTACACCTTTTTCACCTTGACCTGACCAGAAGTTTCCGATGTCGTTGATTCCTGCGACGTCGAACCAGAATACAGAGTTGAGGGCGTGGTGAAGGCCGGTTGGAATCAAGAGGCGGTTAAAGAATCCGTAAAGTCCGGCACCGAATGCGCCAAGTTTTGAAATCGATTCACCGAAACCGACGAGACCTGTATAGACGACCGGCCAGATGAAGTAAAGAGCGACCGATACAAGAATCATCGAGAAGGCTGTCATGATTGGTACGAGACGCTTCCCACTAAAGAAGGCGAGAGCATCTGGCAATTTGACTTGACTGAAGCGGTTATACATGGAAGCGGCGACGAGACCGGATAGAATCCCGACAAAAGCATTCCCAATCTTACCGAATGCCGGGTTGACGGCTTCTACGTCGATTCCTTGGAACAATGCTACCGTTCCTGCTGAGAGAAGCGTTGTGACCGTCAAGAAGGCAACGAGTCCACTTAGTGCTGCTGAACCGTCACGGTTCTTAGCCATTCCGAGCGCGACCCCGACTGCGAACAGAATTGGGATGTTATCAATAATAGCGGCCCCTGCCTTAATTAAGAATGCAGCGGCAATGTTTTCAGATCCCCAGCCGACTGGGTCAATCCAATAACCAATCCCCATGAGAATGGCAGCAGCCGGTAGTACGGCGACCGGTAACATGAGGGAACGTCCGAGACGTTGGAAAAAGTTCATCATTGTTGATTTCCTCCTTTTTGATGGTGTTGATCTTGTAGACGTTGGATGTGAAGCGTGATATAACCAAGTTCTGACTCGGGCAAGACGATGCCATAGGTCTCTTCCATTTCTTTTGCGACATCTGATGCACACGCATAGGCAGACGTGAACTTCGTCTGAATCATGCGGAGCATGTCTTCATCAATCGTATGATGATCGTAATGGTTGACCCGATCCATGACGAACCGTAAATGAGTTAATAATCGTTGGTAGGATAAGTCATCTTCTTCAATGGATACATCGAGTCGTCGTGAAATCGATTGAATCATGTCGCGGACAATTGTTGTCTGTTTGACCGTCTTGCGTAAATCACCTCCTTTCACTTTCATCGTATGAATATGAAGCGCGATGAACGCAGCTTCGTCTTTCGGCATTTGGACGTTGAGCTTTTCAGCGATATGCTCAATCGCCCATAGTCCAATCTCATATTCATTCCGATAGAGGATTTTAATCTCGTTCAACAGTTTGTTGCGTAATGAGATGCCATCCATTTCCCGCTCGATGGCGAACGAGATGTGGTCGGTCAAGACAATGTGGATATGTTCGTTGAACGATGTCTCGAGACGTTTTTCCGCATAAGAGATAATGTCCTCGGAAACGGTGAAGTGTTCAACGGGAATCCGGCTCAATAACTGTTGGAACTTGTCATTCTCTGGCATGATGAACAACTTTTCGATTTTATGGGGATTGACGATGTCGTTCTTCGCTTTTTTAAACGCGACGCCAGGGCCAATCGCAATCTTTTCTTCACCCTCGTCTGAGACGATGACCGCATTGTTGTTTAGAATCTTTTTGATTTTAATCATGTGTCCTCCTTATTCCGGAGTCACGCTTCCACTCGGGCGACAATCGTCTTGCCCGGAACAGCTTCCTTCGTGAACGTGAAGGCGTAATGATGGGCAAGTGCGCCACCATTCGTCACGACCATTGGCGTGACCGTGTCCTTACCAGCTTGATGAAT
The DNA here is from genome assembly GCF_018617245.1 of Exiguobacterium sp. s121. GTDB lineage: Bacteria > Bacillota > Bacilli > Exiguobacteriales > Exiguobacteriaceae > Exiguobacterium > Exiguobacterium profundum. The sequence continues at coordinate 143,587 of NZ_JACSJV010000002.1, forward strand.
TTGCGCCAAGTCTGCTGTGAGTAACAGCTGTCCCGTCTTGACGTGGTCGCCCACATCTACTTGAAGATCAAACGGTCGACCTTCGAGTTCAACGGTATCGAGTCCGACGTGTATCAAAATCTCAGCCCCATCCTCGGTCCGAATGCCGATGGCGTGCTTTGTTGGAGCGATTTGTACAATCTCTCCATCAGCCGGTGAGACGACGGCACCGTCTGTTGGTGTGATGGCAATGCCATCGCCCATCATTTTTTCACTAAAGACCGGGTCCGCAACTTGTTCGAGTGGAATGACGTCTCCTTCCATTGGTGAGTGCAGTGTCGGTTTGTGTCGATTCATTAACTTATTCCATAGCATGTCTACTACATCCTTTCTTGAAACAAAACACCGAAAAACAAAACAGGCATGGAGTATAGACGGGTGGCATGCACCGTACGTCTTACCCCATGCCTGATCGAATCAGTCACATGTGATCACTATTCGTTTCTTCACGTTCAACATAACATGTGTTGGTTTGAGACACAAGTCTTTTTTTGAAAGCGTTCTCTAAAATTTTACAAGGGAACGAATCTATTGTATAGTAAGGGCGAATCTAAGTAAGAAAGGTGTTGCATGTTGATGAGTGAGGTTGTATCTGCCTAACGAACTGAAAAATGTCGGATGACACGTCTTTTTGTCATGCCGTCATGTTCCGTTACAGATACCGCCCATCAAAAACTGCCAGACACCCGTCTGTCTTTTTGCGTTGGTCGTCATCGACCGACGCTTTTTTGTTTGCGCGGTATCTCGATTCTATCATTTGAGGAGAGAGAAACATGAACGAACAAACATTTGAAAAATTACAATACAACGAATTGATGATGAAAGTAGAACGCTTCTGCATCAGCGGATTCGGGAGACGATTACTCAGACAGCAACGCCCAACGAGCCACATTACGACGGTGAAGAAGCGCCTGCAAGAAACATCCGAAGCCCGAGCGATTTTAGATGCGACGTCACACGTCCCGTTCATCGGTGTGTCTGACATGGAGACCATTATCGGAAAACTGCAACGAGGCATCCAACTCGAGGCAACAGAGCTTGAAGCGGTCGCCGAGTTTTTACGAGGGGCACGCAAACTCAAGCGATTCATGCTCGAGCATGAATTCTTTGCACCGCTTCTTTCGGCTTATGCTTCAGGAATGGGCGAATGGCGGACGTTAGAAGAAGACATCACACAATCGATTCGAGCCGGACAGGTCGTCGATGAAGCATCAAAAGAGTTGAAGCGGATTCGGAAGCAAGTCGACATTTTAGAAGGACGAATCGAGGAACGATTGAACAAGTTCTTAAAGAGCGCCGCCAATCGCGAGATGATCCAAGACGGATTCGTCACGAAAAAACAGGATCGCTTCACCATCCCAATCAAAGCTTCCTATAAGCATAAAGTGGCAGGGACGATTGTGGATACATCGAATCGTGGGACGACGGTCTTTATCGAACCGGAAGCGATCGCGAAGTTAAACGCTGAACTTGTCGTCAAGCGTACAGAAGAAGCGGTAGAGGTGTATCAAGTGCTAGCGACGTTGACGGGAGCGGTGACAGAAGTCCTTCCTGACATCGAATCGACGCTCGATGTCATCGCCCAGTACGATATGGTCTTCGCAAAAGGGAAGTACAGTCAGTCGATTGACGGGGTGACACCACACGTCAATGCGAGCGGTCGCATCCGATTGAAGCAAGTACGTCATCCACTTTTAGAAAGCGCTGTGCCACTTGATTTTGCCATCGGTACAGACTATCGTGGCTTGATCATCACCGGACCGAACGCCGGAGGGAAGACGGTCGTCTTGAAAACGATTGGACTCCTTAGTCTCATGACGATGACGGGACTGCATATTCCAGCTCACACCGATACGATCATTTCGACATTCGATGAGGTGTTCGTCGATATCGGAGATAATCAAGACTTGGAATCGGCACTCAGTACGTTCTCTGCACACATGTACAATGTGGCGAATATCATGCGGACCGCTGGAAAACGATCGCTCTTGTTATTCGATGAGATTGGGAGCGGGACGGAACCGAACGAAGGAGCCGCTCTTGCAATTGCCATCTTAGAAGCGGCATATAAACGGGGCGCGATTGTTGTGGCGTCGACGCATTACGGAGAAATCAAATCGTATTCTGAAGCGCACCCGGATTTCATGAACGCTGCGATGCAGTTTGACCCAGAAACGCTTGAACCGAAATACAGACTGCTCATGGGACAGTCTGGCGATAGCAACGCCCTCTTTATCGCCCGTAAGATGAAGTTACCGGAATCGATTCTGAAACAGGCATCCCGTTACATGAACGAGAAAACATATGATATTACGAAAGTCGATGATTCTAAAATTGTGCGAGAAGTGGAAATGGTACCACTTGAAGAGGAAGAGCACTTTGAAACAGGTGACCGTGTCCGCTTGTTAGAGACGAATCAAGTCGGTCTTGTCTATTCGTTTGATGCATCGCGTCGACATGTCCGCGTGTTCGTAGATGCGGAATATGTAGAGTTGCCGAGCCGCCGCGTTCGTCTTGAGGCACGCGCGACAGAGCTCTATCCGGCTGACTATGATTTAGATACGTTGTTCACGACGTATCAGGAACGTAAGGAAGCTCACGACTTTGCAAGAGGATCGAAAAAAGCGTTACGACGAGTGGAGAAAGAGATTCGGGAAAGGAAGAAACAAGAGCACTCTAAACGTAAATGAATGTAGCATACGGTGAAAGGGTAAGAGCACATAAAGAGAAATCTTAATGTGGGAGGGGCTTATGTGTTCGAGTTAAGTTTTTGGTTTGCACTCGGTTTTGCCGTGATTCACTTTTTTTCAGGAAAACTCATTCACGTGCGTGAAGTGCCGAGAAGCCGTTTTTTATCAGTGGCTGGAGGGATTGCCGTTGCTTATGTATTTCTTCATCTGTTGCCAGAGTTAAATGAATATCAACGCGAACTTGAAGGAGAGATTAGAAATAACGTCTTTGCTTCCCTCGAGAACCATATCTTAATCATCAGTATGTTAGGACTGGCTGTCTTTTATGGGCTCGAACGATTTGCAACGGCCAATAAGCGTAAACAAAAACCGTATGTGTTTTGGATTCACATTGGTTCATTCACGTTATATACGTTTAGCATCGGATATGTGCTCGCAGAAAGTGAATTTCAGTCCAATGGGACGATGTTTCTTTATTTTTTAGCGCTTGGCATACACTTTGTCACGGTCGATCAAGGATTGCGTCAGCACCATCAGCAACTTTATGATCGACAAGGGCGCATCTTCTTAGCGCTTGCTGTACTCATAGGGTGGGCAGTTGGTACCTTTGCGGAAGTGAATGATCTCGGTTTATCGATTGTTGTCGCCTTTTTAGCAGGTGGCGTCATCTTGAACGTCATGAAAGAAGAATTGCCTGCTGAGCGAGAGAGTAGTTTTGGTGCATTTTTGATTGGTTTATTAAGTTATGCGCTGTTATTGCTCGTCATATGAAAAAGGCAACCACCGCGAGTGGCTGCCCTTTTGACTTATAAGCTATTGCTTTGATTTTCTACGTTGCTGTCGCTCTCTGTTGAAGCATCGTCATCTGAAGAAGAAGTATCATCATGGTGTGGACCGTGTCCATGACGACCACCTTCACGTCCACCTCGCATACCACGAATATCTTCCAAGTCATCGTAACTTGTCACATCGGCAAACCGTTCTTCGTGATCCGCAAGAATTTGATCGGCTCCTTCTTGCGTCAAGTTCCCTTCTTCCACAGCGGTTGCGAGTTTTTCTTCATGCGACGTCATGATGGCGTCGATGAACGCTTCAATTGAAATGCCTTTTTCTTCTGCGAGTTCAGGGAGAGATTGCCCGTTTTCACGAGCCGCATCCACTTCTTCTTCCGTTAAACCGAGCGCTTCGATGAGAGCGGCATGACCTGCTTCCCGGTCACCGAACATACCAGGACCTCGTTCACCACGTTCGCATTGTGTGGATTCCGTCGTTGGTGATTCATCAGTCGTCGTGTCATTCGTCGCGGCATATACGCCTGTGCCTGAGACGGCCAATAGACCGGCTAAGGCGATCGCTAGTTTTGTTGATTTCATGTGTATCTCCTCCTTTGTTACTTCAATTGTAGGACTGAAGGCGTTAGAAGTTGTGAGGGAGTTGCAAGATTTCTGCAAATTGTCTTTGGGAAACGGTGGGACGTTCGATGGGTACGATATAATGGAGGTGGAGGCGATATGAGATGAACGTACTCGTTGTGGAAGATGAACTAAAACTGGCGGACGGCATGTCCCGCTTTTTAACATATTCCGGATTTGAGGTGACCGTGGCGATGACTTTGAGTGAGGCGAAGCAACAGTTACATCAACGGTTTGATGCGGTCTTATTGGATGTCCGTCTCCCTGACGGAGAAGGCTGGACCTTGATTCCGACATTGAAAGCGCAACAGCCCGCACCTGCTATTATCCTGACGACGGCTCGTGGTGAGGCGGATGATCGTGTGTTCGGATTGGAACTTGGCGCAGACGATTATTTAGTCAAACCCATCGTTTTAAAAGAGTTGGAGATTCGACTGAAACGTCTCGTCAAACAAACCGATATGATTCAATTTGGAACGCTCACCATCGACGTCAAATCGAGAATGGTACAAGAGAACGGACATCCGCTTCGATTAACGAACAAAGAGTATGAGTTGTTACTGTATCTTTGGAAACATGTCGGGGATGCGTTAGACCGGAACCGTTTGCTCGATGAGGTGTGGGACTACGCATTCGTCGGAGATACACGAACGGTCGACACCCACATTAAACAACTGCGTGACAAATCGCCGACCTTGAAAGAACAGTTGAAGACGGTGCACCGGGTCGGTTATCGATTAGAGGAACTGTCATGAATCGATTAATGAAGAAGTTACTTTGGACGGCCATTCTACCACTTGCAGTGATGGCACTTTTAACATTCGGACTCACGTCATTATTGATTGGACGCTTCGCAGAAGAGGAGACGTACGCACAATTGGAGCGCGAGGCGGCGATTGTGTATGAAGCCATTCAAGAGGGCCGTGGAATCCCAGGGCAACTTGACGTGCTTGTATTTCAAAATGGGCAGCGTATCGAGTTCGAACGAGGCGGACGGATGCATCGCATGATGCCAATCAACCTCGATCCGAATGATTTAGAGATTCAGGACGAAGTGAGCGTGAATGGGACTCGTTTCTTGACGTATCTGAAAGAAGAAGGGGACATTCAAATCGTGACGTATAGTCCCGTTCCGTTTTCAAATCCACAATTCCAGCAAATCTACCTCATCTTAGCGGGTGGGTTTATTCTGGCCCTACTTGTCGCAATCGCTGTCACGTATTGGATGAGTCGTCGGCTCACGCAACCGCTCGTCGAGTTGAAACAAGCGACCGCATCCATTATGGAGGGGCGACACGATATTAGCTTGCCGAGCGTGACGAACGATGAGATTGGGGATTTGACCGTCACCATCGGACAGATGAACACATCACTTCAAGAAAAAGAGGCGCTTCAAAAATCATTTATCTCTGGGGTCACACACGATGTGCGTACACCGCTCGCTATCGTTCGAAACGAGGCGGAACTATTAGAGCTCGGTGTCGTCCATGAAACAGAGATGGCCACAACCGGTAAAAGCATTACCGAGGAAGTGGACCGGATTGACCGACTCGTCAATCAGATGCTCGAATACTCTAAATTGTCCGCAGGTTCGATTCCCCTTGAAATGGAATCGATTCAACTGGATGAATTGGTTCGTCGGTTGACGCCACGCATGTCTGAGTGGTTCCGACAAAAAGACGTGACACTCGACCTCCGACTCGAAACGGTATCAATCCAAGCTGATCGATTGGCGATGGAACGAGTGCTCTCGAATTTCATAAGCAATGCGTATGAGGCGAGCCCTGTCGGGGGAAGAATCACTATCACTCTAACCCCGAAGCGATTAGAAGTGACCGATGAAGGAAACGGGGTTGATCCTTCCATTCAGCATGCGATATGGGATATGTATGTGAAAGGAGATCGCTCCAACGGCCATGGTTTAGGTCTCGCTATCACGAAATTACTTCTTGACGCACAAGGACTTTCTTACGGGGTCGATTCAGATAAGGGGGCGACGTTTTGGATCGGATGGACATGACTTTATTTTTACGAGGGGTACGGTTAGAGAGGGAACGCATTCATTCAACGGGTTATCCGTACTCGTTACCAATCTTTCAGACACTCGATGAACTGACGTTTCATCATCCTATCACGTTTCTTGTTGGAGAGAACGGGAGCGGGAAATCGACGTTGATTGAAGGGATGGCGGTGGCGGCCGGATTCAATCCGGAAGGCGGAGCGCCGTCCTTCCAATTCGAAACAGAGTCGACACATAGCTCGTTGTATGAGGCGTTGCGTCCGATTCGAGGGCCGTATCGACCAAAGGATGGCTTTTTCTTACGCGCCGAGACGGCATACCAGCTGTCGAGTTATGTGGACGAAATGGCGAAATCAGGTCCTGATCTTGAACGATTTTATGAGTCGTATGGTGGGCGTTCTCTTCATGAACAATCACACGGTGAAGCGTTTCTCTCCCTCATGCTACACCGATTTCGTGGAGATGGTCTCTACATTTTGGATGAGCCAGAGGCCGCATTGTCACCGATGCGCCAACTGACGATGCTCGCGCGCATGCATGAACTCGTACAATCCGGCAGTCAATTCATCATTGCGAGCCACTCCCCCATCTTGATGTCGTATCCAGGTGCGATAATTTTGCAAGTGGAGACGGGGCTTACTCCGACAGCGTTTGATGATCTGGAACATGTCAAGGTCATGCGTGACTATTTGGATGCGCCAGAGCGGATGCAGCGAATCTTGTTTGAAGAGTAAAAACCGGTCACGATGTAAGCGGTTTACTTTTTATGTTGACGTCAAGATTTATAGGGAGTATGCTTATATCGAAAAGAAGAAAATCCACTTTAGGATTGTTACTGGTGATGCAGGCAAAACCTAAATTGACGCCACGACTGTATGTTGGACGTTGGTGTGAATTTAGGTTTTTTTCTTTTTAGTTCAGTCGAATGAGAGTGAGGTGAGGAGACCATGCAGATTTCAAAAGTGTTCAATAATAACGTCGTAGCAATTGATGCGAACGGTCAAGAACAGGTCGTGATGGGGCGCGGGATTGCATTTCAAAAACGGCCAGGCGATCCGATTGACCAGACGCGAATCGAAAAAATCTTTACGCTCGAGAGTAAAGAAAGTTATGAGCGTTTCGTTCACTTTTTAAATGAAATGCCGACGGATGAGATGGAGACGGTGAAACAGATTGTCAGATTAGCCGAAGAGCGATTAAAACAACCTATTCATGATTCGCTCTACGTGACGCTAGCGGACCACCTTCATTTCGCGCTTAGTCGGTATCAGGATGGAATCCAGATTCGTAACCCTCTCGTTTGGGAAGTGAAACGATTTTATGCTCCGGAGTTCGCTGTCGGCAAAGAAGCGGTAAAATTGATCAATGAGCGGCACGAGGTCAACCTGGATGAAGATGAGGCCGTTGCGATTGCCTTACATCTCGTCAATGCGACGATGTCTGGCGTGAAAGGTGAAAACCTGCATCTCGTAACGGAGATGACAAAAGCCACCCAAGCCATTTTGACCATTATCACGTATCATTTTCAAATCGAGCTGGATGAAGAGTCATACGCCTATTCTCGATTTCTGACTCATTTAAAGTACTTTGTGCAGCGCCTCGCATCGGGGGAAAAGGTCAAGTCCACAGGTGACGAAACCTTGTTCTTGATGGTGAAGCAGAGATATCCGGAAGCGTTCGAATGCGTTGAAAAAATCGCTGGATTGATCGCGACGAAATATCGTTATGATGTATCGATGGACGAACGGCTGTATATGATGATTCATATCGAAAACTTAATGAAAGAACGTCGATCCTAAGGATGGTTACTGATGACGCAGGCCAAACCTAAATGACTACACCTTTATTTGTGTAGTGATTTAGGTTTTTCTTTTTATCCAAAAACATGAGGAGTGAACAAGATGGACCAATATAAACAACTGGCAGAGACGATTGTGCAGCATGTCGGTGGGAAAGATAACGTCAAAAGTGTCTTTCACTGTGCGACACGACTGCGTTTCAAATTAAAAGATGAATCAAAGGCAAATGCGACTACGCTGAAGGAACAAGATGGCATCATCACGGTCGTTCAAAGTGGAGGACAATTTCAAGTCGTCATCGGGAACAATGTACCATACGTCTACAAAGAGGTTGTCGATGTTGGTGGTTTCCAGACATCTTCGACTGATGATGAAGAAAAATCAGGAGTATTCAACCGATTGATTGATGTGATTGCTGGAATCTTTACGCCGATTCTCGGACCGATGGCAGGTAGTGGTCTGTTGAAAGGGTTACTCGCCATCCTTGTCGCGTTTGGATTATTGACAGAAGAAATGGGCACATATGTCGTCTTGAATGCCGCGGCGGATGCACTATTTTACTTCCTACCCGTGATCTTAGGACATTCGGCGGCTAAGAAATTTGGTGGGAACCCGTATATTGGGATGATTATCGGTGGGGCGCTTGTCTATCCATCGATTGTGGCCATTCAAGGAGCCGGGGAGGCCTTGACGTTCCTCAATGTGCCTGTCGTCTTAATGAGTTATGCGTCTTCGGTTATCCCGATTATTTTGGCGACATACGTTTCTTCAAAAGTCGAAACATTCTTTAACCGTCATACGCATGAAGCTGTACGAAACTTCACAACACCGATGATGGCGTTGTTACTCGTTGTCCCGTTGACGTTTTTAGCAATTGGACCGGTTGCGACGTATGCGAGTCAAGGTTTAGCGAATGGTTACTCGTTCTTGTATGAGTTGAGCCCAACCATCGCCATCGCGTTCATCGGTGCGTTCTGGCAAGTGCTTGTCATGTTCGGTCTCCATTGGGGACTTGTACCAATTATCATCAATAACTTATCGGTTGTCGGTACGGATACGATTGTTGTCGGTGTATTGATGGCCACGTTCGGTCAAGTAGGGGCAGTTCTAGCGATTACCTTAAAAGCCAAAAATCCGAAAGTGAAAGGGTTAGGAACATCTTCCACGATTGCAGGTGTGTTTGGAATTACGGAGCCGGCTATCTATGGCTTGACGCTTCCCCGTAAAAAACCATTTGTGTTTGGGGTTGTGGGTGGAGCGGCTGGTGGTGTCGTAGGAGGTTTGTTCGGTACGGCGGCTTATGCGATGGGAGGCCTCGGAATCTTTAGCATCCCAGTCATGATTCCTCCAACGGGTGTCGATTTAGCCTTCTATGGAGCATTTATCGGAATGGCGGTTGCAACAGTAGTCGCTCTCGTCTTGACGATGGTCTTCCACAAAGAAGAAACGACCGTCGAGTCGACAGAAAAAGTGGTTGTACAATCAATCTCTGAACAAGTCGGCTTTCCTGTATCGGCTCCATTGAAAGGAGAAGTCGTGTCGCTTGAAACGGTTCGTGATGAAGTGTTCTCAAGCGGGGCGATGGGGAAAGGGATTGCGATTATGCCTTCAGAAGGCGCGGTATATGCACCGTTTGACGGAGAAATCGTCACGGTCTATCCATCGAAGCATGCAATCGGTCTTCGATCTGATGCAGGTGTGGAAGTATTGATTCACATTGGATTAGATACGGTCAAGCTAAATGGACAGTATTTTGAAACGGTCGTTACGGACGGTCAGAAAGTGACAGAAGGAGAACTGCTTGTCCGATTCGATATAGATGCCATCGCTCGTGAAGGGTATGACACCATCACCCCGATTATCGTAACAAACACCGAACATTATCTCGATGTCTTACCGGTTTACACAGGTGTGGTTGAAGCCAATCATGGCGTATTGCGTGTCATTGTATAACAAAGGAGGAGACAGTATGAAACAAGTATCAAGTGAATTTCTATGGGGCGGGGCTACTGCGGCCAATCAGTTAGAAGGTGGTTATCAAGAAGGTGGTAAAGGACTTTCGATTGCTGACGTGATGCCAGGCGGAAAACAGCGAATGAAGATTATCCATGATCCGACGTTTGATTTTGAATTACATGAAGAGTATTCATACCCGAACCATGAAGGAATCGACTTCTATCATCGTTATAAAGAAGATATTGCCCTCTTTAAGGAAATGGGATTCAAGACGTTCCGCATGTCAATTGCGTGGTCACGAATTTTCCCGAACGGAGATGAAGTGGAACCGAATGAGGAGGGACTCCAATTCTATGATCGTGTGATCGATGAATTAGTCGCCCAAGGCATTGAACCACTCGTGACCATCTCCCACTATGAGATGCCCCTACATCTTGCGAAGCATTATGGAGGATGGCGAGACCGTCGCTTAGTCACATACTTTGAACGATACAGTCGTGTCTTGTTCGAACGTTATAAAGGGAAGGTCAAATACTGGTTGACGTTCAACGAAATCAACGGGGCACAGTTCATGCCGATGCTCAGTCTAGGGATTGCGGTTCGGGAAGAAGAGAATACGTTACAGCTCACCTATCAAGGATTGCATCACCAACTGGTCGCAAGTGCCCTTGCGACAAAGGCGGCCAGAGAGATTGACCCATCGATGCAAATCGGATGTATGCTCATTGCGGCTCCGGTTTATCCGTATAGTTCAAACCCGGATGATGTTTGGTATGCTCACGATGCAGAACGGATGATGAACTTCTTCTGCGGAGACGTCCATGTACGCGGCAAATATCCGAGCTTTGCGAAACGATTCTTCCGAGACAATGGCATTGAACTCGCTATGGAAGATGGCGACCTTGATATCCTCAAAGAGAATACTGTCGACTTCTTCTCACTCAGTTACTACATGTCGCGCACTGAAAAGGCTGAAAAAGGTCAGGATGAGGCGGAAGGTAATATTATGAGCGGGGTCAAGAATCCATACTTACAGGCGAGTGACTGGGGATGGGAAATTGATCCGACAGGACTCCGCGTCATCTTGAACAAGTTATATGAGCGTTATGAGCTCCCATTATTCATCGTTGAAAACGGGCTAGGTGCTTATGACAAAATTGAGTCGGACGGAACGATTCATGATGACTATCGCATCGATTACTTACGTGATCACTTGAAAGGGATGATGGATGCAATCGACGATGGAGTCGAAGTGATGGGATACACGAGTTGGGGGTGTATCGATTTAGTGAGTGCCTCGACAGGTGAGTACAGCAAACGGTATGGTTTCATTTACGTGGATCGACATGACGACGGTACCGGTACGTTAGAACGAAAACGGAAAGAGTCGTTCTTCTGGTATCAAGAGGTGATTCGTTCACAAGGTGCGAGCTTATACGAAGAAGAATCAGTCAAATGAAAAAGCGGCCTCGGCCGCTTTTTCATGCTTTCGTGATTTTTCGCAATAAGATGATCGCGAGACTAATGCCCCCAGCAATCAACATATACAAGATAATTTCCATCCAAGTGTTCATTCGTCATCTCCATCCGCAAAGATTGCGAGCTCCCCTTGTGGCATCGCGACCAACAGATAGGCGTCTCCACCAAGTGGTCTCGCGTCCCCTGCTTGCCAGCACTCAAAGTGTTCTTGATATCCATTGATGAAAAGAAGGGATCCGGATTCAAATTCCAGTTCGAGGTGGGGGTGTTCGTCACCGAGGCGTACTTGATGGATGCGCTCTCTTCTTAAGCGCATGAGCTGTTCGAGTTGTTCACCTTCGTCAAACGTATTTTGCGTCGCATGGACATGCCACGGTCCCTCAATGGAGATCCAAGATTCCAGTCCTTGACGACTGAAATAGAGAAGATGATGGTTCGGACCAGAACCGAAATCGATTCCGACAAAAGAAGAGGCGGTAAAGAGGTGATGCAAAATAGATGTCGCTTGTTCGTGCTCTGTGGTAGACACACCGTCACCTCACTTTAAAGAGTTGTTATCATTATCATTTCACGTTACCACGCTAAAGTAAACGAATCTAACTCAATCTAGAAAAGAAACTGTAGATGATTCGCAAAGTATAATTTTGATTTATTTCACATTTCTGTATACAAAAAAACGGACATTCACGATGAATGTCCGTTTTTTTTCAAACCTCATTATGCTTCGACAAAGGCAGCGCCGATCACACCCGCATCTCCTGACAATTGAGTGAGGCAGAGACGCGTTTTTCCACTAGCATGTGGATACATTTTATTCGAGACTGCTTGTTGTAATTCGTGCCAAAATAATGAGGCCGACATCATGACGCCGCCTCCTAATACAATCACATCAGGATCGACGGTATGAATGATGTTAGCTAGTCCGCTAGCCAGTTCCTCGACGAAGTGATGGCGGTACTCGTCATCTGATAATAGCGAAGGGACGTTTGTATATCCCTTTTCGCTTGCGCGACTCATGAGCGCGGTACCACTTGCGAGTGATTCGAGAGAGCCTCGATTCAGTACAGGGTGAACTGGTCCGTTCGAACGGATAATCATATTTCCGATTTCACCGGCACTGCCGTTCGCCCCTCGAATGATTTGATGTTTATAGACATAACCGCCACCGATTCCAGTGCTGACTGTTACATAAAAAACAGCATCGAATCCTTTTCCTGCTCCAAATTTAGCTTCTGCGAGAGCTGCTGCATTCGCATCGTTTTCAAGGGTGACAGAAAAGCCGAGGCGCTGTGTTAAAGGCTCAACGATTTTTTGATTGTGCCAATTCGGGAGGTTTGGAGGCGTTAAAAACATCCCTTGTTTCAAATCGAGTGGACCGGGAGCCACAATTCCAACATGCTGGATATCGAATTCAACATTGAATTGATTAATCGCAGTCTCAATAGATTGTAGTGTCTCTTCGAAAGGAAGTTGAGGCTGCGTGTTAAACGTGAGTTGTTTCAGTACTTCACCTTTGAGTGAAACAGCAGCAATCCGAGTGTTCGTCCCTCCTAAATCAATCCCGATTCGGACAGCTTGTTTTTCATCGGAAGGAACACCAGTCACTAGACAAATCGCTTCTCCCTCAATCAAGAACGACTCATTGGCCGGGAGAAGGAGTGTACCTCCCGTAGGTACTTCCATCTCATCAATGATTAATGTTCCTTGCACGACAGATAGTAACCGGAACGTGTCGGTCGAAATCTTTTCTTTCGCTGTAACATGCCATTTTTCCACGAAGAAGAATGGATTCTTCGTCAAACGTGTTCGAAAGTGATCGAGTTGACGGATTGGTTCCCTATAGCCAAGGTGAGGGACGAAAGAAGCGAGAATGCCCTTTTCTACGTGAAGTTCACGTGGACGACCGGTCGTCACATCCAGTCGCTCGTAATCGTATAGACGATAGGTTGTGTCCGAACTTTGTTGAATTTCCAGTACGCATACCCCTTTTGTCAATGCATGGACCGTTCCAGCTGGGACATAGAAAAAATCACCGGCATGAATCGATTTTCGTATCAAGCCGTGTTCCAAATCGCCTGTTTCAAGCGCTTTGTTGAAGTCTTCTGAGGTGGCATAGGAGTGACCGTAAATGAGTGTCGCATTTGCTGGAGCATCGAGAATATACCAACATTCATTTTTTCCATATGATTCGTTTTCGAGTTGTTCCGCTAACGAATCATCAGGATGAACTTGAATAGACAAATCATCGTTCGCATCAATCCATTTAATCAGTAGCGGAAACACGTCCGCTTTAATTTGAAACAACTCTGGATATTGTTGATAGAGTTCACGCAAAGAAAGACCAACGTAGGGTCCGGAAGCAACGGCTGAACTACCTTTTTCTAATGCAGAAGCCGTCCAAGCTTCACCGATCGAAGGGTCATTGAAATCGAAACCAAATTGCTTCAGACGCTCCCCTCCCCAAAGTCGCTGTTGATAGTGTGGTTTTAAAAGAATAGCGCTCATATCCTGTCCTCCTATTAATTTGATATACACTTATGAATTTAAAAACTAAACAAAGTTTAAATCAAGTATAGACATGAAATAAATCATGTGTATAATAAAACATGTAACCGATTTCAAATAAGGAGTGAGGACACATGAAGAAAATCTTATTAGCGTGTAGTTCAGGGATGTCGACGAGTTTACTCGTAACGAAGATGAAAGATCATGCCACATCAATCGGGGATGAGGCGAAGATTTGGGCAGTCGGTCAAGATCAGGTCGTAACCGAGATGGACGAGGCAGATGTGATTTTGATTGGTCCACAAATGCGTTTCTTGTTGGATAAATTGAAAGCGCAAACATCAACACCGATTGAAGTGATCGATATGATGGCATACGGCACGGCGAATGGAAAAGCTGCATACGAACAAGCGATGAAATTAATGGGGTGAACAACGTGGAACAGGTAGACGAGTTAACCTTGGAGCAAATGGCATTCATGATGATTTTGCACAGTGGCAATGCGAGAAGTACGATTCAGGAAGCGATTCAACTGTATAAAACGAGTTCTTATGAAACGTTCGAAGAAAAGATTGATGAGGCACGTGGACAATTAAAAGAAGCACATCAAACACACTTTTCACAAATCCAAAGAGAAGCGAATGGAGAAAAAACAGACGTCTCTTTATTGCTTCTTCATGCAGAGGACCATTTAATGTCTACGCAAACAATGCTTGATTTGACAGCGGGTTTGGTCGAAATGGTCGAACAAAAGATTGTAAATCCTAATCAAGAAGGGTGAATCATATGTCACAGGACAATAAGATGTTCAACATGATCAGTAAACTGCTCATGCCGATGGCGACCTATTTAAACAACAGTCGCTATTTACAAGTATTGCGAGATGCATTCATGCTCGCTTTCCCGATTACCATGTTTGGGTCAATCATCGTCGTCATTGCAAACCTGCCGTTCCTCGACCGTTTCATGTCCGAGAGTACACTCAGTGTATTTAAAACATCACTCGGAAACGCACCATCTGCAACGATGGGGATTATGTCTATCTTTGTCGTCTTCGGTATCGGGTATTATCTATCGAAAAGTTATCAAGTCGAGGCTGTCTTCGGAGGAGCGATCTCGCTCGTGTCTTTCCTTCTCTTAACGCCTTTCTTGATTGAAGTTGACGGTATGTCAGAGGCAGTCGGGAATGTCCTTCCGTTGGATCGCCTTGGAGCGAAAGGGATGTTCCTTGCGATGATTACCGGATTCCTGTCCGGTGAGATTTATCGATTTGTCGTTCAAAAGAACTGGACGATTAAGATGCCGGATGGAGTACCGCCAGCTGTTGCGAAATCATTCTCAGCACTTGTTCCTGCATTATTAACCTTGACTGTATTTTTAACATTCAACATCATCGTGACGAACTTATTCAATACGAATCTTCATGACGTCATTTTCAACGTCGTTCAGCAACCACTTGTGACATTGGGGAATGGTCTCATTCCAACGTTGATTGCAATCTTCTTCGTTCAGCTATTTTGGTTCTTCGGACTTCACGGTCAGGTCATCGTCAACTCGGTGATGGACCCGATTTGGAACACATTATCTGTGGAGAACTTGACGGCTTATACCTCGACTGGAGATGTTCCGAACATTATCAGTAAACAGTTCATTGAAATTTACACGGTAGGGCTTGGTGGTTCCGGATCTACACTTGCTGTCGTCGTGGCTATCTTGTTGTTCTTGAAATCGAAACAGTTGAAACAAATCGGGAAACTATCCCTCGGACCTGGACTATTCAACGTAAACGAGCCGGTCATCTTCGGACTTCCAATCGTTATGAACCCGCTCATCATGATTCCTTGGATTGTCGCACCGCTCGTGACGGTAACGGTCACATATTTCGCGATGTCGACAGGCTTAGTCCCACCACCAACGGGTGTCGCTGTTCCATGGACTGTCCCAATGTTCTTGAGTGGTATCATGGCGACGAACTCGCTTGCCGGAGGTCTTCTTCAAATCGTGAACTTCTTCATTATTTTGGCGATTTGGTTCCCGTTCTTGAAATTTATCGACCGCATGAACTTGAAAAAAGAGTTAGAAGAATCAACAGATAAACAAGAAGCAGTGTAAACAAATAGAGAAAATAGAAATAAGGGAGAGATAAAAGATGACGAACCCGACACAAACACGAATGAAAGAGCAAAAGACCTATCAATTTCCGACAGATTTTTGGTGGGGAACGGCTTCCTCTGCTACACAGATGGAAGGTGCTGCTTTTGAAGGTGGAAAAGGATTGAATATCTGGGATTACTGGTACATGCAAGAGCCGAATCGCTTTTTCAATGGCGTGAGCGCAACAGAGGCCTCAAACTTCTATCATTTGTATGAAGAAGATATCGCATTGATGAAAGAACTCGGGCATAACACGTTCCGTTTCTCCATTTCATGGTCACGTCTTTTTCCACAAGGTGTCGGGGAAGTAAATGAAGAGGCAATCACATTTTATAACAATGTCATCAATTGCTTAATCGATCATGGTATCGAACCGTTCATCAATCTGTATCACTTCGATATGCCGATGGCGCTTCAAGAACAAGGTGGTTGGGAATCACGGGAAGTCGTGGAGGCATATGTCACCTTTGCGAAGACATGCTTTGAGTTGTTTGGTGACCGCGTCGAGAAGTGGTTCACGCATAATGAACCGATTGTACCGGTAGAGGGTGGATATTTATATGATTTTCATTATCCAAACGTTGTTGATTTCAAGCGAGCTGTCCAAGTAGCGTACCACTCGATCTTATCGAGTGCGAAGGCAATCGAAGCGTATCGTGACATGGGACAATCTGGGCAAATCGGGATCATCTTAAATCTGACACCCTCATATCCGAGAAGTCAGCACCCAGCTGATTTGAGCGCAGCGCGCATTGCTGATGCGATGTTCAATCGCTCGTTCCTCGATCCATCTGTTTTAGGCACGTTCCCTCAAGAACTAGTAGAAGTGCTGAAGTCTGAAGATGCGATGCCACAGATGGAAACAGGCGATCTTGAACTCATTCGAGAACATACAGTCGACCTGCTTGGCATCAACTATTACCAGCCGCGTCGCGTGAAAGCAAAAGCATCACTGCCGAATCCGGACGCACCATTCTTACCGGAAAACTTATTTGATTTTTATGAGATGCCTGGACGTAAAATGAATCCATATCGTGGATGGGAAATTTACGAAAAAGGAATCTATGATATATTAATCAATCTAAAAGAAAACTATGGTAATATTCCATGCTTCATTTCAGAGAATGGAATGGGTGTCGAGGGTGAAGAGCGTTATCGTGACGAGAACGGAAGTGTCCAAGACGATTATCGAATTGATTTCATTCGCGAACATCTGAAATGGATGCATCAAGCGATTGAAGAGGGTTCGAACGTAAAAGGCTATCATCTTTGGACGTTCATGGACAATTGGTCATGGAGCAATGCTTATAAAAATCGCTATGGATTTGTAGGTATTGACTTAGATACGCAACAGCGTACTGTAAAAAAATCAGGGCACTGGTTTAAACAGTTGATTGACGCTAATGGTTTTACAGAATAATGAAGTAAGCTGACAAAGACTACTCTTTGTCAGCTTTTTTTGATATATTGTACATATATGTCTATACATGAGGTGCTATATGTCTACTAAGAAAAAACCGAAATATGAAACCATTGCTGATGAAATTCGTAAAAGAATTATTGAACACGTTTATCCGCTAGAACATGCATTACCTGATGAAATCCATTTGGCCCAAGAGTTTGGGGTGAGCCGAATGACGATGAAACGTGCGCTTGAGATTCTCGTCATGGAAGGGCTGATTTATCGTAAACGTGGTAAAGGAACATTCATTTTACAGTCGAGCTTCCAAAAAGATCGCATCAACGTGATTAGTAAAGAAACGAGAGGGCTGACTCAAGTAATCGGAGATCGCTCGTTACGAAGTGAAGTCCTGAATTTTGAGGTAAAGTTTCCGTGTCAGGAAGTCGCCAATCATCTCATGATTGAGCTGACAGAACCGGTCTATGAAATACGTCGTGTGCGTTACGTAGACGATGAGCCGTATGTCATCGAATTGACGTACATGGTTGCTAACCTCATTACAGGAATCACACGTGAAATTTTGGAAAAATCCGTGTATGCGTATATTCAAGAAGATCTGGGTTATACGATTACAAGCTCGCATAAAGTGATTCGAGCAGATAAACCGGATGAGTACGACCAAGCTTACTTGAAGAATGATATCACTGAACCGATTATCGAAGTCGAGCAAGTGGTCTATTTAAGTAACGGGAAACCGTTCGAGTATTCGTTTGCCCGTCATCGATACGATAAATTTGTGTTTTCATCGGTCAATATTGTGAAGTAAAAGTCGCCGCGATGGCGACTTTTTCGTAAGGAGGACCCATCGTGGATGTGAAAATTGAACAAGCAGGATACGAGATAAACGAGCCCGTCATCCAAGACATTTCGTTTGATGTACGGGCAGGTGAGATTTTAGGGGTGATTGGGTCGAATGGTGCGGGAAAAACGACCACCATCGCCTGTCTTACCGGAACGATTCCTTGGATGAAGGGAACGGTCGAGATGGAACGCTATGCGTTTATCCCGGAACAACCCGTCTACTATGATTATTTGACGCTATCTGAACATATTGCACTCGTCCAAGAATTAACGGGAATCGATTCAACAGAAAAAACGGAGGAGTTGCTACAGCTATTCCGGTTAGAGCATGTGACCGATCGGTATCTCTCCTCTTTTTCAAAAGGGATGAAACAGAAGGCGATGATTCTATTGGCGCTCATTCAAGAAGCGCGGGTATTGATTGTCGATGAACCATTTATCGGATTGGATGCGACGACGACGATTCAGTTACTTCGACTGTTAGAAGCGGAGCGTACGAGGGGGGCAAGTGTCTTATTAGTCACACACGTTCTTGATACGGCCGAGCGATTATGCGACCGATTCGTATGGATTGATGATGGACAACTGCTCGCGAGTGGGACGAAAGTGGAGATTCGTGAAGCGCTCGATACAGAGGGGATGACCTTGTTTGACATGATGGAAGATGTGGCGATGCGATGATTGCGAAACGATTGTTTTGGATGCGTGTCTCCCGGTACATAAAACAGCAATGGAAGACGGTCCGATTGATTGTCGACTGGACGATTTTTTTATACGGTGTCCTTCCTCTTCTCATATGGGCAGGCTATTCCTACTGGCAAGTCTGGGAAGGGAACTTCCCCTGGTTAGGTGACATCCCTTATTTTCTCTGGGCACTTCTGATTGGATGGTTCATGTGGCAAGACCGTATGTTTGTCTGGATTGAGCGTGCCGATCTCATCCTTGTGTCAAACCGGAGCATGATTCGGGATTTAAAAAGGTATTCGGTTTGGTATCAACTTACGCAACACGTGATTCAATATGGATGCTATCTGCTGTTGCTTGCACCGATTCTATACGTAAAAGGAAGGGACGTGGGCGAGATTCTCACGTTTGGGGCTGCACTTTTTCTACTCGCTTGGTGTCACGTATGGGTCCAGTATCATCTACGTCTCCGACACGCCCATCTCATGAAGCGATTTTTAATCGTACTCCTTGCTTTTGTAGGCGTGTATGCGTTATTGATTGAGTCGATATTGCTTAGTGTGTTGATCGGAAGCATCATGGTCACATTTGCGTTATACGTAGGGGAAGGATGGGTGTCGAAACATCCGAGTGTCGGTCGAGAAATTGAAATCGGAGAACGTGAGCGTGCCTCATTCGATCGTGTCCTGTTGACGACGTCAGGAGCCATCGAGAAGACGAGTGAGCGGAAACGTCCCCTGTATCGACCGAGACCGAATCGCTTCGGCACCGTCAGACGGACGATGGCACTCCTTATGTACTTTAGAACGCCGAGTCATCGGAATTTATGGTTTCGACTCATTCCGCTCGGGATCACGAGCGTGATTCTTCTCCCAAGTTGGTTCAAACTAGTGGTTCCGATTTATCTGTTGTATGTCGCCTATCAAGAACAGACGTCGTTCACGAGAGAAATGGAGCGACATCCATTCTTTCAATCCATTCAAGAAAGAGGTTCATCATGAACGAACAGCAGTATGAGCAACTGTTACAAATCGAGACGGCCAAACCTCAGCAAGGATTCCCGTCCTCAGCCGAGTATAACCGTTATGAACCGACTCCTTACGAAGCACTCGATTTGCTTCGGGATGCGTATCCGTTAGAGTCCACAGATACCATCGTGGATTTCGGTTCAGGAAAAGGACGTCTGCCGTTCTATTTAGCGTATACGTTTCGTGTCAGGGCAATCGGTGTCGAGATGGACGGTGGATTTCATGAGGAGGCACTTCAAAATTGGATGAGCTATACGAAGAAACATCGTAATCGGGGAAGTGTTCAATTGGAACAGGGATTCGCGGAGGGATTCATGATTCCACCGGATGCGAATCGATTCTACTTCTTTAATCCGTTCTCGGTGAACGTCTTCCGCCAAGTGATTGCCAACATCATCGAATCTGTTGAAACGGTTCCTCGCCCGGTCGATGTGATTTTATATTATCCGGCGGATGAGTACCTCCATTATTTGAACGACGAGACGCCTTTTCAGTACGTACAAACGGTGCGATTGCCGCTGAAGAATCTTCATGAGCGATTTTTGATTTATCGGTTTGATATGATGGAGTCATCTTGGTAATGGAGGAGTGAGCACGATGAAAAAGAAAGACATTTTAGAAGCGTATCGTTGGCGTCAAGCGACGAAAGCGTTCGATGCGGATCGTAAAATCAAAGAAGAGGACATGGAGTTCATTTTAGAGACGGGACGTCTTTCGCCGAGTTCGTTCGGATTCGAGCCATGGCAATTCGTCGTGGTGCGTCGGGAAGATTTACTCCAAAAGATTAAAGATCATGCATGGGGAGCGCAAGGTCAGGCACTGACTGCCAGTCACTTTGTATTGATCCTCGCAAGAACACCGAAAGCCATGCGTTACGATTCGGACTATATTCGTCATATCGTGACGGGTGTACAGGGCCGGACGGAAGAAGAATACGCACAGCGCGTGAAACGGGTACAGGAGTTCCAGGAGGACGACTACCGTCTCTTAGACGATGAGCGTGTCTTCCAGGAATGGATCAAGCGTCAGACATATATTCCGCTCGGAAACATGATGACGGCTGCCGCACAAATCGAGATCGATTCATGCCCAATTGAAGGGTTCAATCAAGAGGAAATCGATGAGTTGCTCATCTCAGAAGGTGTGATGGAACGTGGGGAATGGTCACTTTCAGTCATGGTCGCATTTGGGTATCGAGCGCGCGACTTTGCACCGAAAACACGTCGTGATTTTAACGAAGTCGTCAAATATATCGGATGAAAAAAAGGTCAATCGCCTCAGCGATTGACCTTTTTGAATTATTTCCAGTCTGTGATGCGGTCGACTGGGAAACGGACTGATGGGTAACCTTCTTCGGCTGCTTTCCCGATAGAGAGAAGCATGACTGGGAGGTAACGCTCTTTGTCGAGACCGAACGCTTCAGCGATGTTCGCTTTATCATATCCACCGATTGGGTTTGTGTCATATCCGTGTGCGCGTGCGACGAGCATAAGCTGCATCGCAACGAGACCTGAATCGAGCATGATGCTATCTTTGATCATTTCTTTCGGTGCATCTTTGAAGATGCCTTTGATCATGTCGACTTGACGGTCACGGACCTCAGCCGGCATCATACCGCGCTCTACTGCTGTATCGAAAATCTCTTCTGTGTAATCTGCCATCTGATAGTCGGCGAAGAGTGCGATCACAGCTGAAGATGTTTCCACTTGGCGTTTGTTGAAGCTTGCGAGCGGGAGGAGTGTTTCTTTTCCTTCTGCGCTATCGATGACGACGAAGCGCCATGGCTGTAAGTTAAGGGATGAAGGAGCTGTTGTCGCTTCTTCAAGAATTTGTGTCATTTCTTCTTTTGAAATTTTGACGTTCTCATCGTATACACGAATCGATCGGCGTCCTTTGACAATCTCCATAAAGTCTTTTTGTGTGGCAGTGTTCATATTGTAGTCTTCCTTTCATGGTCAATAGTATCTTGTAACATCGTGAGTGATGCTAATAACTGTTGTTGATCCTCTACCTTCATGTTGACAAAAAGTCGGTCCGTTAAGCACTCTTTTTGCTCAGTCCAATGTGCAATTTGTTCACGACCATCGTCTGTCAACTCAACATAGATGACACGGTTGTCTTGTTCACAGCGTCTCCGCGTGATGAGTCCTTGTGTCTCTAACTGTTTCAAGTGTCGGGTGATGGCGGCATGGTCGACATCGACGCGCTGTTGCAATTCACGTTGCCGCAATGGACCGACGTGATACAAGTTGCTCAAAATGTCGTAGCGACTCAAGCTGAGCCCGTCCATTTCAGAGTCGAATAATTGCCCTAATTCTTTTTGTACAGTGATGATGTGATAGAGAATTTGATCACGAAGCGAGCAAGAATCTCGCATGCACATCGCCTCCTCAAATCATTGATGACTCAATCATTGATGGGTCACACAATGTATAGTAAACCCATCCTGACGATATTTCAAATAAAAAGTTTTAAAAAATGGGTTGTCAAACTGTTATATAATAGTCTATATTATAACCAACTGATATATAACAATGATTAAAGGAGGATGTGAACGCTTGGAACACTATGAACGACTAAATACGTATCATATTCATGAGAAACTGATTGAACTTGTGAATAAAAACGTTCTTGAACCCCATGAAATCAATGATTTTTGGGAAGGGGTCGAATCGCTTCTTGAGCGTTTCATTCCAGTGAATCAGACACTTCTGGAGCAGCGCAAGACATTCGAGCGATTGTTACAGGAGTGGTACAGTCGTCAAGACGAAGTCGATCCAACCGAGTACGAGACATTTTTAACATCGATCGGCTATATCGAACCGGTAGTCGAAGATTTTCAAATCGACGTGTCGAATGTCGATCGCGAAATCGCTCATCAAGCGGGACCGCAACTCGTCGTACCGTTAGACAATGCCAGATATGCACTCAATGCCGCCAATGCCAGATGGGGGAGTCTCTACGACGCCCTTTATGGGACGGACATGATTGACGAGGCAGACGGCATGGAAAAGGGGCGAACATATAATCCTGTTCGCGGAAATGAAGTCATTCGGTTAGCTAAACAGTTTTTGGATGACACGTTCCCACTGTCGTCCGGGTCACACAGAGACGTATCACGATATGTCGTTCGTGACGACGTCGCCTACGCGGTGATTGGAGACGAGGAGCATTTATTCGCTTATGATTCCTTCGTCGGTTATACCGGCGAACCGAACGAGTTGAAGACATTGATGCTCCAGCACCATGCCTTGCACGTCGAACTTCAATTCGACCGCGAACATCCAGTCGGCAAAGTCGATCCTGCTGGACTGATGGACATCGAGCTTGAATCAGCCCTCTCCGCTATTGTGGATTGCGAAGACTCGGTCGCAGCCGTTTGTGCAGAAGACAAAGTTCATCTGTATCGTAATTGGCTCGGTCTAATGGATGGGACGCTTGAAGCCTCGTTCCAAAAAGACGGGAAGCGACTCTCTCGGCGTTTAAACGAAGACAAGCGTTTGATTGGAAAAGGTGGGGTGGAAGTCGTCCTCCCAGGACGCGCGCTCTTGTTCATTCGGAACGTTGGACACTTGATGACGACGGACTTGATTCTTGATGCAGAAGGTCGCGAGGTACCAGAGGGGATCGTTGATGCCATCTTTACTTCATTGATTGCAAGTCGCCATCTTCATCGTCGTCTCAACTCTCGGGAAGGATCGATTTACATCGTCAAGCCGAAAATGCACGGCTCTGAAGAAGTGGCATTCACCAATGTTTTGTTTGATGCCGTGGAAAATCTGCTGGACCTTCCTCGCTATACGTTAAAAGTCGGCGTGATGGATGAAGAAAGACGAACGTCGCTCAACTTGAAAAATTGTATCGCGCAAGTAAAAGAACGGGTCGTCTTCATCAACACGGGCTTCCTTGACCGGACGGGAGACGAGATTCATTCTTCGATGACGCTC
Source organism: Exiguobacterium sp. s121 (assembly GCF_018617245.1). Classification (GTDB taxonomy): domain Bacteria; phylum Bacillota; class Bacilli; order Exiguobacteriales; family Exiguobacteriaceae; genus Exiguobacterium; species Exiguobacterium profundum. The sequence goes on from NZ_JACSJV010000002.1 coordinate 167,563, forward strand.
GGACCGATGCGTCGGAAGGGAGAAATGAAGACGTCACCTTGGCTCGCTGCATATGAACGGTTAAATGTATCGATCGGTCTCGAGAGTGGGTTCCATCATCAAGCACAAATCGGAAAAGGGATGTGGGCGATGCCCGATCGGATGCAGGACATGATGCGTGAAAAAATGGCACATGTACGGTCCGGGGCAACGACGGCATGGGTGCCTTCACCGACCGCGGCGACGCTCCATGCGATGCACTATCATCAACTTGATGCTTTTGATGTACAGCGAGAATTGTTGAAACAGCCTGTTTTAAAACATGAACGACAACAGCTCCTTGAGATTCCACTCGCGACGCGCATCTATTCGCAAGAAGAGATCAAAGAAGAGCTTGAGAACAATTTGCAAGGATTGCTCGGGTACGTCGTTCGTTGGGTCGAACAAGGTGTCGGTTGTTCGAAAGTGCCGGATATTCACCATGTCGGACTGATGGAAGACCGGGCGACACTCCGAATTTCGAGCCAACACGTGGCCAACTGGTTGCATCACGGCATTTGTTCAGCAGAACAAGTCGAGGTCACCCTTTATCGGATGGCACGAGTCGTCGATGAGCAAAACGAGTCAGACTCGAATTACCGGCCGATGACACCGAACGTCGATCAATCGATTGCCTATCAGGCTGCCCACGAACTTGTATTTCATGGGTTGAAACAACCGAACGGGTACACGGAACCAATCTTGCATCGTCGTCGCCGTGAATTTATGGAACGTCAAACTGTGGAGTTAAACCTTAAAGGAGGAACCTCATCATGACAACGAAAAAAATGGAAAGCGAACAGTTGATTGAACGTTGGGTCGTCCGCCGCATCGTATCTGGAGAATCGACAGCATCTTTGGCGAATACGGCATTCGTATACGGCAACGACTTGATGCGTCTCGTCTTGGACCGGACAGATGGGTCGCTCCAAATCATGAAAGAGCCGATCGATGAAGTTGTCGTTTTCCGCAAGCCGGAAGATCGGGACGAAGAAAATGTTTGCCGTTGCTGCGGGATGGAACATTCGACGTTCAAGGCAGCGTTGGAGTGTTGTGCTTACCTTGACTAAACCATTTATTTCGCATCATCTGTTATATAACAAATTAAATTTATTGAATTTAATATAATACAGGAGGGTATATTGATGAAAAAACGCGAAGAATTGGTGAACAGCTGGAAGTCAGAACGATTTGAAGGGGTAGAACGTCCATACTCTGTAGAAGACGTCATGAAATTACGAGGGTCTATCGTAATTGAACAGACACTTGCGAAAAAGGGAGCGGAACGCCTGTGGCAACTGATGCACGAGCGTGACTACGTCCATGCACTCGGTGCGTTGACAGGGAACCAGGCGATTCAGCAAGTGAAGGCAGGACTCGAAGCCATCTATTTGAGTGGTTGGCAAGTAGCGGCGGATGCGAACTTGTCAGGTCACATGTATCCGGACCAGAGTCTATATCCGGCCAACTCGGTGCCAAGTGTCGTCAAACGAATCAACCAAGCGCTTCAACGTGCTGACCAAATTCAAACGGCAGAAGGGAAAGGCGACACGCATTGGTTCGCACCGATTGTCGCGGATATGGAAGCCGGTTTTGGTGGGGTACTCAACGTATTCGAACTGACGAAGGCAATGATTGAAGCGGGGGCAGCCGGCGTTCACCTTGAAGACCAGCTCTCGTCTGAGAAGAAATGTGGTCACCTCGGTGGGAAGGTGTTACTCCCGACGCAGACGGCTGTGAAAAACTTGATTTCGGCTCGACTCGCGGCAGACGTCATGGGTGTCCCGACAATCATCGTAGCGCGGACAGATGCGCACGCGGCGAACTTGATCACGAGCGACATCGACCCAATCGATCATCCGTTCATCATTGGAGAGCGTACGCCGGAAGGCTTCTATCGTACGGAAGCTGGTATCGAGCAAGCAATCGCTCGTGGGCTCGCTTATGCACCGTATGCAGACCTCGTCTGGTGTGAGACGTCCGAACCAGATTTGGCAGAGGCACGTCAATTTGCCGAAGCGATTCATGCGAAGTATCCAGGTAAACTTCTCGCTTACAACTGCTCGCCATCGTTCAACTGGAAGAAGAAGCTGTCAGACGAAGAGATCGCCACGTTCCAACAAGAAATCGGCGCAATGGGATACAAGTTCCAGTTCGTTACACTCGCTGGATTCCACGCGCTCAACTTCGGCATGTTTGAGCTCGCACGCGGTTACAAAGATCGTGGCATGGCGGCGTACTCGGAGTTACAGCAAGCAGAATTTGCGGCTGAAGTACATGGTTACACGGCGACACGTCATCAGCGTGAAGTCGGAACGGGTTACTTCGATGAAGTCTCGCTCGTCATCTCAGGTGGACAATCATCAACGACAGCGCTCGCAGGTTCGACCGAGACTGAACAGTTTGAAACACCGTTGCATTGAGCGATGCCCCTCGACAAGAGGGGTTTTTGTGTCCAAATTTGGAACACCTGCATCCTGTTCACTTAAATGTGACGTATTTCACATTTTTGTTGTCGAACTCTTGCTACGCTGAACATGTCAAAATGAATATGGAGGTTATGACAGATGACACAGACATTCACGGGCGATACGCACGTATCTGAAATCGTCAAACAATGCCCGCAAGCGGCAGACATTTTCAAACGGAACCGAATCGATTTTTGTTGTGGCGGCAACCGACCACTCGCTGAAGCGACTGACAAATCGAAACGGTCGACGGAAGACATTTTAGAAGAAGTTAATGCGCTTTATCAACGTAAGCAAGAGATGAACGAGAAGAGCATCGATTGGGATGCCGCTTCTTCTTCGGAATTGATTGAGCACATCATTTATAAGCATCACCAATTTTTGACGGACGAATTGCCACAGCTCACACCATATGTGACAAAAGTGTTCCGGGTCCACGGACAAAATCATCCGCACCTCGGACGCATTCATCAACTGTTCAATCAATTGAAAATGGAACTTGAACAACATATCGTCAAAGAAGAGACAGAAGACTTCCCGACGCTGCTTCGTCACGAGACCGCACCGACAGCTGAAACGAGACGGGAGCTTGATAGCATCTTGGCCTCGCTCGAGTCAGAACATGCAACAGCCGGGGACATTTTAAAAGAGTTGCGTCACATCACAAACGACTATACGCCGCCTGAAGGAGCGTGTGGGACGTATCGTCTTGTCTATCAACGGTTAGAAGCGCTCGAATCGGATACGTTTGAACACATTCATCTCGAAAACAACATTTTATTCCCGCGGGCGCGCGCGTTCGCTTAAGCAGTGGCACACCCCTACTTACGTAGAGGTGTCTTTTTGTGACGTTTGATACAGATGGGAGGCAAATCAAGCGCTACGATAAAGGGGAGGCAAAGGAGTGATTAATCATGAAACGGGTGAGTGAAGTCATCGTAGGGGTGACGGTCGCCTTATTACTAAGTCAAGTCTGGTCGAGTTCAGATTCGGAGGACACCGTGACCATTTTGGCGGCGGCAAGCTTAGGACCGGCTTTAGAAGCGGTCGAGCGACAACTTGAAGCAGAGTTCGATGGGATCGATGTTCGAGTCGTGACGAACGGGAGCGGCGCCTTGCGAGTACAAATCGATCACGGGTCTCCGGCAGATATCTTTTTAGCCGCGAGCGTTGATGATGTCGACCGACTACAAATCCCGATTCTAGAGCGGGATGCGTTCTTGTATAACGAGCTGTGGCTCGTGACACCGAAAGGGAAACCGTGCGCGGAGACATGGTACGACTTAAACGCATGTGCTCGGATCGTCATCGGTGACCCGGTCAATGTCCCGGCCGGTCGCTACGCGAAAGCGGCGCTAGAAGTGGAAGGCGTGTGGGAAGAAGTGGAACCGCGAATCATGTTCGCCCAGAATGTAAGACAAGTATTGACGCTCATCGAACAAGGCGACGCCAATGCGGGATTCGTCTATAAGACGGAACTGACGACGGACGTCGAGTCGCTTCAGTCGGTCCCGTTTGAAGCGACGGGTACGATCGCGTATCCGGCGGTCCGGTTGACGCACAACCCATACGTACACGAGGTGTACGCGCGTTTGTTTGACGATGATATCCAAGCTCACTTTTTAGCGAAAGGATTTTCTAAATGACGCAACATCCACTTCAACTCACATTCGAAGTCGGGATGATGGCGACGGTGAGCGCCTTCGTCCTCGCCTTCGGAGCGGCTTATTTCATGCATCACCGTCAATTCAAAGGAAAGCGGCTGCTCGAGACGGTGTTTTTACTGCCGCTCATCTTGCCGCCGACAGTCATCGGACTATACGCCTTGATTGTCCTCGGGAACAACGGGATCGGCGGATTGTTACCGATTACGATCTTGTTCACGAAACAGGCGAACATCATCGCATCCGCCTTGGCCGCGTTTCCGCTCATCTACCAAACGATTCGTCTCGGTCTTAAACAACTCGATGCGGAATGGTATGAGGCCGGACGCGTGCTCGGTGGGTCAGAGCGCCAACTGTTCACCTACGTGACGATTCCGCTGCTGTTACCTGCGTTGACGAGTGGGTTTGTCCTTGGTTTCGCACGGTCAATCGGCGAGTTTGGGATCACGATGATGATTGCCGGAAATATCCCGGGCGAGACGATGACGCTCGCCACAGCGATTTATATGGCGACAATCAACGGAGATATGACCCAGGCGCTCGTCTGGAGCGGATGGTTGGTTGGTTTGGCGTTTTTAGTCCTCTGGCTGAGTGAACGTTATGGCAAGCGTTCATATTAGTCGATCACGTCGATTTTTTTCACATAAGACCGGTTCGGAGTATTTAAGATACTCGGACCGGTCTTTTTCCAAATGTGGACGTGGTCTCCGACAGTGATTTGCTCGAACGTGGCTTTCACTTGAAACTTGAACCAGCTTACGTCTTCCGGTTCACTTTGTGCGAACAAGGTGTCAGGAGAGAGCGTGGCCTCTTCTGCGGTAATTCCGCTGATGACGAGTGCGGTGCGGTCAGATTCATTTATTTCAATCACATACCCCTCGACATCTGGTTCGGTCGTCGCTCGATTGGCGAAGACGAAACCGATGGAAAAGACGACGAGCATGGCCGCGATGGTGAGGAATAACATGATTTTAAGCGATGATTTCATAAGGGAACGCCTCCTTCGTTCATTATTCTGTCACGTCTCGAATCGCTTATCTGTGAAAAAAGTAACAGTTAAGTCGAGATGTCATCTTTATGATGAAACTATGAAGTCGCTCGGAAAGAGAAGGGGGAACACATATGTCCGATCGTTATTTTTATTCGACCGCCGCAAAGTGGTCGTTCGTAGGATTCACCGTCTTGGTGCTCTCGACATGGATCGCCTCGGCAGGATTTGAGCACGTAGACATGGCGCTGTTCGGCTACTATATCGCCGCCGTCATTTGCATGATTGGGATGGTCGTCCGCTTGACGTTATTTTTTGCACGGCCGGCCACCTCACAAGTATTGAAGCGGAGCCTCAAACAAATGAAGGCAGAAAAGAAACGGGCCGGTAAAGCCGTCGCCACGACAACTGTCAATAACATCGTCTTACAGAAGTTCATCTGGGAACGTGGTTGGTACCGCTGGACCCAACATATGTTGATTGCCTGGGGATGTCTCGGGTCGTTCGCCATCACATTCGGGCTGACGTTCCAATGGATGCGGTTTGATTTGATTGATATCGAGACGTATCAGATTGTCGTCTTTAACATCCCGACCATCAAGATGGCTGCGCACGGGTTGTTCGCGGAGCTCGTCTATAACGGGTTGAACATCACCGCGCTCATGTTGCTCGTCGGCGTGCTCATGGCACTCTATCGCCGAATCAACGACCAGGACGTGAAAGTGACCCAGCGGTTCGAATTTGATATTTTACCGCTCCTCATGTTGCTCATCGTCACTGTCTCGGGGTTGTTGTTGACCGTTTCGTACGTGTTCTTCGGAGGCTTCATCCATCACGAGCTCGCCTTGTTCCATCAATTGACCGTCATCATCTTTTTATGTTACTTCCCGTTCGGTAAACTGTTCCACTTGCCGGTCCGACCGATGGCGGCCAGCGTCCCGATGAACTACCGGGAAGTCGAAGCGGATGAGACCCGTGTCTGCGCCGGGTGCGGGACACGTTATGCGACGGACAATCAAGTCGAGGACGTCCAAGCGATTTTGCAAGCACAGACGATCCAGCTCGGGCTCAGTGACGGGACCCAGCTCTCCGATTACTGCCAACCGTGTCGACGTTCGATGCGTGTGAAGATGCAATTGAACTTGATGAACGGACAGTTACCGACACACCCGGTCGATACGAACACAGGCATGTCGATGCCAGGATTCGGCCGACCGAAGGAGACGAAAGGTGAGGCAAAAGATGAGACACCTGTGCGTTAAGTGCGGCGAACCGACCGGCACGCTTGAAGAGATTGAACAAGTGAAACAATTGCTCGAAGGGTCGGACCAACTCGTAAAAGTCGATGCGGCGCACACGGTCCAAGACCTCTGTCACGGCTGTCGTCGTCGGGCCCGGCTCGATTCGGCGCTCGGACGGCCTGGAAGTGACGGGATGCATTATCCGCTTCAAACGATTAACGGCTATCACGTCAGTGGATTTTCAAAACGAAGAGCGGAAACGTTCTATGGAGGGGAAGACGATGAGTGACTTTTTAACGTCGCCAGAAGTACAGAACTTAATCAAACCAGGCGAAAAATTGATTACAACCCATTGCTGTTACTGTGGCATGCAGTGCGGCATGCATATCCGGGTCGATGAGAAAACCGGGGCCGTCAAAGGCGTTGAACCACGCTACGATTTCCCGGTCAACAAAGGAAAACTTTGTCCGAAAGGCGTCACGGCCTATCAAACGATCGAACATCCGGACCGCATCATGACTCCGCTCATCAAACGGAACGGCAAGTTTGAGAAAGCGACATGGGAAGAAGCACTCGACGTCATCGAAGCAAACTTTAAACGCATTCAACGAGAGCATGGGAAAGATGCGGTGTCCGTCTTCGGCGGCGTCTCGATGACGAATGAAAAATGTTACCTCGTCGGGAAGTATGCGCGGGTCGCACTCGGCACACGGTTCATCGATTACAACGGTCGCTTCTGCATGTCGTCAGCTGCCGGCGGTTTCTTAAAGACACTTGGGATTGACCGCGGAGCGACGCTTCCGTGGACGGAGTTCGAGCACGTCGACACATTCTTTGTCGCCGGTTCGAATATCGCCGAATGTCATCCGACGACGACGCAACATATTTGGAAGGCGAAAGACAAAGGCGCGAAAATCATCGTCGCCGACCCGCGTGAAATTCCGATGGCGCGCGTCGCCGATGTCCATCTCGATTTGAAGCCAGGGACGGATGCGGCGCTTGCGATGGGACTGCTCAACTTTTTAGTCGAACACGATTATGTTGATCAAGCGTACGTGGATGAGCGTTGCGATAACTATGAAGAGTTGAAAGCGTCGGTCCGAGACTGGACGCTCGAACGGACGAGTGAGGTGACCGGTGTCGCCATCGAAAAACTCGAGAAGGCCGGTCATATTTATGGGAAGAGCCCACGTTCGGTCATGTTGTTCGCTCGCGGCGTCGAACAACAGTCAAAAGGCGTCGACAATGTCTCGCTCTATACGTCGATGGCGCTCTTACGAGGCATGATTGGGAAGTTTGCTTCGGGCGTCGCCACGATGACGGGGCAAGGGAACGGGCAGGGTGGACGAGAACATGGACAAAAAGCAGACCTGTTACCAGGCTACCGAAAATTAACTGATCCGAAAGCCATTGAATATGTGAGCGGGGTTTGGGGCATCGATCCTTCCGAGATGCCAAAACCAGGTGTGTCCGCGTTCGAAATGTTCGATGAGATTCAAGCGGGAACGATTCGGGCGATGCACCTCATGTGTTCGAACCCAGCCGTTTCGGCACCGAACCTTCCGTACGTGTGGGACAGTTTCAACAAACTCGATTTCTTCGTCGTTAGTGACTTCTTCATGTCGGAATCTTGTGAGTTCGCTGATGTCGTCTTACCGGCTTGTTCGTGGGCCGAAGACGAAGGGACGACGACAAACTTAGAAGGACGAGTCATTCGGATCCGGAAAGTGCGCGAACCGCTCGGGGATTCGCTTCCAGACTGGGAAATCATGAAGCGGATCGCTGAGCGGATGGGACGCGGACAGTACTTCCCGTATGAGACGGCGCGTGACATCTGGGAAGAGTTCCGCATCGCGACGAAAGGTGGAGCGGCTGACTACTCTGGGATCACATGGGAACGAATCGACGACGAGTATGGTGTCTTTTGGCCATGTCCGTCCGAAGATCATCCCGGCACACCGACGATGTTCAAAGAACGGTTTGGAACGGCGAATGGAAAAGCAAATTTGCCTGTCGTCACATATCGGCCGGCCGGTGAATATGCGAATGAAGAATATCCGGTCACGCTCACGACAGGTCGGGTCGTCTTCCATTACTTATCGGGCAATCAGACGCGCCGTGTCGACTTCTTGAGCACGATGTCAAAACTGCCGTTCGTGGAGATCCATCCGGAGTTAGCATCAAGTTATGGCCTTCAAACGGGCGACAAAGTCGAGCTTCGCACACGTCGCGGGTCGATTGTCGTCGAAGCACGTTTGACGAAGGCGATTCGAAAAGATACGGTCTTCGTCCCTTATCATTGGGGCAAGGAGCTTGCCATCAATCAATTGACGAACCCGTGTCTCGATCCGATGTCACGCATGCCGGAGTTCAAGGTATGTGCGGTACAAATGAAAAAGTTACCGGCCAACACCCCGTTACACATTAATCCGTTGACGGTCCCGCTCGGATCAAGCGTGCCGTTCATGGCGGACCATGCGATTGCGACGAGCTGTCACGTCATGGATGAGGAGGTTCATACGAAATGAATAAGGTCATGTATTTAGAGTTTGAACGTTGTATCGGCTGTCGGGCCTGTCAGGCAGCTTGCCGCGAATGCGGGGACCACGAGGGGCTCGAGCGCAACTATGTGGATTATATCGATTTCTCGGAGAACCGTCAGACGTTCCCGATGATCTGTATGCAGTGTAAAAATCCGGCTTGTGCTCAAGTATGTCCGGCGAATGCGATTCAAATCACGCCAGAGGGCGTCGTGTTATCGGCTTCAGAAGAAAAATGTATCGGCTGCCGGAACTGTACGTTCGCTTGTCCGTTCGGGATTCCGAAGTTCGACTTTGAGAAGAATAAGATGTATAAGTGCGACATGTGTTACGACCGCTCCAAACATGATATCGCGCCGATGTGTGCGTCGGTTTGTCCGTCGGATGCGATTCGCTTCATCGACCATGACGAGATGATGCAACTCCGTCGTCAACGCGTCCAAATGAACATGATCGAAGGGAAAAAGCCTTCGCAAGACGATAAATGGAATTACGTCCCTGAATTCTTTGGCGTCTATTCCGATTGAGATGGAAAGGAAGATGACTTATGTCGAATGAATCAAAAGACCGGGAACGCTTATCCGAACTCGTCGATAACTTGAGTCGGGCCGATGACGTGAAACTGAATCGACGGGCGTTCATCAAATCAACGTTCGGCGCAGGTATCGCACTCGGTCTCGCGACTATCCCGTTCAATATCGCGGCCTTCGTTCGAAGCGAGCCGAGAACCGACCGTCAGTTCATCACGACGGTCGAGGCGCTAGAGCGCGGGAAATCACTCGAATTTGAATATCCGGGTACGGAACCATCGTTGCTCGTTCATTTAAAGAATGGTGAATTCGTCGCCTATAACAACAAATGCACTCATCTGCAGTGCCCAGTGTTTTATGTGGAGGAAGAAGATGTTCTTCTTTGTCCGTGCCATCGTGGTTACTTCGGTGTCGACGGCCAACCACAGGCCGGTCCGCCGCAGCGGGAACTCCCTAAAATCTTGCTTGAAATCGAGAACGGGAAGATTTTTGCGGTCGGAAGAGAGATTCATCATGGGGCGTAACGGTTGGAGTTTAATCGGATTGGTCATATTGCTCGCGACGAACATGATACTCTTGCAATATACAATTGAGAGCTACATGGTGTATGATCACGCCTCGATGCGACTGTATATGATCATCGCCGTCATCAATGTCGGATTGATCGGCTTATTATATCGATATTGGAAAAAAATTGAATATCGTATGAAAGAATAGTCCTCCCCTTGAAACGCTTCCAAATGTTGATTGCGTTTCGAGGGGGTTTGTGTTTAGAATGAAGGCAAGCTTTCATATGGCGCAACGTGTTTTAAGGAAGGTCGGTGGAAATGGCTCATTCAAATAAAGCGATGGTGCTCGAGGAAACAAAAAAATTGGCACATCGAATCATTCATGTCCCAAAAGGCGGTTTTCTGTTCCGAGAACAAGAAGACGCAGCTGAATTTTATATTGTAAAGAGTGGACTGATTCAAATTTCGAAATTGACGGAAAATGGAAAAGAATTGACGTTACGTTGTTTAAGCGCTGAGGCTTGTTGCGGAGAGTTGACGTTATTCGCAATCGAACCAAAATATTTATTTAACGCCAAGGCGTTAGAAGATAGTGAAATTTATGCGGTCAAAATCGAGCGTATTGAAACGATGATTTTGTCGTCGAACCCGGAATTCGTCCGCGAGTTCATGGTCATGATCAACGAACATATGCGGAAACAGCATACGAAATTTAGAGACTTGGTGTTGAACGGGAAAAAAGGAGCGCTCTACTCGACGCTCATTCGTATGGCGAACAGCTATGGGGTGGAAGTCGAAGACGGCATTCTCATCGACTTGAAACTGAAAAACCAAGAGCTCGCCAATTATTGCGGGACATCGCGTGAACGCGTGAATCGCATGTTGAACGAGCTCGCCCAAGAAGGAATTATTTCACTCCCTTCCCGTCAAATCATTATCCATGACCTCGACCGGTTGAAACTGCTCAACCATTGTGAGGACTGTCCGGTCTCGGTCTGTGTCATCGATTGATTACATTATGGCGGCAAGCGATAGCTCGCCTTCAAAATGCTCCAATCCATCGGCCTCGATTGTACAGGCCGATACATAAAACTCGCCATCTTCCATCAACTCATAAGACCGGAGCACGCCTTCGGCTAGCTTGATCCCGTTGGCGCGGACCTCGACGACGACACCTTCCATCGAGCGGACACGCGCTGCGGACAAAAAGTCGAGCCATCGTTTGAAATGGCGATAAACGGTGACCGTGGTCCCGTCCCCTAAGTAACCGATGACTGCCTGTGCGTCATCGATCGTCACGTCATGGTGAGTGTCGATCCGAACGAGCAAGGTGTGCAGCGCTTCTAGTTCTTCTAAAGGACTTTCAAGTGGGAATGTGATATCGAGCCCCGTCTCGGTGAACGCAGCCTCGGCAATCGCGACGCCGAAGACACGGAACACGTGGGCCCCGTCTTGACTGAAGAAATATGGTTGTAGCGCCAAGCGAACTTTGGGCGCACAGTGGATTTGAATGAGATGTGACAAATTAATCCCTCCTCTATTCCTTATCGTAAGGAATCGGGGAGGGTTTTTCTGTGTTCAATGTCACAGAAACAAAAGATAGGCGATTTTGTCACAGATTGATGACAGGGTGAGAAAAAAACTCAAGATGCGAAATAAGTGTGAAAGAAGGCACACTTTTTTAAGAGGACGGTCGATAGGATGGGATTAGGGTACGAATTGAACCGTTAAGAGGAGGAATAGACCATGCAACAATTAGACAAAGGGTCACACGCACTCGCCGAGTGGAAGCCAGAGGATGTGGGATTTTGGGAAGGAACGGGAAAACAAGTCGCCAATCGGAACTTGCTCGTTTCGGTCCCGGCACTGACGCTTGCATTCATCGTCTGGCAAATGTGGTCGGTCGCAGCCGTCCAATTGAATTCGATCGGGTTTAGCTTTACGCAAGGCCAGTTGTTCACGTTGGCCGCACTGCCTGGACTTGTCGGGGCGACGTTGCGCTTTTTCTATACGTTCGCAAACAGTATATTCGGCGGTCGGAACTGGACGATCTTCTCGACATCGATTTTGTTGTTGCCGCTCCTAGGCATCGCCTATGCCGTTCAAAACGTCAATACGCCGTATTGGGTATTCATGATTTTGGCCGCACTTTGCGGACTAGGCGGCGGAAACTTCTCGTCATCAAACGCCAACATCGGCGCGTTTTATCCGAAAGCGAAAAAAGGGACGGCGCTAGGGATTAACGGAGGCATCGGGAACTTGGGCGTCTCGCTCGTCCAATTGATCACACCGCTCGTCATCACGACAAGTATTTTCGGGTTCATCGGCGGGAACGCCCTCGTGACCGAGACCGGCGAAGAGATTTGGCTTCAAAACGCCGCGCTCCTTTGGGTCGTGCCGACCATCATTTTGACGGTCTGCGCATACTTGTTCATGGATAACTTACCGACCGCTCGTCAATCGCTTCGTGAACAGGCGAGCGTGTTTAAAGACAAACATTTTTGGATTCAAACATTGCTCTACACGGCGGCGTTCGGTTCCTTCATTGGATATGCCGCAGCGTTCCCGATGATTTTAAAGTTAAAGTTCCCTGAGTCGGACTTGATGGCGCTCGCCTTCCTTGGTGCATTCCTTGGCGCCTCTTCGCGTCCGTTCGGGGGCTGGATCAGTGATAAGATCGGAGCGGCCAAAGTGACATTGATCGTGTTCGGAATCATGGCGCTCGGTACGATCAGTGTCATCATGGCCATCACGAACAGCAACTTGACGATGTTTTTCATCTCCTTCGTCGTCTTGTTCATCGCAACAGGACTCAACTCTGGAGCGACGTTCGCGATGATTCCCCACGTGTTCGTGGCGACGAAGACACCGGCCGTCGTCGGATTCTCGGCAGCGTTTGCTGCTTACGGCGCATTCTTCATTCCGAAGATGTTCGGTTGGTCGCTCGAGCTCGTCGGTTCGTTCAACGGTGCGTTGTTCGTCATGCTAGGGCTCTATGCGATCTCGATTGCCACCACAATTTATTATTACTTGCGCAGCGGTGCTGAGAAGCCGATTCGCTGACAAATCGACGCAGGGACTGTGAGGGTCCCTGCTGTCGTTGATGGATAGAAAGGATGAACCAAGATGACACCATGGACCGATCGACGGAGACGACCGTTGGAAGACTTACGCATCTCAGTCATTGATAAATGCAACTTTCGTTGCCGATACTGCATGCCGGAAGAAGCGTTCCGCCACCACCAATTTTTAAAACGAGATGAGTTGTTATCGTTTGACGAGATCGAGCGCTTCGTTCGCATCATCGCCCCACACGGCGTGAAAAAAGTGCGTCTGACCGGGGGCGAACCTCTACTCAGGCCGAATCTCGATGAACTGATTCGCCGCCTTCGCGCGGTCACGACCATCGAGACTATCGGGTTGACGACGAACGGCGTCTATTTAGAACGGATGGCGAAAGTGTTGAAGCAAGCTGGGCTCGACCGGGTCAACGTCAGTCTAGACGCCTTATCGGCCGAGACGTTCGGGATGATGAACGGACGCGGCACGTCGCCCGAGACGGTATTACGAGGAATCGATGAGGCGAAACGGCAAGGGCTCGAAGTGAAAGTGAACATGGTCGTCCGAAAAGGCTGGAACGATCATGAAGTCGCCTCGATGGCCGCTTATTTCAAAGAACGGAACATCACACTCCGTTACATCGAGTTCATGGATGTCGGCACGGCGAATGAATGGAACGTCGAACATGTCGTGTCGTCTGAATCGATTCTTGAGGTGTTGAAACAACGAAATGGATTACTTGAACCGCTTGCACCCGAAACACTAGGAGAAGTCGCGCAACGTTACCGTTACACGGATGGGGCGCAAGTCGGCTTCATCTCTTCGGTCAGCCAACCGTTCTGCGGAACGTGTACGCGAGGTCGCCTATCGAGTGACGGCAAATGGTACACGTGCCTGTTCGCAGAAGACGGGACCGATATCCGTGAATTGCTCCGCAGTGGGGCGAGCGATGAATTGATTGCCATGACACTAAAAATGGTATGGGAAGTACGGGACGACCGCTATTCGGAAGAACGGTCGCGAACTGGGAGTCGGACGCGAAACCGAATTGAAATGAGTTATATCGGAGGATGAAGACGATGCAAGCACACAACCATGTACATCAAAACACACAGCGTGTCCGGGCAGCGATTTTGACGATCTCGGATACGCGAACACTCGATACGGACGTGTCTGGCGAACATATTTGTACGCTATTAAAAGAAGAAGCACATACGGTCACATACCGTGAGATCACGAAAGATGACTCATTTGAAATCGAAGCGGCCGTCAGACGAATGGTCGCTGAGAAGATGGACGTCATCTTGACGACCGGGGGAACGGGCATCACGAAACGGGACGTCACCATTGAGACGATTCGACCGCTGCTTGACCGAGAAATGGTCGGCTTCGGCGAGTTGTTCCGTTATGTCAGCTTCACGGAAGATATCGGACCGGCGGCGATGTTGTCGCGAGCTTTAGCAGGACGCATCGGGGATACGATCATCTTTTCGATGCCAGGGTCGCGAGGCGCCGTCGACTTGGCGATGACTCGCTTGATTCTCCCTGAGCTCTCCCATATCGTCTGGGAAGCGACGCGATGATCGGCATCGTTTTGGCAGGCGGAAAATCGCGCCGGTTCGGATCCCCTAAATGGCAAGCCTGTTATGAGGACATCTCGTTTGAAGAGCGGGCGCGACAGACACTCGCTACAACGACGACTTCCCAATGGAGCGTCGTACCGGCCGGACAGTCGATGACCTCATATCAACTTGAAGATGACATGGAATGGCGCGGCATGGGACCGCTCGCTGGCATCATCACCGTCATGCGGCACGTCCCGTCTGATTGGTATGCCGTCTGTGCGTGTGATACGCCCTTGTTGCCGCCGACCGTTTACGAACGGCTTGCGACGGAACGCGGGAAGCAGCCGGTTGTCGCCTACGCAGATAATCGAATCCATCCGCTCATCGCCTTGTATCCCCGCTCGATACTGTTCCAGTTCGAAGCCGCTTTACGTCGAGGCGAACGGGCGGTCATGCCTCACTTGACAGAGGCGACAATCGTCTCGTTTGCTGAACGGGACTGGTTTAAAAATGTGAACACACCGAGTGATTATGAAGAATTGCTAGGAAAGGAAGTGGAGTAATGGAAAAGATGTCGACGCTATTTCGTAAGCCGCTCGCCGTTGACGAGGCGGTCATCCGTGTCCAAGAAGCGACGGGGAAAGGTCGGACGGAAACGGTACCGTTGTATCGAGCGAACGGCCGGATTTTAGCGATGGATCTCACTGCGACGCATGACGTTCCAGCATTTAATAAATCTCCGTATGACGGTTTTGCTGTCCAGTCCGCGGATTTGTTGAGAGCGAGCCGCGATGAACCGGTGACATTACCCATTCAATACGTTCAGGGAGCCGGACACGTCGGAGAACCGCTCCGCGCCGGCGAGGCGATTCGCATCATGACCGGGGCAAAAATTCCAGACGGAGTCGATGCGGTCGTCATGCTCGAGCTCGCACAAGCGGATGAACGAGTCGTGACGTTCAAGCGACCGGCCCGCGATGCCAATATTTCCTATCGTGGGGAAGATATGACGGCGGGGACGAATATCGTTGACCGAGGCACCCGCATTAATCCGGGCGTCATCGCCTTGCTCGCTACGTTCGGGTATGAGCAGGTCGACGTATACGTAAAACCGCACATCACCGTGTTTGCGACCGGTGATGAGCTCGTTGAACCGGGACAGAAAAAAACCGATGGGCAAATCTATAATTCGAATGCATATATGATTCTCGCTCAAATCGAGGCACTCGGTGGCGCGGCGACATATGGCGGTATCTTGCCGGATACGTTCGCTTCGACAAAGCGGGCGATTGACGAGGCACTTCGGACGAGTGATGCCGTCGTCACGACAGGCGGGGTATCGGTCGGAGATTTTGATTATTTACCGGATGTATATGAGGCGCTCGGGGCGACGGTGCTGTTTAATAAAGTTGGGATGCGGCCAGGGTCCGTCACGACGGTCGCGCACGTCGAACATCGGTTGTTGTTTGGATTATCCGGGAATCCGTCGGCGTGTTTTGTCGGAACGGAACTGTTTGTCGGCACGTATATGAAGACGTTATTCGGGCAAGCGGAGCGACCTGTCATCCAGGCGGAACTTGGTGTCGATTTCCCGAAAACGAATCCGTTCGACCGGTTCGTGCGTGGACATGTGACGATTGATGCGACCGGGCAGACGGTGGTTCATCCGAGCGGGAAAGACAAGTCGGGCATCGTCTCCTCACTCGCGACGTGTAACGCGTTGATTCATCTGCCAGGCGGAACGAGAGGGTTTCAAAAAGGGGACTCGGTGCGATGTCGAATCATCGATCAGCTTTGATTTTACAAGTGGTCGGCTATCAAAATAGCGGTAAAACATCGTTCGTTTCTGAGCTGACAGCACGCTTGTCGGCGACGGGGCTCTGTGTCGGTGTCATCAAACACCACGGTCACGGAGGGACGTTCGACTTGCCGATGACGGACTCGCATCGTCACGCGTTGGCTGGTGCCGTGCTATCGAGTGTGATCGGTGAAGACGGGACGTTAATCGAGTGGCAAGCGGTCGACACGTTTGAGTTGCTCCTCAACTGGTACGAGGCGCACGTCGACATCGTGATCATCGAGGGATACAAACGGAAAGATTATCCGAAAGTGGTGCTCGTGCGAGACGGGCATGAACAACCGGTCGATGTGACGAACGTGATCGCGCGCGGAGATTCCGTGGCAGACAAGGACCGGTTGATGCGTTTAGTGGAAAGGTGGATGGAGAATGAAATGGTATCAAGTGAATGAACATCCGCTCGAACCGATGGCGCTTTACGAAACGGTCCGGCATCGAAACGTCGGGGCGGTCGTGCTGTTTATCGGGACGGTGCGAGAAATGACGGGTTCCAAACAGACTGAGCTCTTGGAGTATGAATCATACGTACCGATGGCCGAGAAGATGCTCGAACAAATCGCGAAAGAAGTGGCGGAACGTTGGCCTGGTGCGTTGACGGCGATCCATCACCGGATTGGACGACTCGATATCATGGAAGAAGCGGTCGTCATCGCGACGAGTTCTTCCCATCGCGCCGACGCATACGAGGCGAATCGTTACGCCATCGAACGGATTAAAGAAATTGTCCCAATTTGGAAACGGGAGCATTGGACCGACGGCACGAAATGGATGGGTGATCAAAAAGAACAACACCCAGGACGCCCGGAAGGAGTGACGTACACATGATTGAGGTATTATGTTTTGCCCACGTGGCAGAAGAGTTGGCGGTCCGGTCCTATACCGTTTCGGCTCCACAAACAATCGCCGCCTTGCGAGCGGATTTGGCCGAGCGGGGCGTGTCGGGAGCGGGACGTCTCATGTTCGCGGTCAATGAGCGCTATGAGACGGACGAATATACGGTTGCAGACGGAGACACGGTCGCCGTCATTCCAATGGTGAGCGGAGGATAAACGATGGAACTGACACACATGAACGACCAAGGGCGGGCGCGGATGGTCGATGTCTCGGATAAACCGGAAACGACACGGACAGCTCGGGCCCGCACATCAGTTGAATTGAGCAGTGAACTGAAACAGCTCATCACGGATGGTGACCTTGCGAAAGGCGACGTGCTTGCTGTCGCCCAAGTGGCCGGGATTATGGCCGCCAAAGAGACGAGCCGCATCATCCCGATGTGTCACCCGCTCGCCTTGAAAAAAGTCGATTTAACATTCGAATGGGACGAGACACAGCTCATCATCGAGTCGTTCGTGAAGACGAAAGGTGATACCGGTGTTGAGATGGAAGCGTTGACGGCCGCATCGGTCGCAGCGTTGACCGTATACGATATGACGAAAGCGGTCGATAAAGGCATCGTCATCGGGCCGACATACTTGCTTGAGAAACAAGGCGGGAAGTCAGGGGACTACGTCCGATGACACATGTTCCGGAACGTTACGCGCGGCAGGCCCGGTTCCACGGTATCGGTGGGGACGGGCAAGAACGTCTGATGGTGAAACGAGTGCTCGTCGTCGGTCTCGGTGCGCTCGGAGCGGCCGTGAGCGATCAACTTGTTCGGGCCGGCGTCTCACTTATCCTCGTCGACCGCGACTATGTAGAGGTGACGAACTTACAACGACAGACGCTCTATACGGAACAGGACGCACGTGCCGAGACGCCGAAAGCGGTCGCGGCGCTCGAACGCCTGCGGACCATCAACTCAGACGTTGAGTTGGACGCGCAGATCGCCGACGTATCGTGGGATTGGCTTCGGCCTTTGCCGCCCGTTGATCTCGTCTTGGACGCGACCGATAACGTCGAGACACGTCTTCTATTGAACGATTTCGCACTCGAGCGCGGCATTCCGTTCTTGTTTGCCTCTTGTGTCGGGGCATACGGCATGAACTACACGGTGATGCCGGAAGAAGCGCCGTGTCTTCGTTGTCTCATGCGTCATTTGCCGTTAGCCGGACAGACGTGCGCGACAGCGGGGGTGGTGGCTCCCATCGTGCAACATGTGGCGAGTCGTCAAGCCGTCGAGGCGTTGAAATATTTGACCGGGCGTCATGAACAAATGGAACGTCGACTGTTGATTGAAGACATGTGGGAGAATCAGTCACAGCGGCTCGATGTCGCACGGCTCGTCGACGTGTCTTGCCCGTCTTGTCAGGCCCATGACTACCCGAGTCTTGTTTCAAGTCGACAGCAGACAGCGCTCCTATGTGGTCGCGATGTCGTCCAAGTCCGTCGCTCCATCGAAGGGCTTGACCCGATTGCGCATCAACTCGAGCGGGCGGACATCACCGTGAAGCAGACCCCGTTCACGTTAGAATGGCGATGGCGGAATCATCGGATGCTCTTGTTCAAAGACGGAAGGGTTCTCGTCCATGGCGTTGACGATGCGCATGTCGCGGTCGCGATGGTCGATGAATGTCTTGGTACGTAATTCATCGCATCATAGAGCTTGTTTCTCCCTAAAAAAATACAAAATGATACAACAATTTCTGCGACACGTCATCAGCGTGAAGTCGGAACGGGTTACTTCGATGAAGTCTCGCTCGTCATCTCAGGTGGGCAATCATCAACGACTGCACTGGCTGGGTCGACAGAAGCAGAGCAGTTCACAAATTGATCATATTTTGGAGACGCCAACTTGTTGGTGTCTCTTTCTTTATGTGAAAGTATGTGAGATAGATTGATGAATATG
Source organism: Exiguobacterium sp. s121 (assembly GCF_018617245.1). GTDB lineage: Bacteria > Bacillota > Bacilli > Exiguobacteriales > Exiguobacteriaceae > Exiguobacterium > Exiguobacterium profundum. The sequence goes on from NZ_JACSJV010000002.1 coordinate 186,789, forward strand.
TGAAAAAAAGATGAACCAAAGTTCATTTTCACTTCTCCAATTCGACGAATAGTTGTCACAAATAGTAAGAATAAACCGTTTCCATTCCTTGTATACTCAATCTGTTCACAAGTTGGACACAATGATAAAGGGGGAAGCATCATGCAAGGGGAACGATTGAATAAACGCAACGCTTGGTATCAAGCGGTATGGCGTTGGCACTTTTATGCAGGTCTCATATTTGCACCAATTTTTATTATCCTGGCTGTGACAGGAAGCATTTATTTATTTGAACCGCAAATAACGAAGATGCAATACAAAGACATGATGACGGCAACTTTCACGGAAGAACAGCCGATTGAAGTCCAAAAAGAATCATTCATGACGGAATATCCGGATGCGATGATCACATCGATTCGTTTGCCGGATGAAGGCGAATCGACTCGAATCGGTTGGATGAACAAAGACGAGATGATGTATACATATATTCATCCGGAAACTACAGAAGTTTTAGGAACGCGGTCTGCTGAAGGTAGCATGGATTTATTAGTTGTGATTCATGGCACACTATTAGGTGGTCAAATCGGGAACTGGGTCGTCGAACTCGCGGCGTCCTGGGCAATCATTCTTCTTATTACGGGGACATTCTTGTTTTGGCCGCGTGGTAAGAATCCGCTTCGGATGCTTATGCCGAAGCTTGGGAAAGGACGACAGTGGTGGAAGCAGATGCACGGTAGCGTCGCTTTGTGGTCATCGCTAGGCCTCGTACTCATTATCAGTTCAGGGTTGGCTTGGTCATCCGTTTCGGGTGCGATGTTGCAGTGGGTTTCCTCGTCGACAAACACGGGAGCACCGATGTATGCCTATGCGTTTGGCGCCAAGCCAGAATCGACCGTGACGACAAAAGAGGTGGCAGAAGACGTACCTTGGGCGACCCAAGCAGATCTCGTTCCAACGTCTTCTCCAAGTACGCTGTTGCCGATTGATTTAAATCAGGTGGTGAACAAGTCCACGATTGATCGACCGTACACAATCTCGCTTCCGGAAGGCGAAACAGGCGTCTATACTGTCACATCGGCAGCAGGTCATCCATTTAAAGAATCGACGGTGAACTTAGATCAATATAGTGGTGAAACACTCAGCTCTGTGACATACGCAGATTACGGGATTCTCGGAAAACTGATTACGGTTGGAATCGCGTTCCATGAAGGTCGCCTGTTCGGTTTACTCAATCAATTGGTCGGTGTCGCGCTTTGTCTAGGTCTCATTTTCGTGGTCATCAGCTCGTTCATGATGTGGCGCAAACGAAAAGTCGGATCCATTGAACAGATGAAGCGGTTTGAGGACGAACGCATTAAACGAATCGTCGGTATCTTGATTTTACTTCTAGGTGTGACATTACCGCTCGCAGGAATCAGTATTCTTGTCGTTCTCCTATTTGATTGGTTGATTGGTCGCCGGAAGTTGAAAGCGGAGGTGGCAGCATGAAACGATTTAAAGCAGTCATTCCTGTCATCCTAGCGACAATTTGGTTAAGCGCGTGTCAACTTCAACCAGTAGAACGCACCATTGATCCGATTGGGATTCAACTGATCGTACCTGAACGTGTAGAAGTTGGCTCGACGACGCTTGCGATGAAAGTATCGAATGATGAACGTGTGACGGAAAGCCATATTCAAGTCACGCCTTACGATTCGGAAGAGACCCGGACGTATGAGGTGACAGAACAGGATGGCTATCTCGTGACGAGCGTGAAACTCGATCAGGGAATCTACCAAGTGAACGGCATGGTCCATGAAGGGCAGAAGGTCTATACGCCGTCCGCATGGATGATTGTCGGTGATGTACCGCAAGACCAAATCGACCAATTGCAGCAACCAATCGTTCACTCACACGACCATGGTGGTGAACATCAGCATTAAAAAAGTAACCGTTGCGTATGCAGCGGTTACTTTCGTTTAAGACGTATCCCGATCTCTCCAATGAGAACGGCAATGCCCATAAATCCGGCACCGAGGATGGCCATTTGATTCTGGTTGGCGACCCCGATTCCGTTCTCGAATTGATAAATCTCACGTGTTAAGAATTGGATCGGCTCACCGGATGTGAGTGCTTGTTCATAACCGAGCCAAATCAAAATCGAGAATGTGGCAATTGAAACCAAAAGTCCGATGAATGCGGTAGTACTGACACGGATTACGGTTCGAGTCATAGCGTTTCCTCTTTTCCTATTTGTATACGATACGTCACAAGCTGAGGAAAAGATTCACGAGGCAATCATTTCGGAATGGTCAACACTTGTCCGACATAGATGGAGTTGACGTTTGTGATGTTATTGGCGGCTGCGATTTTTGCGACGGTCGTATTGTACATCGTCGCAATCTTGTAGAGTGTGTCGCCCGATTTCACCGTATATTTCACAGTCGTCGTAGGTGGTGTAACGGTCGTTCCTGGAATGATGAGCACTTGTCCGACATAGATGGAGTTGACGTTTGTGATGTTATTGGCGGCTGCGATTTTTGCGACGGTCGTATTGTACATCGTCGCAATCTTGTAGAGTGTGTCGCCCGATTTCACAGTGTATTTCACGGTCGTCGTAGGTGGTGTAACGGTCGTTCCTGGAATGATGAGCACTTGTCCTACATAAATCAAGCTGTAGTTCGTAATGTTGTTGGCGGCAGCAAGCGCCGAGACGGTGACTCCGTATGTCCGTGCGATACTGTACAACGTATCACCTGACTTCACGGTATACGTTTTGTTCGTCGATGTGTTTTGATATGCAAGTAATTGTGAGACCGTGACAAATTTGTACCCTTTTGCTTTGAGTTGTGAAATCATCGTTGGGAGTGCGAGCGGTGTACCTGGGGCCCCGGCTCCGGTATGCATCAAGACGATTGAACCCGGTTTGATGTTAGTCTGAACTTTCGTGTTGATTTGGCTCGCGGTCAACCCTTTCCAGTCAATCGTATCAATGTTCCATTGAATCGTGTATCCGTATCCTGCAGCCCCGACACCGCTCAATACGGTACTATTCACTGCACCAAACGGGGCTCTGAAAATCGGTTTTGTCGTTTTTCCGGTCAACGATTTAATCAAAGTTTCCGTGCGGTCGAGTTCGGATTTCATCTGCGTGGCAGTCAGTTTGGTGAAGTCAGGGTGTGTATACGAGTGATTTCCGAGTTGATGTCCTTTTGCGGCGATATTTTTAATGTACTGTGGATGGTTATTTGCGCCCGACCCCGTTAAAAAGAAAGTGGCTTTGACATTGTTTTTTGCTAAAATGTCTAAAATCTTGTTCGTGTTCGCCCCGTCTGCCCCGTCATCGAACGTCAATGCGACGACCTTGCTCGTCGTGTTCACGCTCGTGACAAATTTTGAAGCGGCGGCACTGACGGAAATCGATTGTGTGATCACCATCGCCAATAAGATGAACAGTGCCATCGCCCCACGAATGACCTTACGTTTCATCTGAATTCGCCTCCATTCATGATGTAACTCTCTTGATGTTAAGACTTTCCAAATGATTGACCTTGATATATTTTATATACCCCTTTTTAGAAATGATGGACTAAAATTCGGAAATGTACTCAATAAATTTTGATTCAACTATATGTGTGAAATTTGTGAGAATGTATCGTGGGATATATCACAGAATGCTCACACTCTTTTTGGAAAGAGATGGTATCATGAACAATGTGTGAAAGATGTAAGCGATTTATAAGGAGGACTTATGATGAAAAAGATGATGACACGGTTTGGGGTCGTGTTTGGACTCATCGGGTTATTCGTACTCGGTGCGTGTGGTACGGAGAAAGAAGCGGAGAGCGCGGCTGTTCCACAGTCAATGGAACCGGTCGAGGCAGAGTTGACGGTAGAGGCAACGGCTGAAAAGGGAGAGGCGGTACCTTTATCAGTAACAGTCACGCAAGATGGTCAACCTGTAGACGATGCGGATGAAATCAAGTTCGAAGTATGGAAGAATGGTGCGAAGGAAGAAAGTGAGATGATCAAGGCGTCACTCACGAAAGACGGTGTCTATGAAGCGGAGACGACGTTCGCGGAAGAAGCGGTCTATACGGTTCAGGTTCACGTGACAGCGCGTTCGATGCACACCATGCCGACGACAAACGTGACGGTTGGACATCCAGAAACGGCTGCTGAAGCAGAAGAAGAGAGTGAGCATCATCACCACGCTGGAGCGGATATCACGCTTGACCCGAAAGAGGCGACAGCAGGGGAAGAACAACCATTCATGGTACACGTCATGATTGAAGACGAGATGCTCGCTGGAGCGGACGTACAGCTCGAAATCTTCCAAGATGGGGCAGAGAAGCATGAATGGGTGAAGTTGGAGGAAGCAGATGCTGGGATGTATAAAGGTGCACACACTTTTGCTGAATCAGGCGCATACAACGTTCAAGTCCATGTCACGAAAGGTCATGACATTCATGAGCACGTGATGGAAACGGTAAACGTTAAATAAAAAATCGGCTCGCGTTTGAGCCGATTTTTTATTATGCATTTTGGTAAAGGGATTCAACTTGTTGTTGAAGCGCCTCGTTCTCCAAGTACTCATCGTATGTTGCTTCTTTATCCACGATGCCATTCGGTGTCACTTCAATGATGCGTGTCGCAATCGTCGAGATGAGCTGATGGTCATGTGAGCTGAAGAGGAGTACGCCTTTGAACGACTCGAGACCGTTGTTAAGTGCTGTGATCGATTCGAGGTCCAAGTGGTTCGTCGGATCGTCGAGGACGAGCACGTTCGAATTTGAAAGCATCATCTTCGAGAGCATGCAACGTACTTTTTCTCCCCCTGAGAGTACAGACGCCTTCTTCATGACTTCTTCACCTGAGAAGAGCATGCGGCCGAGGAATCCACGAAGGAACGTGTCTGACTCATCGGCAGGCGAGAACTGGCGCAACCAGTCAAGGATGCTCTTTTCTGAGCCCTCGAAGTATTCTGAGTTGTCTTTCGGGAAGTATGACTGAGTCGTCGTTACGCCCCATTTGACTGATCCTGTGTCTGGCTCCATCTCACCCATGAGGATTTTGAAGAGTGTCGTGATGGCAACGTCCGAACGACCGACAAACGCGACTTTGTCCGTCTTGTTGAGTGAGAACGTGACGTTATCGAGCACTTTCACGCCGTCAATCGTCTTCGAAACGTTGTCGACATAGAGAACATCGTTTCCGATTTCGCGCTCCATCGTAAATCCAACGAACGGATAACGACGTGACGACGGACGGATGTCATCAAGTGTGATCTTATCGAGCAACTTCTTACGTGACGTCGCTTGACGCGCTTTCGATGCGTTCGAGCTGAAACGTGCGATGAAGTTTTGAAGTTCTTTGATTTTCTCTTCTTTTTTCTTGTTCTGGTCTGCCGCCATACGTGTAGCAAGTTGGCTAGACTCATACCAGAAGTCGTAGTTCCCAACATACAATTGGATTTTTCCGAAGTCGAGGTCGGCCATGTGCGTACAGACTTTGTTCAAGAAGTGACGGTCGTGGGAAACGACGATGACTGTGTTTTCAAAGTTGATTAAGAATTCTTCTAACCATTGAATCGCTTTTAGGTCAAGTCCGTTGGTCGGCTCGTCTAAGAGGAGGATATCTGGCTTACCGAAGAGCGCTTGGGCAAGAAGGACTTTGACTTTCTCCCCACCTGTGAGTTCGCTCATTTGTTTCTGGTGGAGCGCTTCAGAGATTCCGAGACCTTGAAGGACCATCGACGCTTCCGACTCGGCTTCCCAACCGTTCAACTCAGCGAATTCACCTTCGAGTTCAGCTGCGCGCATGCCGTCTTCATCTGAGAAGTCTTCTTTCATATAGATGGCGTCTTTTTCCTTCATTACTTTGTAGAGACGCTCGTGACCCATAATGACGGTCTCGAGAACCGCACTGTCTTCATACGCGTAGTGGTCCTGCTTGAGGACAGCGAGACGTTCGCCTGGTGTGATGCTGACATCACCCGTCGTCGTATCTTGTTCACCTGATAAAATCTTTAAGAATGTCGATTTTCCGGCACCGTTCGCACCGATCAATCCGTAACAGTTGCCTGGCGTGAACTTGATGTTCACCTCTTCAAACAACTTGCGACCGCCAAATTGTAGGCTGACGTTATTTACTGTAATCATGTATGGTATCCCTCGTTTTTCTGATTAGTTTACGACGTGTATTGTATCACGTTTTTGAAAAACGCGCAGTCGCGTAAAAAGTGGAAGTGAAAAATGACTCTATTCGGTAATTCCCAACATATCATATGTTTAGTAAAAACATAACGTCTCACTTAATACATTTGGTTACTTGAAGTGAGACGTTGTGTCAAAGCAACGAAGTAAACGAATTCCTTCAGGGGAAATAGTGCAGTTCAGTTGCCATATTTCTAATCCGGAAGGTATCGCATCGTTAATCAATTGACGAATTAGATGGTCTTTTTTTCGGTTGGAATTACCGGTATAAATTGGTGCGTCATATAAAAAAACATATAAGAGGACTGCTCTTCCGGTTTGGGGTAGAGTGGAAATCAGAGCGTGGAGATGACGAATCAACCGTTCTGTCTCGATGGGTCGTTTCAATCGTCTACGTTTAAAGTGTGGGAGAGGAATAGTGAGTAGTTCGCTGAGCGGAGCCTTCACTTCCATGAAGATTCCATCAATCTGAAAATCGATTCGTGCACCGCCAATTACTATTTCACGTTTGATTCCCCTCGGGGTTGAGAAAGCATCAAGCTGGTTCTCGAGTAAGAAAGCTTCAACATAGTCGTTGACACGACCTTGATTGATTCCAATCCATTGTTCACCATCGACTGAAATGGCTTCGACTGTAAAGTGAGTTTTACGATTCGAGTCATAGGTTTCTGAGACGAGGCAGGGGATGTTTTCAAATATAATATCTCCAATCCTTCCTGTTACAGGACAATGGCAAGGCGCGAGCAAATCATCAACGAGTACGTCCATGACAAAGCGATTACGTCTGTTTACAATTATCGCTTTTTTCAAAGGTTCTTCAAATAAAATCATTGCCACTTTTACGTGAAATGACGGTATTCAACTCAAATGCTACATTTCCTGCGAGTGCGCGTGAAATCATACATTGATCTTTCGCTTTTTTCGCGATGCGCTCGACAAGCGTGATGTCTCGGTCGGTCATCTCTGTAGGTACATGAATCGTTGTCGCATAGCGAATCGTCTCGTAAGTGAAGATGCCGTTCGTCACATCGACGATGCCCTCTGCATTAATCGTGATACCACGATGAGTCAGGTCACTCCGTCCAAGTACGGCTGCGAGGGTGATGATATAACACGTTGCCGCTGCCCCGAGGAGCATCTCATCCGGATTCGTTCCGACTCCCGGACCGTCCATTTCGGGTGGGATTGAAATCTGTGTCTTTAATCGCTCGGCCGTGAGGGTGCCGACGTCATTTCGTCCGCCATCCCAACCGAGGTTCATGCTAAATGTATGTTTCATCAAAAATCGCCTCCAATGTCTCTAGTGTAAAAGAGAACGATTGGAGGCGCATGTGTTATGCTTGTGCGCGCTTCGCGAATGTGCGAAGTGTTTCGATGATGACCGTTGTCGCTTTTTCCATATTGTTCACAGAGATATATTCGAACTTCCCGTGATAGTTCTCTCCACCTGTGAAGATGTTCGGTGTTGGAAGACCCATGTAAGAAAGTTGCGATCCGTCTGTGCCACCACGAATCGGTTCGATTTTCGGTTCGATGCCAAGGCCGCGCATGACATCAGCGACGGTATCGACGATGTGTTTGACTGGTTCGATTTTCTCGGCCATGTTGTAATACTGGTCTTCCATTTGGAGTTCAATCCGTGCTTCCCCGTATTTTTGTTTCCATTCGAGGACAAGCTTCTCCATCAACGCTTTACGCGCTTCAAACTTCTGTTTGTCGTGATCGCGGATGATGTATTGAAGCGTCGTCTTCTCGACGTCCCCAGTGAAGCCGTTCAAATGGAAGAATCCTTCATAATTGCTCGTCCGTTCTGGTGCCTCATCAGCAGGTAACCGATTTTGGAACGCCATCGCGAGCTTCATCGAGTTCACCATCTTATTTTTCGCGCTACCTGGGTGTACGTTCGTTCCGTGGAAGGTGATGGTCGCACCGGCTGCGTTGAAGCTCTCATACTGCAACTCTCCGAGTGGTCCGCCGTCCATCGTATAAGCGAAGTCTGCATTGAATCGGGCGACATCGAATTTATGTGGTCCACGGCCGATTTCTTCATCTGGTGTGAAGGCGATGCGAACCGTCCCGTGTGGAATCTCAGGATGGGCCAATAAGTATTCAACGGCTGTAACGATTTCAGCAATCCCTGCCTTATCATCCGCACCAAGGAGTGTCGTACCATCCGTTGTCATGAGCGTATGCCCGACATACCCATCAAGTTCTGGGAAGTCTTTTGGTGATAAGACGACATTCAATGACTCGTTCAAGACGATGTCGCCACCTTCATAATGCTCGACGAGTTGAGGGGACACGTTCGTTCCTGTGAAGTCGGTCGCTGTATCCACATGAGCGAGGAATCCGATTGTCGGGACGTCATAATCGACGTTACTTGGAAGTGTGGCGAAGAGATAGCCGTATTCGTCCGTCTCAACGTCTGTCAGTCCGAGATCTTTCAATTCTTTCTCCAAATGGCGAATCAAATCCCATTGTTTGGCCGTCGATGGTGTTGTCGCACTTGTGAAATCCGACTGTGTATCAATCTTCGCGTACGTCATTAAGCGTTCAATTAATTTTGCTTGCATGGATTGCCCTCCTATAATAAGTTTCATCTTCATTAGTTTATCACGCGCAATCGAAGTCGAAACAAAAAAGTCGCGCCCATCGATGGACGCGACCTGTTCAAAAGAGAAACGGATATAGAATCGGCAAGATAAACGAGGTGAAGATTGCGGTCAATCCCATTGCGGCACCACCTGTTGCACCGGACAACGGATGTTCCGTTGCCGCCTGAGCGGTCCCGATTCCATGACTGATTGTCCCGAGTGTGAGTCCACGCGTGAACGGGTCGTCCATACGGATCCATGTCAAGAGTACCGGTCCAAGCATCGCCCCTAAAATACCGCAGGCAACAGCAATCGAGGCGGCAAGTGTCGCATCTCCTTCTAGCTGTCGAGCCAACTCAAGGGCAATCGGAGACGTCGCTGATTTGACCGATAGCGCAATCAATACGTTTTCGGTAAACGAAAACAGTTTGCCGAAAAGTACAGCCACAAAAATCGTAGAGAGTGACCCGAGTACGATGGCACTCAGGGCCCGTTTTGCCCGGGCGAGTAGTACGGGTAAGTTGCGATAGAGTGGTAACCCGAGGGCGACCGTCGCCGGACCAAGTAAGATGGTGATGATGTCGGTGGCTGGTTTATACGTATCATAGGACTGTCCTGTCACGAGTAACAGAAGAATCAAAATTGCTGTACTTAAGAAGACGACATTGGTGAACGGAGATGCCCACTTCATGGAAAGTCGACGACTGAGCGAATACACGAGAATCGTCAATCCAATCCAAACGTATGTCATGATATCTCACCTTCTCTCCCGGAAACAAACGCCGTCACGACCATCCCGACCGCCATGCTGGCGAGTAACGTGATGAGGAGCGGGATGCCGGCAGCTTTTAACAACGTTCCGTATGCCATAAGACCGACGGCGATCGGGATGAAGAAGAAGGCGAGGTGCTTCGTTAAATATCCGGCACTGTCCTCAATCCATTCCACGCGAATGACTTTTGTCAACAAGAGGATGAGCAACAGTACCATGCCGATGACGCTGCCCGGTACTTTCCAAGCGAACGTTTCGACCATCCAATTGCCGAGCGTGCTCAGTCCGAATAAAAGAGCGAGCCCAATCATCCATTTTAATAATTTCATATACATGACTTCCTTTCACGTCATTCAAAACGTATGAATCTTCTCAAATTCAACGAGAGAGGTCAAGAAAAGGGTATGATACGTTTATTCTACTTGATGAAGAGGAGGAAGATAGCGCGATGGAAGAAAAGGGGACACTTTATTTTTTATGTGGAAAAATGGGGGCTGGAAAATCAACGATGGCCAAGCAAATGGCTGCTGAACAACGAGCGGTTCTCTTATCTGAAGATGAATGGTTATCTACGTTATATCCGAATCAAATTCATACGTTTGAGGACTATCAAAAGCATGCTAGGCTACTGAAGCCACTAATTGAATCTCATGTCCAACAGTTGCTGCGACTCGGGATGCATGTAGTGATGGATTTCCCGGCAAATACAAAATCGTCACGATCTTGGTTTTTACAATTGTCAGAACATGCTGGGGCGAATCACCGTCTGATTTATCTCAACCGAAGTGATGAACAATGTCTTCGACAGATTCAGAAACGTCGCATCTCGGAACCGGAACGAGCCGCATTTGATACCGAAGAAATCTTTCATCATGTGACTTCATTTTTTGAAGCGCCAGATGATACGGAACACCTACATATCATTGAAAAATAAAACATGCGTAGCGGATACACCGCTACGCATGTTTTAGGCTTATGCTTGTTTTTTCTTACGGAATTGTGCGAAGAACTCATAGACGATTGGTACGATGAGCAACGTGAGAAGCGTCGAACTTGTAAGTCCGCCGATCACGGTGACGCCGAGACCTTTCGAGATGAGTGCCCCACCCTCGAGACCGAGTGCGAGCGGTGCGAGTGCACCGATTGTCGCGAGTGCGGTCATCAAGATTGGGCGAAGGCGTGTGACTGCTGCCTCAAGTAACGCTTCACGTGTTGATAAACCAGCTTCTTCTTTATGAATGACGCGGTCAATCAAAACGATGGCGTTCGTGACGACAATCCCGATCAACATGAGTGCCCCGATCAAGGCAGAAACCGAAATCGTTTCACCCGTGATGAGGAGGGCGACAAGTCCCCCGATAATCGCATACGGGAGTGAGAACAACACGACGAATGGTGTGAGTGCCCCTCCGAATGTGATGACGAGAACCAAGTAGACGATGGCGATTGCGGCAAGCATCGCAAGACCGAGCTGTGTGAACGATTCTTGAATCTGTTCCGTTACACCGCCGACATCATACGATACGCCAGACGGAAGCTCAATCTCTGAAACGCGTTCTTCAATCGCAGCAGACGCTTCTGTCGCTTTATCTGTGCTGAGTTCAACACTTACTTGTGCGAGCAGCTTTCCGTCACGCTCGACGAGTGTGTCCGGTGTTGTGCCTTCTTCGATTTCAATGAAGTCTGAAATCGGGCGTGGACCGAACGGTGTCGTGATTTCTTGTGCTTGCAGGTCATCGACACTGTCATATGTCACTTGCTCGTTCGGGATGACGACGTCTAACTGTTTGTCATCCACTGTCACGCTCGCAAGTGGACTTTCCGGTGCCTGGAACTGACTGATGACTTGCGCGATTTGACCTGCAGATACACCGGCTTCTGCAGCGGCCTGTTGGTCGACGTTGAACGTGTATTGTACGTAAGACTCACGTAAGTCAGATGTCGCTTGACGGACATAATCCGTCTCTTCTTCAATCGTCTCGATGAAAGTCGGCACGATCGCTTCTAAATCTTCAAGCGAGTTGGCATAGACATTGTATGTGACACCGCTCGTTGCGCCGCCACCTGAGAAGTCTTGTTCTTTCCACTCCCCATTTGAGGCGAGTTCATTCAACTTCTCGATATCAGCCAACTTCACATCGGCGAAGTCTTCCGTATCCGGGTCATACTGGACGATAAAGATTCCTTGTTTGTTGTTTCCAGGGTTCAGCGGGTTCTCTCCACCGACTGTGAACTGAACGTCGGTTGCGTTCGGTTGTTCTTCCATGAAGTATTCTTCAGCCACTTCTGCTGCGGCAATCGAATCTTCAAGTGTTTGACCCGGTTCTGGGTCGAACGTGACGAACAACGTCTTCTCCGAATCTTGGTTCAAGAAGTTGACCCCGATTGCTGGAACGAGGGCAAAGCTACCAATCAATAGGGCAGTCGCGAGTCCGAATACGACGAGTTTATGGTTCAGTGACCAGTTCAAGACGCCACGATACCATTCGGCGAGCTTGCCTGGACCTTCTTCTGGCTTCAACTTGTCGCGGTTTTTAAAGAACGAGTCGGCCATCATTGGTACGACCGTGATCGCGACGAGTAACGAAGCGAGTAATGCGAAGACGACCGTCAATGCGAACGGCAAGAACAGTTCACCGACAAAACCAGTGACAAATCCAAGCGGCAAGAATACTGCAATCGTGACGATGGTCGACGAGGCGATCGGGATGAATACTTCTTTTGTTGCCGCGATAATCAACTCTTTACCGCGAAGTGGTTCGTTCGAACGCGTGAGTCGACGGTAAATGTTCTCGATGACGACGATGGAGTCATCGACGACGCGCCCAATCGCAACGGTCATCGCACCGAGCGTCATGATGTTCAACGTGATATCCAACTGCTTCAAGACGATGAGTGCCATGAGAAGCGACAACGGGATCGAGATGACGGCGATGATCGTCGATCGGAAGTTACGTAAGAACACTAAGATGATGAGGATAGCGAACAACCCACCAAGTAATGCTTTAGACAACATGGTTTCGACCGACTCTTCAATCGGTTGTCCTTGGTCGAGTGTGATTGATACATTCGCCGTATCGTTTTCAGCTTCGAAGTCATTCAATACTTCTTTGACGGCGTTGACGACATCGACCGTGTTCGCATCTTGTGTCTTCGTCACTTGTACGCCGATTGAACGTTCACCGTTCGAGCGAGAAATCGATTCTTCGATTCCTTTGTCCTCGATTGTCGCAAGTTCACTCAACGCGACAGTCGGAACCGTCGTCGGAACGTTCGGTGGTAATGCCGATGGTGTTTCCGTCGGGACCTCTGTTGGCACGTCTGGCGTTTGACCAGGTGGCAATTCAGTCGGGGCAGACGGTGTCGTCGGCGTTGATTGTGCTGGTGAGTAAGGGATTTGAAGATCGCGGAACGCTTCGAGTGTCTCCGACTTGCCGTCGATGACGACCGCTTGCTCCGTATCCCCTAATTCATATAACCCGAGCGCGATCCGAGCGTCATTTGCTTGAATCAATTGTTTGACCGTGTCTTCTGTCAAATTGTATTCTGCGAGCGCATCTTGGTCGAATTGAAGCTCGACGCGGCGAATCTCTTGCCCGGCAATTTGGACGGTTTGCGCACCTTCCACTCCTTCAAGAGCAGGCTGTACTTCTTCTTCGACGAGTTTTGTCAATTCGGCCAAATCCAGGCTTTCATCCGAGATGGCAGCCCCGATTACCGGGAAAGCGTCGAAACTGAGACGCGACACTTGAGGGTCTTGTGCCGACTCCGGCAATTCGACGTTGCTTAACGCATCTTTGACTTGTTGCTCCGCTTCATCCATATCGGTACTGAAATCATAATCGATTTGGATGTTCGAAGCGTTTTGGAATGACGAAGAGCGAACTTGTTCCACACCATTTAAATTCTGAAGACGATCTTCTAACACGGTGCTGACTTCTTCGAGCACTTGTTCAGGGGATGCACCTGGATAAATGGTTGTGACCGAGACGGTCGGAGTCGTAATGTCCGGTAACGTCTCGAGCTTCATCGTCAGACCGGCGAAAAGACCGGCGGCCGTCAAGATGATCGTCATCAACCAAACCGCAAACTTGTTGTTGACGGAGAAGGACGTGATTTTCTGCATGGGTTTTTAATCTCCTCTATTGTTATGTTGTTTTATGACTCACGATCGATGTCGTGGGCTCGTTCAATCAAGCGTGCGATAATCGCTTGTTTGAGTTCGGCAGGGGGAACGCCGACACCGAAGTGTTCGGACATCATCATACCTTCGAGTGCATAACGAATGATCATCGTTTCCACCGGATCAGCCGTTTGTTGGAACTGTGCGAAGAACGTATCCAAATCATGTTTCCAACGATTGGCGTACTCTTGGTCGACTTCGAACAACGTGAGAAATGCAATCATTTTCTCGACGTCGATTTGGATGGCAGCACGCTCAGGATGCAACTTCGTTTCATCAAATAGACGAACGAATGCCTCGATAGGTCCATGGCCTTCATCTTGCAATGAAGCATATAGCTCGTTTTGTTCTTGTTGTAATCGTTCGACCATCGCCGTCATCAACGCTTCTTTTGAAGGATAATGATAAAGAAGTCCCCCTTTAGATACACCCGCAGTCTTGGCGACTTCATCTAAGGTAAGTTGATGCACGCCGTGGTTCATGATGATGTCGGTTGCCGCATCCAACAGCTTTTGCTTTGTAACGTTCGATCGGTTTGACATATCTTCACCTCTTTCTGTACCGACCAGACGGTTTGTTTGATTTTACTATATCGTCCCCATTCTTTTGAAGTCAAGAAATGATGTCCTCAAAACTGTCACGAATTGCACATGTAATATGATAGCGATTGCAGAAAAGTCTTGACGTGAGAATGATTATCAGTGATGATAGGTACTGAGAGTAATTATCATTACCAGAGAGAAATAACCGAACGTGGGGGAATGACAGATGAACAAAAAATATGCAGCTTTAGGAATTTCAGCAGCGTTAACGACATCGCTCCTTGCCGCTTGTGCAAGCACAGATGAGACAACTTCAAATGAAGGCTCAGACGATTCGAACGTCGTCAATGTTTACTCGAGTCGCCACTACGATGTCGATCAACAATTATATAAACAGTTTGAAGAAGAAACAGGCATCAAGGTCAACGTAGTGGAAGGGAAGAGCGACGAACTTCTCGAGCGTTTGAACACAGAAGGGGAGAGCACAGAGGCTGACCTCTTCATCACTGCAGATGCTGGAAACTTGTATCAGGCGAAAGAAGCGGGACATCTTCAAGCGGTCGATAGCGATGAGCTTGAGTCAAACATTCCTGCAAAATATCGTGACACAGACAACGAGTGGTTCGGTTTGACGAAACGTGCGCGTGTCATCGTGTACTCAAAAGATCGCGTGAAACCAGAAGATTTGTCGACGTACGAAGCGTTGACGGAAGAACAGTGGAACGGCAAAGTGCTCGTGCGTCCATCGGAAAACATGTACAACATCTCACTCCTCGCATCGTTCATCGAAGTGAACGGTGTCGATGAAGCGAAAGAGTGGGCGAAGGGCTTAGTGAACAACATGGCACGCGACCCACAAGGGAACGACCGTGACCAAGCGAAAGCAGTCGTCGCTGGCGAAGGGGACGTGGCCATCATGAACACGTACTACATGGGGCTCATGTTGAATTCTGAAGACGAGGAAGAGAAGAAAGTCGCTGAACAACTCGGTGTCTTCTTCCCGAACCAAGATACAACAGGCACACACGTGAACATTTCGGGTATCGCGATGACGAAAGCATCGAAAAATACAGAAAACGCTCAAAAATTGATGGAGTTCATGTCAGAACCGTCAGCTCAAGAGAAGTTTGCGAGTGTGAACTATGAATATCCAGTCAACGAGTCGGTTGAACCGAATGAGCTTCTCCAGTCATGGGGTGAGTTCAAAGAGCAGGATATCAATCTCTCTGTACTCGGTGAAAACCAACAAGAGGCAATCCGTATCTTTAACGAAGTAGGTTGGAAGTAAGATGACTTCGGCTTGAACGAGAGTTCAGGCCGGAGATTTTTGCGTTCTTCACACCCTAAGCGCTACACGGGATGCACAGAAACTGATATGATGGGACAGGAATTGATAGTTTACAGAACGGGAGCGGTACGACATGAACTGGCACGCAGTAAAACGACAACTGAATGGATGGGCGATCCTCAGCTTTCTCGCGATTTTATTGATCGTCTTGCCGGGAATTGTCGTGCTCGTCGAATTGTTCGCCCCGGTCAATGACAATTGGCAACACATTCAAGAGTACCTGTTGCCCCGTTACGTGCGAAACACGCTGTTCATCATGGTGGCTACAGGAGTCTTGACGACCGTGATCGGAACGAGCCTCGCTTGGTTCGTGACCGTCTATGATTTCCCGTTCCGTCGTTTCTTTAAATGGGCACTCATCCTGCCGCTCGCGATTCCGCCTTATATCGGGGCGTATACGTATCACGGCATCTTGAACTATACGGGTGTGATCCAGACGACGTTACGAAACGAATTTGGTATCACCGTCGATCAGTCGTACTTCAACATCATGTCGATTCAAGGAACGGTATTTATCTTTACCTTGTTCCTCTATCCATACATTTATACGATCACACGAGCGTTCCTGCATAATCAATCGTCCTCGATGATTGAGAACGCGCGAATTCTCGGTCGTGGCTCGTGGGACATTTTCTTCACGGTCGTCATACCGATTTCCCGAGTCGCCATCATCGGTGGTGTCAGTCTCGTGTTGATGGAAGTGCTCAACGACTATGGCGTCGTGAAATATTTCGGGATTCAGACGTTTAGTACCGCCATCTTCAGCACGTGGTTCGGGATGAAGGATACATCGTCGGCGCTGAAGCTTGCGGGCACTCTCATGATTCTCGTCATCGCCATTTTGACGATGGAACGGCTCGTGCGAGGACGGAAGCAGTTCAGTTACGCTTCGACGAAAGTGAAACCGCTCAAACCGAGACCGCTGCAAGGCTGGCATCGCTATGCGGTATTCGCATATGTTTCGCTCGTCTTTGCGATTGCATTCGTCATTCCGTTCACTCAGTTGACGGCATGGACGTTTCTGACGTTCGATACGGTCTTCACGGAAGAATTTTGGCAACTCGTTTGGAATACGGTTCGGGTCGCCTTTACCGCAACCGTGATCATCTTACTGTTCGCACTCATCATTGCGAACTATACACGACTCTTCCCGTCGAACATGACGCGTGTCATTTCGAAAGTGACGACACTCGGGTATTCGATTCCGGGAGCGGCCATCGCCATTGCGGTCATCACGCTCTTCTTGTGGCTCGATGACAAAGTGCTCGATTTGGCACGGGCGCTCGACTTGAGTCAGACATTCGTGTTCCGGACGACGCTCATCATGCTCATCTTTGCCTACGTCATCCGCTTCCTCGCCATCGGCTACAACTCGATCGAGAGCGGGTTTGAGAAAGTAGGGAAGTCGTTTACCGAAGCATCCCGTATGCTGGGGTGGAATACGGTCCAAACGTTCTTTCGCGTCGATATCCCGATGATCAAAGGCGCCATCATGAGCGCGTTTATCCTCGTCTTTATTGATATTATGAAAGAGTTGCCGTTGACGCTCTTTTTACAACCATTTAACTTTTCGACGCTTGCGACACAGGCGTTCAAATACGTGAGTGATGAGAAGATTCACGAAGCGGCACTCGCTTCCATCGTCATCGTCCTCATGAGTGGACTGTTGATTTTCGTTTCCCACAAGGTGCTTGATAAGGAGGCCGACTAATGTTTGTTCAAATCAATGATTTACATTTTAGCTATAAAGGTGCACATGAAGAGACAATCAAAGGGTTCTCGATTTCAATCACGAAAGGTGAAATCGTCTCGCTTCTTGGGGACAGCGGATCGGGGAAGAGTACGATTCTCCGTTTGATCGCAGGACTCGAGATGCCGAACCAGGGCGTCGTCGTCGTGAATGACTGTGTCTGTTGCGACGATTGTCAGTTCATGCCGCCAGAAGATCGTGGCGTGGGGATGGTCTTCCAAGACTATGCACTCTTCCCGCACATGACCGTTGAAAAGAACATTCGATTCGGTCTTCATAAACTGAACCGCAAGGAGCGGAATGCGCGTGTCGAAGAGATGCTCGCGCTCGTCAACTTGACGGAGTTCCGTCACCGTTATCCGTACGAACTTAGTGGGGGACAACAACAGCGTGTCGCGCTCGCGCGTGCGCTCGCACCGAAGCCGGCGCTCTTGATTCTAGACGAGCCGTTCAGTAATTTGGATACGTCACTTCAACACAGGATTCGCGACGATTTGCGTCGTCTCTTGAAGCAGACAGGTACGACAACGATTTTCGTAACGCACGATGAGGAAGATGCCGAGGCACTTGCCGACCGGATTGTCTACCTTGGAGAAGGCAAAATTAAAAAGCAGGTCATGACGGAGAACAACAAGACGTTCAACCCGCAAATTCCTTGCTTCGTATAAGTTCGGCGCACTCATTGATGAATGGGTGCGTTTTTATTGTGGGTCCATCATTCGATGAAGCGATGGTCTAAAACAGACAAGTGTTCCTGCCAATCTGGCCAAGAAGACTGAAGTGACGTGATCAATTCGTGCCCACTAAAGCTAATCGTACTTTCATGGGACGCATAAATGACCCAGTTCATTTGTTGATCGAACCAATAACGTTCTAAATAACGTCCGTCATAACAAGGATCCAAGGAAATGGTATCGATTTTCCAGAGCGTGCGATCCTCATGTAGTTCAAAGACGACATCCGCGCCTAAACGCAATATCCATTGTTGGATTTCCTTAATTTTTTGATCATCCTCCTCAATATAGTCGCTATCGAACGCAATCACATCGGTGCGCCCAGCAGTCGATAGAGGGTACCAATAATATGAATCCGTCACACCCCAAATGGCGCGAATTCTTCTCTTTAATTGATTGGCGAGAGGTGATGGAAGTTGAGTCCTCATGATGTGTAAACTCCTTATCCTAAAGTCGGTGTATGTGTTGCTACATTTACTATACATAAGAAATAGAAAAACGTCCTTAGCTGTTATCTAAGGACGTTTCGTACCTACTTCGTTGTCTGAGACGGTTTCGACTCATTTCCGAGTTGGTCAATCGCAGTCACGTAGTAGGATGCATTGTTCTCATTTGTGACCTCGATACTTTTTCGTGCATGGGAAGGGATACTTTCGATATGAGTCGCTTTTCCGTCGATGACTTCGTAGACTCGATATCCAATCACGCTCTCTTGACGAACGGCGTGCCATGTCAATAAGTTACCTTTCAATTCGACTGCCGTCGGTGTCTCGAGATCGACAGTTTCGTTCAGTTCGGTATCCACCAGCTCTGTATAGACGACGAATCGTTCATCATAGCCCCCGTCCCCGAACGTACCCGAACAGGTAATCAAATTTAAGTTCCGATTTGATGTGGCACCGAAAATCTCTTCAATTGGCGCGGTTTTCGTATCATATCGTTCTGTTTTCGTGACGCGGAACCGAAGGGTGTTACCCGCCTCATCTTGAATCAGAACGTCATCGCCTTTTGTCAGTTGATCGAGTTGATAAAAGATAGCCGGGCCGGTCTTGCTGTCGACGTGACCGGCAATCACAGCATTTCCTTTGCTACCCGGTGTGACACCGGGTTCGAACCACCCGACCTGGTTCTCATCTTCTGGTACACCCATCTGTCCATTATCGAGGACCCCGACTTGTTCGATGGCGGTGTCGACATCGATTTTAGGGATCTGGATTTGAACAGGGGTGACGGCCTTGGCGTTTTCTTCTTCCTCGGCTAAGCGTAGCTTTTTCACCTCTTCCTGTAGAAGTGAGAATTCAGCCGTTAAATCCGGGCTCTCCTCTATTTGTTTTTCTTCTACAGGTGGTGACGACGATTCTTGGGCGCTCGTCCACGTCCAGAAGCTAAAACAAAAGAGAGAGAGCGCCAGAAACAAAAGGCGCTTGTTCATGGGACTCCCTCCTTATTGATTATTGTTCAGATACTTTACGTTTGCGAAGCGTTACGAAGGCGAGTAAGATTCCGCCAAGTACAGCTAATCCAGCGTAGAGAGTGTTCATTGATTGTTCTTGTGCACCACCGAGACCTGTTTCAGGCATCTCTTCAGGCATCATTGTTTCTTCGAACTTGTCAGGCATTTGTGTCACGATCGCGTTACCGAGTGTTTCACCAACACCGAACATGAACGCATATCCTTCACGGAATGACATCCAAGCCGCTTCTGCATCGCCAGCGACATATTGATCGAATGTGTCGAGTACGAGCGCTTCGTGCTGTTTGATTGCTTCTTCACCGGCAGCTTGTGGTAAGTTACCTTCTGTTGCTGCATCGAGGAATGTGCTGAAGTCGACAGCGAATGTGTCGAGGCGCATACGCGCATCTTCAATCATCGCTTCGTCACCTTCGAGTGTAGCGGCAACGATGTCACCTTGTGCTGTGATGTGATCTGAGTTCCATACTTTCTCGAACTGTGCTGCACCTTCGTCACCATATACGGATGCGATGGCTGCTTTGAAGTCGAGTGTGTTCTGGTCTTCTGCCCATGTCACGTAGTCATAGTCCTCTGCTTGGTCGTACCCTTTTTGCATACCGATTGCAGCGAGGGCGAAGTGTTCACCTGCAAGACTGTTCAATGTTGAGCGGAGTTCAACAGCTGGTGTGTCTGCTCCAGTCGTAAATTTGTCAGGCATTTGTGTGACGATTGCACCCGAGAGAGCTTTACTGATGTTGAACATGTGCTTGTAGCCTTCACGGAACGTCATGTAAGCTTCTTCGTAATCTCCTTCGACGTAGTTATCGAATACAGAGAGGACTTGGTCTTCATGAAGTTCGAGTGCATCAGCTGCTGCGTCCTTCGGTAAGTTGCCTTCCGTCGCTGCGTCGAGGAATGTTGAGAATTCTTCTACGAACTCATCGACTTCCGCTTCAGCTTCCATGCGTAGTTCCTGGTTGTCTGATTTTGCTGCTTCTACGAAATCAGCTGAGTAGTCGTTGTGACCACGGAAGATTTCTTCAAATTGTGCAGCGCCTTCTTCACCGTAGATGGAAGCGATGGCTGGTGTCATGTCGAGCGCGTTTTGATCGAGAGCTTGATCCGCGACCTCAGCATCTGCCGCCTCGTCATATCCTTTCATCATCGATGTGACGGCTAACACGTAATGCTCAGATAAGAGTTGATCGAGTGTGGCGCGAAGGTCACCTGCTGGTGTGCTTGCTGTCGGTGTGTGATCCGCTGCCTGTGCGTTGACTGGTACGAGTAGTCCTAAGGCTAGTGCCGGTGCTACGATTTTGTTTAACGTCTTCTTCTTCATGGGTAATCGCTCCTTTTCGTAAGTGAGTGTTGTCGTTATTTACACCCATCTAACGGAGCAGTTCAAAAAATGGATCACTCTTTTTTTATTTTTTTTCGTTTTTTTGTTGAAGAGTACGATAAACCCCTGGTGCGACGCCATATTTTCGTTTAAAAATTCTGTGGAAATATGGGTAACTTCGAAATCCAGACAGTTCTGCAATCGTTTCTAACGAATGTTTTGTATAGCGCATTTGCTCTTCGGCAAGCTGTAAGCGAATCGATTGTGCATATTCGATGATCGTCATCCCGGTCCCTTCTTTAAAGAGATGAACCGTCCGTGAAACGCTGAGTCCAACCGCTGCGGCGACGTCTGACACTTTGAAGTCACTCGTTACGTGCGCTTCGATAAAGCGCATCATACGAGAGACGACTGGAGGTCGCGCATGGGAATGCACATCTTGAATCGAACGATCGAGCATGAGCAGAAGTGCTTGAACGAGTGTTTCAATTAAAACGGCACTTTGTTCAGACGGTGGACGGCGCACTTCTTCCGTAATGTGTTGCCATAGTGAGAGTAGGCGAGAATCGATAGTGATGGCATATAGTCGCTCCCGTGGAGTCGCATGCCACCATGTTTCGATTGAATGCCCGGTACAGAAGATATGATAGTCTCCGCTCGCGGGTGTATCGACATGCATTTCATAGAAGTCACCCGGACGAACAATCAATACGTCACCAGGTCGTGTGATCATCGTTTCCCCATTGACCACAATCCGAGCCGTTCCTGCCGTTTGTAAGCGAATCAGATACGTATCGAGTCGATTAGCAAATGGAAAAGTATAAGTCGTTGTATGGTATGAATAGCCACAAAAGCCGATTTCCATAATAATCTCCTCTTTTTATAGCAAGATTGTACATATCTTAATCATATCATGGATGGTCATGATTCCTTGGAGGCAGTACGATGAAAGCGTTGAAACGGAAAATGAACTTCAAGGAGGACATAACATGAAACAATGGTGGAAAGAAGCGGTCGTATATCAAATTTATCCACGTAGCTTCAATGACTCAAACGGAGATGGGATTGGCGACATCCAAGGAATCACGGAGAAGATGTCATATTTGGCAGAACTCGGGATCGACGTCATCTGGCTCTCACCGGTATACGATTCACCGAACGACGATAACGGATACGATATTCGTGATTACCGTGCCATCATGGACGAGTTTGGTACGATGGATGACTTTGATGCGATGCTTGAAGAAGCACACCGTCACGGGATTAAAATCATGATGGACCTCGTCGTCAACCATTCTTCTGACGAACACCAATGGTTCATGGAGTCGCGTTCTTCAAAAGACAGCCCATATCGTGACTATTACATTTGGAAAAAAGGGAAGGACGGTCAGCCACCGACGAACTGGGGGGCTTTCTTCGGAGGCAGTGCTTGGCAGTATGATGAGGCAAGCGATGAGTACTACCTCCATCTCTTCAGTAAGAAACAACCGGATTTGAACTGGGAAAGCGAGACGCTTCGTCGTGAAGTGTATGACCTCATGACATATTGGCTCGATAAAGGGGTCGACGGGTTCCGGATGGACGTCATCAATATGATCTCAAAAAATCCAAGCTATCCAGATGGTCAAACGCAAGGAACAGGGTTCGGTGACGGTACACCATTCTTCTTTAACGGACCACGCATCCATGAATTCATGCAGGAGATGAATCGGGAAGTCTTATCGAAATACGACACAATCACGGTAGGGGAGATGCCAGGGGTCAGTGTGGAGGAAGCCAAACTTTATACGGGTGAAGACCGCAACGAACTGAACATGGTCTTTCATTTTGAACATGTGGACGTCGGGAACGGAAGCTTCGGGAAGTGGAATCCGACAGACTGGAAGTTGACTGAGTTAAAGACAATCTTCTCGCGTTGGCAAGAAGGGCTCGAAGAGGAAGGATGGAACAGCCTGTACTGGAGTAACCATGACCAGCCCCGTGCCATCTCACGCTTTGGAAACGATTCGCCTGAATATCGCGTTCGTTCCGGGAAGATGCTCGCGACACTTCTTCATCTATTGAAAGGGACGCCTTACATTTATCAAGGAGAAGAGTTCGGCATGACGAACGTCGCGTTTGAATCAATCGATCAGTACCGAGATATTGAGACGTTGAACGCCTACCGTGACTACACATCCAAAGGGTTGTTAACGCACGACGAGATTTTCCGTGGCATCCATGAGCGAGGACGTGACAATTCACGTACACCGGTACAGTGGTCAGACGAAGCACATGGTGGATTTACGACAGGGACGCCATGGATCGAGGTCAACCCGAACTTTGTTGACATCAATGCGGAAGCGGCAAGGAAAGATCCGAATTCACTCTTCCATTACTACCGTCAGTTGATTGCGCTCCGTAAAGCGAACCCGCTCGTCGTCTACGGAAAGTATGAGCTGTTGTTACCGGAAGATGAGGCGGTCTATGCATTCACACGTTCATTCGAAGGTGAGACATGGCTCGTACTCTGTAACTTCTCCGACGAGACACAACAACGAGAGCTACCATATGACGTGAAAGAACGTGTCATCGGAAACATGGAACCGATAGAAGCGTTCACCCTTCGTCCTTATGAAGCACAAGTGTATAAACTGTGACGAAAAGCTCGCCAGACGGCGAGCTTTTTTAAGTGCATACGTATCTTCTCTCGATGATTCGGGAATAGTGTAAGTAACGTCTGACATGAAAAGAGGGAACGACATGGGTACTTTAATCGCGTACTCTTCCAGATATGGAACGAGTGAAAAAGTGGCGGCTTTACTCGCCGAACGTCTATCGGGTGACGTTCGTGTCCAAAATATCGTAGAAGAGCCGAACGTCACGTGGGAGATGGTAGATCACGTCATCGTCGGGAGCTCAATTCGAATGGGCACGATCCAAGACGAGATGAAGGAATGGTTGACGCTTCACGAAGCACACTTGCTTGAGCATCCCCTCGCTTTATATTTGTGTGCCGGGACACCGACAGAGTCGGAACGGATTCGCGAGCTAGAAGAAGCCTATCGTGACACGCTGCGCGAACATGCCTATTTCGTCGAGGTCGTCGGGAGCGGGTACGACTTTGAACGAATGGGCTTTTTAGACAAAGCAATCGTTCGCATGATGGCCAAACAAAAAGAGAGTTCACTTCAACTCGACGATGCCAAACTGAATCAACTCGTGGAAGCCGCTCAAACGTCTGAGCGCACCCGGTCTGAAAATCCTTGAGCGAGTAAATCATGCACATCAATCGGGCTTTTCGTGGAGATGAGTACATCTCCGCTTTTTTTCTGCCCTTCAATCTGATGAAGAGCAAGGTGTTCGAGTTGACGACCGATTTTTAGAGCGATAGGTGCAGATTCTTGGCATCGTAAGGCATCGATAGTCACTTCATCGGTGCGGTTATCTCCCCCAAATAGTTCGAGGTCGGCTCGGGCTGTGGTAAACCCGCGCACGGCGATTCGTTTCAGTTGAACGCGTCTCGATTTGTATTGGATCGCAAGTGCCGGATGTTGTTCGTAATCGTAGGTCGGGTCGCCGATTGCAGTCAAACCATGAATCAAGACGTCCTGATAGGCCGATACAACCAGGCTTCGTGGTGAGGATTTTGTATAGAGTGAACTGTGAACCGGCTCGACGGACACTAAGTTTGTGCCTGATAGGAAGCGGGCTGTCTCTGAGTTCGGATCGTCTGCTAAATGATGACCGATGTGACGGAAGTTAAATGAACGATTGTCATGCACCGAAAGATGGCCGAAGATATGAACGTCGTGTGCGGCAGATGAGGTCCCATGTGCTTTTACTTCGATGCCTCCAAAGCAGCCTTCCGTTCTATTGTGAACGAGTGTGACGTGCCGCGAACCGTCATCAATCTCAATCCCATTTGAGTTTGAGAACCCTAAGGCGTGTGTTCGACCGTGAGGATGATGACAATAGCAGTTGGTAATATAAATGGCATCACTATGGTGTGTGGTGATTCCGTCATCCCCATAATTCGTCGCCTCGAGATGATCGAGATGGATATATCGGCTCCCGTTTGCCGCGCGAAGCCCGTCCCCTAAGTAATGATAGTGCGGAGACGTGATGTCGAACGCATGGAGCCCAGAATTTTTGGCTATCACATGATGCACCCATCCATACGTCACATGGGCAAACGTCAAGGCGCTCGATGTCGTGTCACCGCTCGTCGTCCGTTTCACATCACCTAAGCGCGCGACATTCCAATCGAGCGTCAGGTGGCATACCTCGATATGATGATTTCCTGCAAAAGGGGTGGCGTTTCGTAACAATCGTCGATGTCTCGGTGCACGATCGGACAGTTTGAGAATCGTGACGTCTTGTCCTGCGCCTTCGAGCACGCAGTTGGAAGGTAGACGAATCCCCCGAACGATATAAACGCCTGCTGGGACAAAGACACGACGGTTCGAGCGGATGGCGAGTCGAAAGGCGAGGGTACAATCCGTTTTTCCATCTCCGACAGCACCATAGTCCGTTACATCAACACATTGTTTCGTCGTCTGCAGTAAATTCAAATATTCGGCATCGAGCCGACGCATCCAGACGGGACGAACGATGCCGTCGACTTGCTCGAGCGGAAAGGACGTGCGGACAGGGGTGATCCGTTCCGTCAATGGGATTCGACACGGGATAGATTGTTGTTGCTCAAAGTAAGAAGCTTCCCGTGTAGCACGGTGCCATTCAAGTGTTTGTTGGATGAGGTCTTCTTCCGACCAATCGGAATGAGAGGCAATCATCGATGCGATTGCGTGTGGGTCCTTAATGTTTTTCATTATAAATCCTCCTAGCATCATCTTCTCTAGCATGTACCCGTTTCACCTTGTTTTTTAGCAATCAGAAGTATTTACTAGACAGAAACATCTAGTCGTGTTATATTCAATATGTGCTTAATTAAGAATAGCTGGAATCATAATTCACAAGTGCTTGGGATTATTTTTCATTAGATAATCCAGAGGCTTGTATTTTTTTTGGTCAAGTTTTTTCTAGTAAGGCACTACTATAACGCATAGCGTTTATTTCAGGAGGGTTCATTCATGAACACAGGTAAAGTAAAATGGTTTAACTCAGAAAAAGGTTACGGCTTCATCGAAATGGAAGGCGGAGACGACGTATTCGTACACTTCTCAGCAATCCAAGGCGACGGCTTCAAAACACTTGAAGAAGGCCAAGAAGTAACTTTCGAAATCACTGACGGAGCTCGTGGACCACAAGCTTCTAACGTTGAAAAAATCTAATCTTCCTTTCTAAGGAATATGATACCTGCTCGCATCGGCGAGCAGGTTTTTTTGTGTTTAATCCCATAGTTTGAGGGAACAGTATACGAGCGACAAATCATGAAGGAGGAATTTGGAATGAGTGCAAAAGACACAGCGTTAAAAATTCTAGAGGGTAGCAATGTCGGGACGATGGCGACCGTGTATAAGGTGAAACCCCACAGTCGATATATGACATTTTTCCATGATGATTTCACACTCTACACAGCAACCTCTAACGATACAGATAAAGTAGAAGAACTAGAAAAGAATCCATATACGCATATTTTAATCGGCTACGATGGAGATGGTGTGGGCGACACTTACTTAGAAATCCTCGGTAAAGCGACCGTGTCGGATGATGAATCGATGAAAGAGAAAGTATGGAATGAGAAACTTGAAGGATGGTTCGATGGTCCGGACGATCCAAAGCTTGTGATCCTTAAAATCGAACCGGAATCGATGCGCGTGATGAACAAGAAAGGTCAACCACCACAAGAAGTGACACTATAATCTCTTCTAAGACACCTAAATCAGGTGTCTTTTTTTGTGGATGAATGTGAATAGAATATGGCGTACATATGGACGAATCATGAACAAAGGAAAATACATATGTGAAATAGTGAACATGAATGGTATATTGTGAATGTAATCACATTATACATTTATTTAACTTCTTGAAAGGGAGGAATTATGATGTTCACGAAATTTTGGCAAAATCATAACATCGCTACAGCGATCTTGACGGTGTTACGTGTATGGCTCGGTTATCATTGGTTAACGGCAGGTTGGGGTAAAATCACGGGAGGTTTTGGAACAGAAGGATTCTTAAACAATGCGGTGTCACTCGCTTCTGGAGAACATCCGGCCGTTGCTGGATGGTGGGCTGCATTCCTAGAAAACTTTGCGATTCCAAACGCCGGGCTATTCGATGTCCTGATTCCTTACGGTGAATTCTTGGTAGGCTTAGGATTATTGCTCGGTGCCCTCACACGTAGCGCAGCGTTCTTCGGACTCGTCATGAACATGGCGTTCTTACTATCAGGAACAGTCAGTACGAACCCAACGATGTTGATCGTATCTGTCTTGATTTTAGTTGCCGGTCATAACGCTGGAAAAATTGGGGTCGACGGGTTGTTCCTTCGCCGTTTTGTCGAAACGAAAGTATTGCATCGTTCACCAAATCGTCAAATAGCCTCGTAACTTTTATGCGTTCTCTTGTGACAAACCTCTCACGTTTCGGCTACGATAGACATAGCCTACAGAAATAAAGGAGAACGCATATGACTACGACTCATTTTAAATGGCTTGGCTACACAGAAGGTGTATCCTTCTTGTTATTACTGTTCATCGCGATGCCGTTGAAATATATGGCTGGTATTCCACTCGCGGTCAGTATCGTTGGTGCAGCACATGGTTTCTTATTTGTTGCGTATGTGCTCGCGGCGATGTACATGGCATGGCGCTTGCGCTGGGGATTCAAAGTTTTGACGCTTGCTGTCATGGCATCGGTTATCCCATTCGGACCATTTTTATTAGAAAAACGGGTACTCCCGTCAACAGAGAAGACATCGAACTGATTCGTTCGATGTCTTTTTTTATGATACGCGATCCATTGACTGAGCTGAATCTCGTTCTTCTCGAATGTCATGACGTATTCGGTACGTGAGGACGAACGTGCAGATGAGTAGACCCACCATACAAGCGGTGTAGAGATGGGCAACAGAGACGAGATCACTCAATACCCCGAATAGGATAAATCCAATCGGCGTAATCCCCATCGCGAGTGATTCGAGCACACCGATGACGCGCCCTAAATAGTTCGGATCCGTATTCGTTTGGAGGAACAATTGAATCGGGATGTTGACACGTACGATCAAGAAACCACTCAATAAAGCGAAGACCGCGAAAAAGAAAATTGACGTGAGGACGTTGAAGTTAAAATATAATGGAATGGCGGGTCCGACGAACAGAACGCTAAGAATGGTCAACGCGGATCGCATCGTTGCTAAGCGATGTTTGATTTTGAATAACGGTAAGGCATGAAGTAAGGAAGCGACTAAAAAACCAATGGCGACCATGCTTTCAAGGAGTCCGAATTGAAACGGGGACACACCGACTTCCTGTAACGCTGCAATCGGGAACAACACTTCCGATGCGACGAAAAAGAAATTCAAGAAGGCAGCTAGGACGGCAACTGTCCACAAGACTCTTTGTTGTTTCAAGTAAGACAGACCGGACCGTACGTCTTCCCAAGTCGATTGTTCGGTGGGTGCGACCTCTTTCTGATGAAATTTAAGTCGAGAGGCGAGAAGTGCGGCAATCATAAAGAATAGAGCTGAACTGAACAAAAAGACAGGAATCGGTATGAGTTTAAACAGGGCCCCGGCAAGAAGCGGGGTGCCGATGCTTGAAATGGAGATGATACTTTGAATGAGAGAGTTGGCGCGTTGCAGTTCATCTTCCTCAAATAAAAGAGGAATCGAACTTGATAACGTGACCGATAAGAAAGTGGAAACGATCGCTAAGAAGAATGTGATGACGTAAAAAGCGGGTGCTTCAAACGTCCAAAGTAAGCTTCCAACACCTGCGAGTAAAAATAATCCTCCGTTCAAAGACTCCATCCTAATGATGACTCGCTTTCGGTCAAGTTTGTCTGCATAAGCGCCGGCGAATGGGGATAGAAGCACACGGGGTAATGTACCTGCGAGGAGAACGAAGGCGAATTGGAGCCCAGATCCGGTCGTCGTCAACACCGTGAGTCCCGCCACAAACGTAAATAAGTTGGATGCGAATAACGACATGAATTTACCGAGCAGTAAAATTGATAGATTTGAAGAGAGAAACTTCATAGAAACACTCCTTTGCAAATTAGTTAAATGTGATTTAACATTATCATAAAGGCAACGAAGTGAATTGTAAATATAAAGTTCAATATAATTTAACTTTTTGAGGTGACATATGATTGGTGAGCGCATTAAAGCATTGCGAAAACAGAAAAAAATGACTCAGACGCAGCTGGCGGAAGGGATTGTCACAAAATCGATGCTCAGTATGATTGAGAACGGAAAAGCAGAGGCATCGATGCGCAGTTTACGAGAACTTGCCAGTCGATTAGATGTCTCGATGCAACAGTTATTGACCGATCCAAAAGAGGTCGAACTACAGTCGCTGGTGGAGAAGCTAGAATTTGAGGAGATGCAACTCATTTCACTACCGGATCAAAAAATTCGGGAAATGCTCAAGCCTTACTTACAGGAAGAAATGAACTCCGTGTGGCAAGGAAAAGCATATATGCTGTACGGTGATACGTACTTTCAAGAGGGCGAGAATGAGAGAGTACTAGCTTACTATGACCGCGCGATTGAGATTTTTGAGAAGCTAGGTGAGTCCGAAGAATTGGCGATGGGACGAATTAGCCAGGCTTATTATTTATTGATGTGGAACCGCTACGAGGAATCGATTGAACGGATTGAAGCGATAGAACTACTTGATGCAAAATATATGAAAACAAAGACACGAACTGAATATGCCATGTTAATTGTATTTAAGAATCTTCTTTGTGATGAGGATTTAGAAGGGGCAATTCGACAGCTTGAAGACGTGCTCGAGTATATGACACGGACAAGAATCTACTACCGTGCGGACGACGTGTATCGCACCATTTCGATTTGCGCGCTCTATTTGAACGATGAGAAGAAAATTCATGAGTCGTTACAAAAGGCGAAGCAATATATTCAATTCACGGAAGATCGTTTGGCTGAAATCAAAGTGGCACTTTCTGAAGCGCTCTATGCGATGGAATATCGACATGTCAAACTATTAGGAAAGAACATCAAATTGATGGAATCTCTCACGACAGATGTCGAACCATTTATAGCAGCGATTTCGATGGCGAAAGGTGTGTACTACGCTTTTCGAGGGGAAACGGAAATGGGAAGAGAGTGTTTATTGGCATTATGGGAAAACAGAGATGAGTGGAAAACACATAGCTTAGTCGATATCGCGATTTACTACGAAGGTTTATTAAGGGGAACATTGAACGGATGTGGGGATGACTGGGTGCCAGTCATCGAAGAACAAGTAGCTGAATTCCCGCAAGGACTGTTTCGCAAACGTTTAGAGACATTGCTACAACAAATCAAGGGCTGACGAATCAGCCCTTGAACGTTTGAATCAATGTTCCTTTGCCATGCTCGACTTGTACAGAAGCGTGGGCCCCATTGACGAGTGTCATCTGAGGGGGTACGTGTCCGCAATCGATATCAAAAAAGATAGGAACTTCTAACATATGATGAAGCTCCTCATATACCATTTCGACCGTATAGTCTTGATGCACAGAGGGGGCGTCACTCCGTCCAAATAGAATGCCCGACGTCTGCTCAAACCAACCGGCCCACTTCATTTGAAGAAGGGTCCTTTTTAATGCTGGGACGTTCAGCTCAGCGTTCTCAAAATACCAAAGAATTGGTTCATCGTTCAGGTGATCGCGTTGGAACGTCTTGACGTCTCCATACGGTGTCCCGATTGTAT
Organism: Exiguobacterium sp. s121; assembly: GCF_018617245.1. GTDB lineage: Bacteria > Bacillota > Bacilli > Exiguobacteriales > Exiguobacteriaceae > Exiguobacterium > Exiguobacterium profundum. Next base: position 217,501 of record NZ_JACSJV010000002.1, read on the forward strand.
GTAAGAGCACATCGAGACATCCACCGAGCAAGCGCCCCGTTGCGTTTTGACCACCGATCGCTTTCCATTCGGTCGTCTCCGTCAGATGAAACAGATGTGGCGTCGGATTATCATGCTGCCATTCGTTTTGGAACTTCTCGGACGAGCGTTGGATGACCGTTTCGTCGGTCCGCGTCGACAATACATCGAGCCAGCGTGAACTCGTCTCGTCCCACATATCGGCACGCAAGTCGACTAAGTTTGGACCGTGGGCGGAGGCGATTCCGGTTTTTAGCGTATACACAAAAAGTAATAGGCTCGTATCCGAATAACCGAGTATCCATTTTGCGGACAAGGACTGCCACTCGATGTGATCGAGGATTTCCATTAAGAGTTCCCCACCCCAGGGCGGAACAATCAAGTCGACATTGTCATCTTGAAGTAGAGATGTCAGTTCATGTGCACGGACTCGAGCCGGAGCGGACTTCCCAGATCGTTGTTTCCACGCATTCGGAGTGAATTGCAACGTGAACCCTCGATCGGAAAATTTCTGTTCCGCTTGATGCAATAAATGGTGTAATTCTTCTGGTATACCTGACGAAGGGGCGGTGACACCAATTTGATGACCGGTTAACTGTGGATAACGAATCATGACAACCTCCTGTGGATAAGTGATATGTTCAGTAGAAAAATGGGTTATCCACATGTGGACAACTAATTAGAGCGCATCCGTTCGGCATGACGCATTCCCCATTCGTTCATCGCTTCGAGAATCGGAATCAGTGTTTTCCCGTACTCACTTAAGCGATAATCGACACGAGGTGGAACTTCTGGATAGACGGTCCGGATGACGATATCCTGTTCTTCTAAGTCGCGGAGTTGTGCGGTCAATATCTTTTGGCTGATTTTTGGTAACGCGCGTTTCAACTCACTGAAACGCAATGTATCTCCATTGATCAACACGAGGAGGATGGAATGTTTCCATTTTCCTGTAATCAGTTCGAGTGCCGTATCGACTTCACAGCTTGTTATGTTAGTCACGTCGCTCTTCCTTTCCAATAGTATCGTTGAAGTAACTATACCACCTTTTTGTGCCTACTTCTGTAACATCGACCGAGCGGGTATAGTGAAGGGGAGGTGATAATATATGAAAATCGAAAAAATCGAACTCGGTCCGGTAACGCTTCGAGTCCGTGACATTGAACAGGTGACACGATTTTACGTAGACGTGATTGGGATGAGTATTTTAGAAGAGAGCGAAGAGCTCATTACACTCGGTACGAAGGAACGTCCGCTTGTCATCTTGCACAGTGTCCCGCAAGCGAAAACCAATCCACGGGCGGCAGGCTTGTTCCATTTAGCTATTCTGTTCCCGAACCGTGTAGAGTTAGGAAGCATGTTGGCACATCTCATTGAGCGACGCATCGAAGTGGGGCAAGGCGACCATCTCGTGAGTGAAGCCTTCTACTTGAGCGATCCAGAAGGAAACGGGATTGAATTGTATGCCGACCGCCCGAAGGACCAATGGACGTACGAGGCAAACGGCCATGTGAAAATGGCGACCGAGCCTGTCGACTATGAATCGATGCTTCAAGCGGCAGCCAATCGGTCGTTTACTGGTTTACCGATCGGAACGACGATGGGGCACGTGCATTTTAAAGTACGCTCAATCGAGGCGGCGAAACGTTTTTATCATGATCGGCTTGGCTTCTCCATTACGACGGATTCTTATCCAGGCGCACTTTTCCTAGCAGCTGATGGCTACCACCATCACATCGGAACGAACGTGTGGGCCCGTCCGAGCGATCCTGTGGGAATGGAGACCGGAATCGAAGCATGGACGCTTCTCGTCAATGAAGAGACGAACCAGGCGTTAGGCGGAACATCGTCTGAATGGTCGTTGACCGATGAAGACGGGATTACCGTGCATATTAAAAGAACGAACGCTTGAGCGTTCGTTCTTTTTAACGTGCGGATGTTTTCTTCTGACCTGCGTTAAACGAGAGACGAAGTCCGCGTTTTTGATACGCTTGCTCGACTCGTTTAGGATTGAGGCTGAGCTCAAGGTGAGCTAGCTTCAAATGTTCAAGTGCCGGCACCGTGACATCGAGGCGAACGAGCTCCATATTGCGCTCTGCTTTTTTGCGTGTTCGTCTCAAGTTACGGGGCACCTCCTCTGACGTCAGTGCCGCGATCGTTTCATTTACTTGTTGTCGTTTTTCACCCTTGATGCTCAAGGCAGAATACAGCTTATCGAGCGAACCAAATCGTTTGATGAGTTGAACCGATTGGCTTTCGTCGAGCCCGGCAACTGGAGGGATTCCGTCAGAACGGTCTCCTGTCAACGCTTTGACGGCTGACAGTTGCTTCGGTTTCAATCCTTCGTATAGCGCCGCAATCTCTTCTGGTCGAATTTCTAAATGACGCTTGAGTGGCAACGGACGATTATCACGAATGTCACAGCGAGCCTGCATTTGCTGAAGCTCCTGTGTCTGTAACCAAACGGTGATTCGTGGACTGACAAGCTGTAACAAGTCTTTGTCTTTTGTCATGATGACGACAGGGGCACTGCAACTGAATTTACGGGCGATGTGGGCAATCAAGTCTTCCCCTTCATACCCTTCTACTTGGAATTGTGGGATTCCACTATCCTCAAGCAGTTGGCGCATGAGTTCCATCTGCGCTTTTAATTCAGGCGGTGTTTGACGTCTGCGACGTTTATAGCCTGGGTACAGTTCTCGACGCCATAATGTTTCACGTGAGACGTCCCAAACAACGACAAAATGAGTCGGACGATGTCTGCGTAGAATCGTCCGGATGAGGCCGGTCATTCCGATGACGGCACTCCGATCGTTTTTAGATACCTCGCGTCCTTTTTTCGTTCGGCTCGCGGCGGCACCATAATAAGCACTGGCCAGCATGGAGTTACCGTCAATCAAAAATAGTTTGCGTTCCATGCGTAACCTTCTTTCTATTTCTTTCTGTTTAAACCGAACATCTCGCCATGTTTCGGTGATGTTGTGTCATTGAGTGGGTGACACTCAAATAAGCAACATATGTGCAGTATATCACGGGAAGAGGCGAAAATATAGCGACAGTTCGGTGCAAACGAGAAAAACCCTTCTCCATATTTCGGAGAAGGGTTTAAAGAAAGCATCATTCAGATAATGGTTCTTCCTCTTCGTGAGAGGCGAGAATCAAGTCGACAAAGACGATGCGGTGGTTATCGACTTCACTGACAATCAGTTCATGGTTGCCAGGTAAAAGGAAGCGCTCGCCTGTTCGGGCATTCGCTTTTTGTGATAAAACGAATCCACCGACCGTATCGACGTCATCTTCGATTTCGATGCCGAACCGCTCTTCGAGTTCTTGCGTTAAAACGAGTCCCGAAAGGCGATAATGTTTCGGAGCGACTTCTGTAATTTCAGCCTGTTCGTCTCGATCGAACTCGTCTCGAATCTCGCCGACGATTTCTTCTAAAATGTCTTCAATCGTCAACAGTCCTGCCGTCCCGCCGTACTCATCGATGACGAGACACATCATCGTCTGCGCGTTTTGCATTTTCACCATCGCTTCTTGAAGTGGCGTGAACTCGGTGACGAGCGGCAATTGATGAATGAACGACTCGAACGGTGCATCATTTTTTGAAAGTTGAGCAGTGAAGAGCTGTTTCGCATTCACGAATCCGAGAACGTCATCGCGATCGCCATCTCGTGTGACAGGATAGCGTGTATACTGATGCTCTTCGACAACGGCAATGATTTCTTCAATCGTATCTTCTTCATCGATTGTCACCATGTTCATTCGTGGGACCATGGCATCTTTGGCGATCCGTTCGTCAAAGGAGAAGATATTTTGTACATAAGCCAACTCGTTTTCATTGATCTCACCGCTACGGAAACTTTCCGTCATGATGATTTTCAGTTCTTCTTCCGAGTGTGCCGTTTCTTGCGCTGTCGTCTGTACCCCGAATAAGCGAAGTGTGATTCGAGCCATACTGTTCAAGGCCCGAATAAACGGATAGAAAATTTTTGTGAAGACGTAGAGCGGACGTGCGACGAGGAGCGTCAGTTTTTCCGCTTCATGAACTGCAAGTGTCTTTGGCACGAGTTCACCGATGACGACATGGACGAACGCAATCAATAAGAAGGCAATCAAAAACGACAAGAATGTCACGAGAGATGGCGATATGTTCAATTGTTCGACCAGAGTGTGGATATACGCTTCGATTTGATCGGCACCAATCCATCCAAGGCCGAGTGCAGAAAGCGTGATTCCGAACTGAGAGGCAGAAAGGGAGTCGTCGATATTCTCGATGACTTTTTTCGCGCTGACCGCTCTCTTATTTCCTTCGAGCACGAGCTGGTCGAGTCGAGCGCCACGCACTTTCACAATTGAAAATTCGGCTGCCACAAAAAAGGCAGTCAAAAAGATTAAAAGTGCAACGACGAGTAAGCTGAGTAACATGGGACTGTCCAACAATTCCCCCAAAAATCGGGGAGTCACCTCCATTGAGTATAAGATCAAACGTCTTTCAGGCGTTTCCTGAAAACGAATAGTTTGTTTCAGTATAGTTGATTTGTTTCAAATATTCAAAATGCAGCCAATCATGTTTGATGAAGAGGGGAATGCGGGAACTAAACCCGAGAAGATGAAGGAGGAATTGACATGGCAAACTATCCAGAGTTAAAAGGCAAAGTCGCGGTCATCACGGGCAGCTCGAAGGGGCTCGGTCGTGCCATCGGGGAGCGTTACGCAAAAGAAGGGATGAGCGTTGTCCTGAATTACCGCAACAGTGAAAAAGAGATGGAAGAAGTCATCCGTGGAATCGAGGCAGCTGGCGGGAAGGCTGTCGCCGTGAAAGGAGACGTCGCGGAGGAAGGACTCGCGGAGAAGATGATTGAAAAAGCCATCTCTGAGTTTGGGAAGATGGATATTTTCGTGAATAATGCCGGCGTACAAGTCGAGGCAAAAACACATGAGATGGAGTTTGATAACTGGAAGCAGATTATCGACGTCAACTTGAACGGGACGTTCCTTGGTGTTCGTGCTGCTTTAAAATACTTCGTTGAGAATGAAATCGAGGGGAACATTATCAATATGTCTTCTGTTCACGAAGTCATCCCGCGTCCGGGGTATACACATTACGCAGCCAGCAAGGGTGGCGTGAAAATGTTCACGAAATCCGTCGCGCTTGAGTATGCTCCAAACCATATTCGTGTCAATGCAATCGCACCTGGGGCGATTGATACACCAATCAACGAAGAGACGATGAGCGACCCGGAAGAGAAGAAGGGATTAGAAGCGCTCATCCCATCTCACGTCATCGGGAAGCCGGAACAAATCGCAGCCGTTGCCGCTTGGCTCGCGTCGGATGAGTCGTCCTATGTGACGGGGACAACCATCTTTGCGGACGGTGGGCTTTCGCTCTATCCGTCATTTGGTCCAGAGAACAAAGTCCAATAAACAAGAGGGTGCGATGATGCACCCTCTTTTCGTTTAGCTACTCATTTGATTGGTCATATCCGACTTGGGAAGGCTGACAGTGAACATAGAGCCTTTGCCGATGTTTGAGGTAGCGTGAATCGTTCCACCGTGACCTTCAGCGATTTCTTTACAAATCGCGAGACCGAGACCGGTCCCTCCGATTTTTCGACTGGCGGAATTGTCGACGCGATAAAACTTGTCAAACAATTTTGGTAGCGCGGTTTGGGGAATCCCGATACCGTGATCTTCAATTGAAATGTCAATCCAATCCGGTCGTTCACATGTGACACGGACATGGATTTCGCCACCCCGAGGCGAATACTTCACAGCGTTGTGCAGTAGGTTCATGAAGAGTTGATTGAGTCGCGTCCGGTCTCCGTATACATAGACGTCTTCCGTGCAATCAAACGTGATGTGATGATGTTGGCTTGAGCCTTGATGCACCGAGATCGCTTGCTCAAGAATAGCGGACAGACGCTCTGGTTCGTTATGGTACGTCTGTTGTCCAGACTCCATCCGTTGTACATCGAGCAAGTTCGAAATCAAGTCTTCAAGACGCAATGTCTCTTGATGAATCATTCCTAAATATTTTTCGGAACGTTCAGATGAAAGATTTCGGAAACGAAGGAGTTCAGTGAATCCAATGATACTTGTGAGCGGAGTCCGGAGTTCGTGAGAGACGGTCGAAACGAGTTCGGTTTTCAGACGGTCGACTTCGGTCTCGTGCGTCACGTCACGGAAAACGAGCATCGTTCCATGACGTGTTCCTCGCAAGTAAATCTTCTCCGCATACATTTGAATAAAGCGCTCTTCCTGATTCATCGAGAACGTGACGCTCTCTTCTTTACACTGTCCATCGAATGAACGTTCCATGAACGCGAAAAAGGCATCCTTTTGGTCGACCTGCAGTCCGAGCTCCTCAAGGCTAGCGTCTAAACGATATAAATCGACTTCATTTCGCTTCGTAATCGGTTGATTGAATAAGACGAACAACGCTTGGTTCGCTACTTTTTCGCTTGTTGCGTGTTCGACATAGATGACGGCATCGCGAATCGAGTGCAGAAGGCGCGCTGTCTTCTCACGCTCCTCTTCAATCCGATAGCGTTGTGTCGTGAGAGATGTAGCCATCTGTCGGAACGATGTTGTCAATTGCCCGACTTCATTTTTAGATTGGGCTGCCGCCGGTGTGATTGGCTGTCGTTCTCCGGCAAGGCGCTTACTGTTTTCGATCAACTCCTGCAGTTGACCAGTTAAGCGTCTCACATATGGACGGGCGACGATAAAGAGAATGAAGAGAACACCGAGTAAAGAGAGGAGCCAAAGAGCTTGTGCCCACTTCGTATGGGTCGCAAGCTGAGCACGGAGCGCATCCTCTTCTGCGTTCAGTGAGTTCCGATATTCCGTGAAGACGCTCTCCATATCGACGATGCTCGCGCTCATATCTGCGGCACTTTTTGAGTTGATTTTAAATTTACGGTCTGCCGGCGGCTCTTTTTGAGGGTTTACCTTCCCGAGCGTTGGCATTTTTAAAAAGGGTTCGGTCACACTTCCGTCCCGTTTTCCTTCTACATAACGTTCAAGGCTCGGCATGACGCGTTCTTGATAAGCGACAAACAGCGTACGGGCATCGCTCGCATACGTTTTTTCCTTATCGGTTACGGCGTTCTGTTCGAACCAAGTCGTCTGTTCGTCAATCAAAACTTGTTTATCTTGTACGCGCTCTAGCATCGCATCGTCTCCGAGGAGTACGTAGCCGCGCATTTCATATTGCATCGACTGCCATGTCTCGAACAATTCGGTCGCATTTGTGCGCCGTTCACTGATGTTCTCGAGCGATGACGTCGTCTGTTCGATTTGGTTTTCCGTATACACATATACGGCAAGTGATGTGAGGAGGATCAGTCCGATGAATAAATAGAAGACGAATAAAAATTGTCTTCCGATCCGCTGGTCAATCCATGACTTCATAAAGACCGTTCCTTCCTAGAATGATGAACATTCCGACTGTGACAAATATCCTACGAGTGTCGTTCTTTTATTGTACAGATTCACCTCCTCAGAAGCTAGATATTGAGAAATCAGGGGAATGAATACTATTGTTTATTGAATAGTAGTGATTGATGTGCTATTGTTCTATGTATAGTAGGGGGTGGGATCATGAATCCTCAATTCAAGAAGGGCGTACTCAATCTTTGTGTGCTGGCGCTTGTAGCGGAACAAGACCGCTACGGCTATGAACTCGTCCAAGCGATTTCGGCCAAAGTAGCCATTTCAGAAGGTGCGGTCTATCCGTTGTTGCGTCGGCTGACGACAGAGGGCTATTTCACAACGTATTTAATGGAATCTGGAGAGGGCCCTCCACGGAAGTACTATCAGATTACGGAACAAGGACGAATACATTTGACTGAGTTGCGAACGGAATGGAACGTATTCACGAACGGTGTCAATGACTTAATCCGAGGGGGAGACGACAGATGAATGAAGAACAGTACTTGTCAGAGCTCGAACAATTATTGATGAACGTGAAGGTGAAAGATCGGCTTGATATTTTACGAGACGTATCGGAATATTTCACGAGTGGTCGATTAGAAGGAAGAAGTGACGAAGAATTGGCACGTGAATTAGGGGAACCGAACATACTCGCATCGGAATTGCTCGCCTCTGTCGATATTGAAGAATCGGTCTCGACGCGACCGCCTGCGGTGGTCAAAAGTTCGAACGTAGCCTTCCAAAGCGTCCTCATTCAAGTTCAACATGCGCAGGTGTTCGTGACACCATCACAAGATGGGTACGCTTATGCGACACTTGAAACAGAGACCGACCATGGGGTAGTCATGGATATCGTCGGGGACACGTTAGAAATCCGGATTGAATCCGAACGTCGTTTCGGTCTTTCGGACCTGTTTTCATGGTTTGGGTCAAAGGCACCTGTACTTCGGGTTGAATTGCCTCATCACGCCTATCATCAGATTCAATTGAAAAATCGTCACGGTTCGAGTGATGTACAAGATCTCCAAGCGGAACGGTTCCACGTGGAGAGTGAGAACGGTCGAATCGTCGCACATCACATTCAAGCACGTCATGGTGTCCTGCGCACATCGAACGGAAAAGTGCTCGCATCAAGCTGTCACGGTCACGATTGGGAGCTTCATTCCTCAAACGGTCGTGTCGAAGCGAAACATTCTCAGCTCGAGCGGATCAACATCCATTCCTCGAACGGTCGAATCGATGTCGATCACGTCACGGGAGCGGTCGATGCCAAAACTTCTAATGGACGGATAGACTGTTCCGTACAAGCGATTCAAGCACCGATTCGCTTGAAGACGAACAATGGGAAGATTGACTTACATGTCGATGAACGTCCGGAAGATGTGACGATTCGTGCGAAGTCACGAAATGGGAAAGTTGATGTGTTTGGAGAGCGGTCGAAAGAGTGCGTATTTGGAGACGGATCGATTGAAGTGAAATTAACGAGCTCAAATGGGAGCGTCACCGTATCAGGATGAACATAGCCCCTCCATCGATCGATGGAGGGGCTATACTTATAAATCATGTACCAACACATAGGCGACTCGAACAGGACCATGAACGCCGACGATGAGGTTCATCTCGATGTCGGCCGAGTTCGACGGACCAGAGATGAAATTGACACCGTTCGGGGAATGGAGACCGTCTCGGTCGAGTGTGGCGAGTTGTTGTGCTGTTTGCGTCATACGTGGAACAAGGACAGATTTCGGGATGATTGCGATATGGTCTTGCGGTAACAGACTGATCGTCCGTGATCTACCAGGCTTCGCATATTGGACGATTGTCGCACTTTCCGCAAATGCCGCATCCGCAATCGTGATGCCGATGTCCGCTCGAGTGGCCAGCTCTCGACTCGCTTCGGGTTGTGACGAATCCCACCAATCAAACGTCTCACTTGTTGCAGGTGCCCAAGCGGAAATTCGCTCATCGTTTTCTGCGAGAATCCGTGCGCCATGATAGCGTTCAATCAAGAGGCGAAGCGTATCATCAAGCTTCGCAGATTCACATTCCACCAAATCGGTATGGATTCGGGTCGCGACCATGCGGAACGTCTCGAGCAGCTCTTCTTCACTCGCGCCTTTCAACACCTCATCTTGCGGACGATGTGTATATTCCCGTTTTGGCGGCGTGAGCTTGACCTCACGACCGAGTTGCTTGGCGATTCGTTGTAGAAAGTCCTCACGGTTTGTGATTGTACCAGGATTCATCAGGCATTCCCCCGTTTCTTGAACCAATCTCGGACGGTCTGTTTGTTCGGCTGCGGCAAGTCTTTCGAGTCCGTCCAAGCCGGTAGCCCTTTCTCAATCTGACCCGAGGTGGCGAACGGTGATGTCGCAAACGGTGCGACATGTTCTGCTGTTTCGAATAAGAATGGGCTCGAAGCGGTGACGGCAAATCCTTTCATCGCAATCCGCTCCACGAAAGGTGATTGCTTTTTCTCCTCTACGATGACGCGTCGATGTTCAATCAACAGCTCATGCAGCGGAATCTTTACAGGACACGCCTCCGTACAAGCGCCACAGAGACTCGACGCATAGGGGAGTTCTTTATAGTTCTCGTATCCGTCAAGAAGCGGAGCCAAGACGGCACCAATCGGACCTGGATAGATTGACCCGTACGCGTGACCACCGATATGGCGATAGACGGGACAGACGTTGATACAGGCCGCGCAGCGGATGCATTGCAACACCGATTGGAACTGTGTCCCGAGAATACCAGAACGCTTGTTGTCGACGATGACAAGGTGGAACTCTTCTGGTCCATCGACTTCACCGACCGCGCGCGTCCCGGCAAATGTCGTGATGTATGACGTGAGTCGCTGACCGACCGCGCTTCGACAAAGCATGTTGACGAGCACCTCGAACTCTTCATAAGACGGGACGACGCGTTCCATGCCCATGACAGAGATGACCGTATCAGGAAGCGACGTCACCATGCGTCCGTTCCCTTCATTGGTCACAAGCCCGACGGCTCCACTCTCTGCGATGGCGAAATTACAGCCGGTGATGCCGACTTCTGCCTTCAAAAAGTCTTTGCGCAGTTCTTGACGCGCATAACGACCGAGTTCAGTCGGATCGTTTGAACCGGTATAGCCGTGAGCAGTGAACGTCTCATGGACAGCGTTGCGGTCTTTATGCAGAGCCGGGGCGACAATGTGAGACGGTGGGTCTTCGTCGAGTTGCAAAATCCATTCCCCAAGGTCGGACTCGACGACGGTACATCCTTCTTCCTGAAGTGCTTCGTTCAAGCCGATTTCTTCCGTGACCATCGATTTCGATTTCACGACATGTTTGGCTTGCTTCGACCGAACGACTTCCCGGATGTAGCGGTTCGCTTCTTCCGGTGTCTCCGCGAAAAAGACGCTTCCACCACGTTTTGAGACATTCTCGCTCAATTGATATAAGTAATAATCCAGATGTTCCAGCACATGTTGACGAATTTCTTCCGAATGGTCGCGAAACGATTCCCAGTCCCCGAGTTCACCTGCAGCATTTAACCGGCCATCCCGTAGACGGTTTTGAGCCGAACTGACGGCCTGCCGCATGAACGCATCTTCGATTCCATCTTTTCGTCGATCTTGAAACTTCTCATCCAATCGAATCCCCATGCTCATGCTTGCTTCACTCCTTCGTTCAAGACTTCGGCAATATGCATCACTTTAATCGGATGTCCCTGTTTATGAAGACGTCCGCCGATGTTCATCAGACATGACGCATCCGCTCCGATCAACACCTCTGCGCCTGACTGTAAGATGGAATCGACTTTTTCATCTACCATTTGTACCGACACGTCTGGCATCTTGACGGAGAACGTCCCGCCGAACCCACAACAGTTATGTACGTTCGCGAGGGGAACCATCGTCAGTCCATCGACGTTTCCGAGCAACTTACCGGGAGCCGCTTCGATTCCGAGGAGGCGAGTCATATGACAAGACGCGTGATAGGTCGCTTTGGCGGGAAACTTGGCACCGACATCTGTGACTTCGAGCACATCGACGATGAACTGCGTCAGTTCGAACGTTTTGGCGGCGTGCGCTTCAGCGCGAGGACCCCATACTGGATCATCTTGGAACAAATGAGGGTAGTCGCGCATCATCATGACACACGACCCCGATGGTCCGACGATATATTCTGCATCTGCTTGTTCAAACGTTTCAATCATGTGCTTGGCAACCTTTTTCGTCTCCTCATGATAGCCGCTGTTGTAGGCAGGCTGCCCACAGCATGTCTGCTCAAAGGGGAACGTCACCTCGCACCCTAAATGTTCGAGTAGTTCGACTGTCGCTTGTCCGACGGATGGAAACAACGTATCAGATAAACAAGTGACGAATAAAGCTACATTCGGCATAGCCATTCCTTCTTTCTTCTGATGATAGCGATTTCAACGTCATTATTTCATAAAGCGTAGGAAAGTTACAGAAAAATGGGGAGAAAAACTGATTTATTTGTAAAATCCTGTCTAATTGATAACGTATCTCACTGAACAGATATTCATCTCTTTTCTGATATAAAACAGCTAAGGAGAACGTATAACAGAAAAAGATCCTCGACACATGACGAGGATCTTCTGTCTAACTTATAGGAAGAACATTTCCAAGATGAAGAGTGCGCCGAACAAGTAGATGAGCGGGTGAACCGTCTCTTTGTTCATCGCTTTGAAGATCGGGTACAAGATGAACCCGAAGGCGATGCCGCGTTCGATGCTTCCTGACAAAGGCATGATCAAAATCGTCATGAAAGCCGGGAAGTATTCGCTGAAGTCGCTCCAGTCGATGTACCGGACATTCGTCAACATGAGTGCACCGACGATAATCAAGGCGGGAGCTGTGATTGCCGCTACGCCAGAAATGGCGCCGATAAGTGGGCTGAAGAAGAGTGTCAATCCGAATAAACCGGCGACGACGGCCGTCGTGAGACCTGTACGTCCACCTTGCGCGACACCGGCAGCAGACTCGATGTATGCCGTAGACGGGCTCGTTCCGACGAGTGATCCACCCATTGTGGCAAGTGAATCGGCAAAGAGTGCACGGTGACCATTCTCAATTGTTCCATCTTCTTTTAAGAGACCTGCCTGTTTTCCGACACCGACAAGCGTACCTGTCGTATCAAAAAGAGTGACGAGGAAGAACGAGAGGACAGCACCGAACAAACCGTATTGAATGACATCACTAAATGCCGTCACGGGGTTAACCATGAGTCCTTCCGGAAGTGTTGGCATCGCCGTGACACCATCGATTTTTAAGATATCCATGAAGTATGCTGCAATCCCCGTGAGTACCATCCCGATGAGTAAAGAACCGGGTACGTTTCGTGAAAAGAGGAGTGCCGAGACGATCAAACCACCGAGTACAAGTAGTACTTCTGGAGAAGACACGTCACCGAGACGTACCAAGTTCGCTTCATCAGCAACAATTAAGCCTGATAATTTTAATCCGAGTGAAGCGATGAAAAGACCGATCCCGGTCGTGATGGCATGCTTCAACGAAGTTGGAATCGCTTGAATCAACTTCGTCCGAATTGGAGAGAGCGACAAAATCAAGAAGAAGACGGACGAGACGAAGACAACACCGAGCGCGGCAGACGGCGCAATCTGTTCTTGGGCGACGAGCGTGTAAGCAAAAAATGCGTTGAGCCCCATTCCTGGCGCCACGGCGATTGGTAAGTTCGCATAAAACGCCATCAAGCCAGTTCCGATGAGGATGGCAATGATTGTCGCCGTGAAAGCTTGTGCGAATGGGATCCCAGCATCAGATAGAATCGCCGGGTTGACGACAGAGATGTATGCCATTGTCACGAACGTTGTGATCCCAGCAATCACTTCTTGTTTAACATTCGTTCCATGTTGTTTCAATTGAAAGATATTCATCGATAAAACTCCTTATTTCGGTCTATTTCCGAACATTAATTGAAAAAAATGATTAAATTAACGTTATCAACTTGATGACTATACAAAAATGTTTGATTCCCGTCAATTGTTTTACGTGAAAAACATGAAAAATTAGGAACAATAGTAAAAAATGTTCGGAAATAAACTTTTTTAAAAAGAAGCTTGCTCTGAAACGCGTTTCAGAAGATACGGTATAGACAAAGGGAGGGGAACCGATATGAAACCGACAACGTGGAAGACATGGTGCAGTGGAATCGTATACGAGCTCGTCATCAATCAGTTGTATACACCGTTTGGGAAAATGTTGTGTACCCGTTTCCGTGAAGAGTTTCTTCACTTGCCGTTAGAAGAGCGCTTCCGTCTCGTTCAGGCGATCCGTTGTCAAGTCGTCGAAAGAGGTGACAGTCAGCAAGCAGAGTGGGTACACTATATGCAAAGACTGACAAGTTGAGGTGAGATGAATGGCAAACATTCGAGATATCGCAAAGCACGCTGACGTTTCGGTGACGACGGTCTCACGCGTCCTGAACGAGCATCCGTACGTATCGAAAGAAAAACGGACCCGTGTTCATGAAGCGATGAAAGAGCTCGGGTATTTGCGGAATCAACAGGCGTTAACGTTGTCGACAGGGAAGACGCAACGAATTGTCGTGATCCTACCTTATATGGATCACCCGTATTACGGTCTCTTCGTCAATGGACTCGCCAAGGCGGCGCTCGAGCACGATTACCGGCTCGTCATGTGGCAGACGGAGTATAAATTGAGCGAGGAACGACAAGCACTCAATTTATTGAAGCATCGTGAAGTCGATGGGGCGATTGTCTTGTCTCACGAGATGTCCTTTAAGGAAATGGAGGCATACCGCGCGTACGGGCCAATCGCTGTGGCGACCGTCGGTGCACCGGAGACGATTTCGTCCATCCATGTCGATCATTACGCGTCGTTCGTATCAGGTATTCATGTCTTGAAGGAACATGGATATGAAGAGATTGGAATCATCTTGTCAAGAAGCCATAGTCCGAGTTCCCTTGCGCGTCAGCAAGCCTATTTCGATGAAGTAGCGCATGCGCGTGAGCAATGGATTTGGACGGGCTATTTGACGAGTGAGGACGGTATTCGGCTAGCTGAAACGTTCCTCTCTCAAAAAGAGCGTCCTCGAGCGCTCTTTTTCTCGTCTGATTATGTCGCCCTCGGATTTTTAGGAGAGATGCAACGGCGAGACATCAAGATTCCTCAGGAAGTCGCCATGCTAGGCTTTGACGGACATCCGATCGGTCATGCATTCGGACTGTCGACGATGCTCTCACCGAATGAAGAAATCGGGCGACGCTTATTTGAAACGACGCTCGCTGAAATGAGCGGTGCTCAACCGGAAACGCATGGCATGACGGTGAGCTATCAAGTTGGCACAACACTTTAGGCAACTTCCTCGCTCGACTCTTTTGAAACGTTTAGAATGAAAGGAGTAGTCGAGAGGAGGAGATGTTATGAAGATTCAAGTAACAGAAGAAGCGCTCCAATGGTTCAAACAAGAGATGGAAGTTGAAGCAGGTCAAACGGTTCGTTTGTTTGCAAAATATGGGGGTTCGACAGACTTGACGCACGGTTTTTCTGTCGGGGTCATCACAGAAGATGTGAACAATGCTGCTGTTGAGACAGAGGCAGATGGGATTCGCTTCGTTGTGGCAGAACAAGACGAATGGTTATTCCAAGGACAAGACGTGAAGGTCGAGCTCCGCGGAGAAGAAATCGTCTTCGTGCAGGCCTGACGTTTCAGTTTGTTTACGTTTGATGAAATGTCGTTTGACGAAATCGAGCTAGGGGAACAGATTACGACAAGTCGGATTTTCGAAAGGATGACACCATATGTCAGACAAAGAAAAGCGTGAACAAGAAGAAAAAGAAAAGTTGAAGCGAGATCAGCCGGACATCTCCCATGAAGAAGATTCAAAAGGAGATCATTCTGACCTCGAAGAGACAGATGAAGATGAACAAGCATAAGAGCCGAGACACGGCTCTTTTTGTTTGGGAATTGAAAGAAATGCCGTGGGCGTTATAATGGATAAGGGAAAACTATTTAGTGAGGAGAATGAGACATGAGTACAGTACTAGTCTTTGGACATAAAAATCCAGATACCGACACAATCACGTCAGCGCTCGCCTATGCCGAGTTGAAAAAGAAATTAGGGATGGACGCAGAGGCGGTTCGTCTCGGTGAAGTGAACGGTGAAACACAATATGCGCTCGATCACTTCCGTGTGAAAGCACCACGCTTGATTGAAAGTGTGAAAGGTGAGGCGGAAGAAGTCATCTTGGTCGACCATAACGAGTTCCAGCAAAGTGCGGATGGCATTGAAGATGTGCGAATCCTTGAAGTCATCGACCACCACCGTATCGCAAACTTCCAAACGGCAGACCCGCTCTACTATCGTGCGGAGCCAGTCGGGTGTACGGCAACGATTTTGTTGAAGTTGTATAAAGAGCATGGTGTCGAAATTGCTGCGGATATGGCCGGCTTGATGCTGTCAGCCATCATCTCGGATTCGCTTCTCTTCAAATCACCGACATGCACAGATGAAGACATCAAAGCAGCGAAAGAACTTGCGGAGATCGCTGGCGTCGATGCAGAAACATACGGTCTTGAGATGCTCAAAGCCGGTGCGGACCTTAGCCAAAAAACGATTGAAGAGCTCATCTCACTCGATGCGAAAGAATTCGCGATGGGCGACTATCGTGTCGAAATCGCACAAGTGAACACGGTCGATGCGAACGATGTCTTGAACCGGAAAGCGGAAGTTGAAGCCGCAATCGCCAAAACGGTTGCAGCGAAAAACTTGGACTTGTTCGTATTCGCCATCACGAACATTTTGACGAACGATTCGGAAGCCGTCGTTGTCGGACCAAAACCAGAACTCTTCGAACAAGCGTTCAACGTGACGCTTCAAAACGGATTGGCGACACTTCCTGGCGTCGTCTCGCGTAAGAAGCAAATCGTGCCATTCCTAACTGAAGCGGCAACAAAATAAAAACTCGAAGCCGTGGCCTCGAGCGGGACTGCAGACGTTAATACGTCTGCAGTTTTAATTTTGATTGAGAAGAGTCTTTTTCAAATAGTATTGCTGATGATTGGCTGTCGGATGGTGCTCAATCACTCCAAAAATTTCATACCCGAGCTTGGTATAAAAATCAGGTGCCTGAAAACTGAACGTATCGAGTTGAATGAGACGGCATCGATGCTCGATAGCCAATTGTTCGATACGCGTCATCAATTGCGTGCCATATCCTTTTCCTCGAAGCTGTTCATCCACCCACAAGAAATGAATGTGCATCGTGTACCAAAACACCGTTCCGGTAACGCCCCCGACAATCTGATTGAAGTCATCTCGAACGATGAAACTCACATGCTCGACGGGGTGCTTCACCTCATCGGGTAATTGCGATGCGTTATATTCAATCAGGCGCTGTCGAATATAGTCGTTGTCTTCCTGATCCCACTGTTGAACGATCTTCATCTACTCACCCTTCCTTCATTAAGATCCTGTACTTGCGAATGCACGCAGTCCATACAACCAAAACCGATAGGCGATGACGAGTGAGAGCATAGCGACGAGCGGGGTCGCCAATGCAAACATGGTGAACCCACGTCCTTCAAAGAAATACATCGCCGGATAAAATGCCGTGAAGCCAAATGGAATGATATACGTTAAGACGAACATGATGACTTTCGAATAGATGGTCATCGGATAGCGTGCAAAATCACTCAAGCTGAAGACCGCGAATACGACCGGTAGACTATCAATCATCCAAAACGAGAATGTCGCAAAGAATAGGTTCACCGCGATATAAATCATTCCGCTCGCGAGAACCATGACGAGTAGGACTAGAATATCCATCATACTCCATGTCATTCCTAGCTCATTCGAGGCGAGCCAGAGCACACTCCCACCAATCAAGAGTTGACCAAACCCATCTTGTTGAACCCGTTCGGCGACGATTTGGAACAATGGGTTTACGGGACGCATCAGAATGCGGTCCAAGTTCCCCGTGCGAATATATTGCCAACCAATCGTCCAAAGGTTATCAAAAAAGATATGATGAACAGCCCGGCCTAAAAACGCGATTCCGTAAATGAACAAAATCTCATAAAATCCCCATCCGTTCAGCGACTCGATATGTCGAAAGACGATGGATAAAAAGAAGAGGGCGGCAAATTGTTGACCGAAGACTGACAAGACGCCAATCAAGAAATCCATTCGATATTCCATCATTACTTTGAAATGATTTTTGGCATAGAGCCAATATAGTTTTGCGTATCGTTTCATCCACCAAACACCGTCACTTTCCGAACCGCATATGCGAATAAGAGTCGTACAAATAGAAAGAATGCCCCGACCCATGCGAGTTGAATCAGAATCGACGGCCATATACCAGATGCTTGGATGTCACCTGTATATATGGCGACAGGTACATAGACAAGAGAAGCGAACGGTAAATATAAGCTGATCGTCTGGAACCAGTCAGGAAAGAGTGTCAGCGGAATGATTGCCCCGGACATAATCGTAATGACCGCCTCCTGTAAGACAGAAAGTCCCCATACGTTCACCGTATAAAAGGAAAGCACACCGACGAGTAAATCGATCAGTGTCGCAAGAAGGATTGCGAGTACGACGCTGATCGAGAAGGCGAACGCACTCTCAAGTGAGGTCGGTGGGTCAACCCCGATAAACAGCATGGCGATAACGAGAAGTGGTAGCGTCGACCGAAAAAAGGTCGACGTTTTTGTCCCGATATCTTGCGCGAGTAACTTATCCAGTAAATGATACGGTCGAAGCAGTTCGACGGCGACTCCGCCATGTTTAATGAGATGCGCGAGTTCGCGTCCGGCCCCTCCCCGGAATTGATCGAGCATCGTCGCGAGGACCGCATACGTCAACATCATCGAGAGCGAGATACCTGACACGTCAGTCTTATTCTCATAGACGGCCTGCCAAAAGAAATATAAGATGAACAGTCGCATCGTCACCGAGAACATACTCGCCCAGTACCAGGCTGTGTAAGCCATATCGACTTTGATTTGCGAGGAGGCGAGCGCTACATATTTTTTAAGCCTCATGCACTCACCTCTGGCTGATACAGATTTCGAATCAATGTCTCCATTTTTGGCACGACAACGGATAAATCTTTCACTTGATTGCAGTTCACGATTTCACGGATCAGTTGTCCACTTGAAATCTCATGATGGTTGAATGCTAATTGAATCGTATCTGTTTCTCGATCAGAGGTGAGTTCCGTGACGAGTCCTGTCACCGACGGCGGGACGGTGAATGATGTCCCTTCGTCGAGTGTGATTTCAAGGGTGCGTTCATTGTTGAACGTCTGTTTGAGCGTTTCGATACGATCGTCATAAATGATGCGTCCCTCGTCTAGAACGATTACCCGGTCACAGACTTCCTCGATATCCTGCATGTCGTGCGTCGTCAAAATGACTGTTGTCCCCCAGGCATCGCTGATTTCGCGAATAAACGCCCGAATCGTCTCTTTGATGTCAATATCGAGACCAATCGTCGGCTCATCCAAATACACGACACGAGGTCGGTGTAAGAAGGCGGCTGCGAGCTCACAACGCATTTTTTGTCCTAGTGATAATTGGCGGACTGGCACATCGAGAAGCGGTTCAAGTTGGAGACGTGCAATGAACCAAGCGACGGTCTCCTCGAACTCTGCGCGCGGCACTTCATAGATTTCTCGAAGCAGGTCGAACGACTCACGGACGGGAATATCCCAAAACAATTGGGTCCGTTGGCCGAAGACCGCCCCGATTTGTCGAGCATTTTGAATCCGGTCCTCATGCGGATCGATTCCAAAGATGCGGACGGAACCGGCATCGGGACGAAGGACACCGGCGAGCATTTTGATGGTTGTCGATTTTCCGGCACCGTTAAAGCCGATATATCCAACGCGTTCGCCTGGAGCGATAGACAAGTCAATTCCTTTCACGGCTTCTTTGGTGCGATACTTTCTTGAAAACAAAGCTTTGATGGCGCCTTTTAATCCGGCATCTCGTTCTAAAATTTGATAGTGTTTCACAAGGTCGCGGACCTCGATAGCTGACTGTGACATACGTTCCTCCTTAATCGTGCAAGCGTTTTCCTTCATCAGAATAGCATGTGAATCTGGGATTTCCTACCTGTATAAAAAAAGACCGGACAATGAAGTCCGATCTTAAGAAGATTACGTTTGTCGTCCGTATGTTCCGAGACGCCATAGTTTCTCAAACGGTCCATAACGGTGATTCTTCAGCCACCACATCGAGAAGAACGATTGCACAATCAAAATGGCGATGCTGAGGAACAAGCCTTCGGTTAAAGAAAGCGCCCCGTACGCCCCGAGTGCGATCACTGGCAAGACAATGATCAACGTATGTGTCAGATAGTTCGTGAGTGCCATTCGACCGAGTGCTTGAAGCGGGGCGAACGTCCGACCTTTTCGAACGGCGATGGTGAATAGGCAGACGTATGTTGTAGCGAGCAGTTTTCCGGAGACGAGAACGGCAACAAGGTTCACCCAGTAATAGGCCTCGCCTTGACCATAATGATGCCAAATGATAACCCCGAAAAATGGCAAGGTGAAGAGGGCACAAATGATCGCAGTACGAGTCAATCCTTGAATCGACCATGTGAGCAGCTTCCGTTCCCGTCCAATATAAAGACCGAACAAGAATAAGCTAAGAATCTCAATACCCACAAGAAGTGAATTCGACATGGCGGCGAATATTTCAATTTGTAGACGGTAGTCGAACCAAATGCCGAATCCCATATTATATGGTGTTGGGAATGGAGCGCCGCTATTGAAGTCACCGCCATTTGCCCATTCCACAAGCGCAGATGATCCATAAAATAAGAGGAAACTTCCAATCAATAAACTCCACGCCCACGCTAGAATGGCGCGGTTACTCAATCCGTAAAAGAGGGGAAGCAATAAGCCCCACATGGCGTACGTATGGAGGATATCCCCTGACCAAATCGCCAGGTGTGCCAGACCGAACAAGAAGAGAATCAAAATCCGGCGTATGTAACGACTGACCGATTCGCCACGAGCGTAAGAACGCTCGAGGAAAATCGAAAAGCCGATCCCGAATAAGAGGGAGAAAATCGTATAAAACTTCGTCTGCACGAACAAATCGAAGAGTGTTCGGACGAACAGGTCGCTCCCGTAATAGTCGGGACGACCGAACATCCAGTCGCTCCCGAGCATGCTCGGGATATTGACGAGGAAAATGCCGCAGAGGGCAAACCCTCGGATAATGTCATACAAAATAATCCGTTCATTCGTTTGAATTGGGCCAGCCATACGACACGTCCTTTACTGAATTAGAATACTTTCGTCGTCCATGATTCACAGTTCCAGACATCTGTGACGATATCCTCATAGAATTCTGGTTCGTGACTGATGAGGAGGACGCTTCCTTTGTACTCCTTCAACGCACGCTTCAACTCTTCCTTCGCGTCGACGTCCAAGTGGTTCGTTGGCTCATCGAGTAAGAGCAAGTTCGTTTCGTTGTTTAAGAGTTTGCAAAGACGTACTTTCGCCTTTTCCCCACCACTGAGGACAGAGATTTTACTTTCAATGTGCTTCGTCATGAGACCACATTTCGCGAGCATCGCGCGCACCTGTTGTTGGTTGAGTGACGGGAATTCGCTCCAAATCTCTTCGATACACGTGTTATTGCTTGATGCTGCTTCCTGCTCGAAGTAACCCATTTCGAGGAACTCACCACGTTCGACTGTCCCTTCAAGCGGGTTGATCAAGCCGAGCAAACTCTTCAAGAGCGTCGTCTTCCCGATTCCGTTCGCTCCGACGAGGGCAATCTTTTGACCGCGCTCCATCTGAAGGTCGAGCGGACGTGAGAGTGGCTCATCGTATCCGATGACGAGACCTTTCGCATCAAAGATGAGGCGTCCCGATGTACGTGCCTGCAAGAAGCGGAATTCTGGTTTTGGACGTTCCGCGCTCAATTCGATGACATCCATCTTATCGAGTTTCTTCTGACGTGACATTGCCATATTTCGTGTCGACACACGGGCCTTGTTTCGTGCAACAAAGTCTTTCAAATCCGCGATCTCGGCCTGTTGACGCTTGTAGGCGGCTTCAAGTTGGGAACGCTTCATCTCGTACACTTCCATGAACTTGTCATAGTCTCCGACATAGCGGTTCAACTCTTGGTTTTCCATATGGTAGACCAAGTTGATGACACTATTTAAGAACGGGATATCGTGGGAGATCAAGATGAAGGCATTGTCATAGTTTTGAAGATAGCGTTTCAACCACTCGATATGCACTTCATCCAAATAGTTGGTCGGCTCATCGAGGAGCAAGATATCTGGCTTCTCTAAAAGTAATTTTGCTAGCAATACTTTCGTACGCTGTCCACCTGACAAGTCCGTGACGTCACGGTCGAGACCAACGTCTAAAATACCGAGACCGCGTGCGACTTCTTCTACTTTCGCGTCGATGATATAAAAGTCGTTCGAGTCGAGCGTTTCTTGAAGCTCACCGACCTCTGCGAGCATGTCTTCCATCTGTTCCGGTGTCGCGTCGCCCATCTCCATGTAGAGTTCGCCGATGCGCGTCTCCATGTCAATCAGGTATTGGAAGGCACCTTTCAAGACGTCCCGAATCGTCATCCCGCGCTCAAGTACCGCGTGTTGATCGAGGTAACCGACACGGACGTTTTTCGCCCATTCGATTTTCCCTTCATCCGGTTGCAGCTTGCGCGTGATGATGTTCATGAACGTCGATTTTCCTTCACCGTTCGCTCCAACGAGACCGATATGCTCCCCTTTTAAGAGGCGGAAAGAGACATCGTTCAAAATAGCGCGGTCACCAAAGCCGTGGCTCAAGTTTTGTACCGTTAATATACTCATAATTCGTTTTCGTTCCTTTCAAAGTAAACTACCCGATATTGTAGCATGAATTGAATCAAATTAGTACGCCAGTCCGACCGACTCTCGTACGTGTTCCTGTTCTTCAATCGTATGAAGCATGAACTGGGCGACGTCTGCCCGTGAGATGTGCTTCCCGTTCTCTGGCACTTCATCGATGGCCGTGCGATATGTCGAGGTGCGAGGACCGTCCGTCAATTGCATCGGTCGTACAATCGTATAATCGAATGACGAATTTCGCCATAAGTCCACGGCTGCCCGATGATCACGGAGCGGTTTCCGGAGCATGAACGTAATGGCTTTCCCCGCAAGGCCCGGAATCTCATTGTCGATTCCCGCTGAAGCGAGATAGATGATACGTGAAACATTGTTTGCCTTCATCGCAGGGACAAGCTTGTCCGTGACACTCGCTAAAAAGTCTGGGTCGCTCAAATCCGTTCCGAGACAACTGACGACCGCATCGTGACCATGCATCGCTTCCGTCAATGCGTCGACATCATATAAGTCGCCTTCAATGATTTCGAGTTGTGGCGTCCGGATCAACTTTTTCTGTTCACGGACGAACGCGGTGACATCATGACCGTGCTCGATGGCTTGATCGATGAATTGATGTCCGGTCCGACCGGTTGCGCCTAATACGAATAACTTCATAAGGGCAAGGCTCCTCTCTCATATCCAATATCTACAGTATACAGCAGTTTCAGAAAAATCGAACATTTCACCGTTTGATTCCAACCTATTGCATTTCTCGTCAGCTCGTCTACAATAAGGTCTATCTTATATAAATAGATTCGCACTCGTATATCAGCGGAAATATGGTCCGCAAGTCTCTACCGAACTACCGTAAATGGTTCGACTACGGGTGGCGCTTGTCGTATGCTATCGTTGATTTCCATGCGGTTCGTTGCCTCCCGATGAGGGGTGACGAATCGCATTTTTTATTGGAGGGAAAACAATGAAGCAGTTAGAAGACAAAATCCGTGAAGAAGGTCGGGCCCTTTCCGACCAAGTGTTGAAAGTCGACGCTTTCTTGAATCATCAGGTCGACCCGGTACTCATGAAAGGCATCGGCAAAGAATTCGCAGAACGTTTCAAAGACGCTCAAATAGACCGCATCGTCACACTCGAATCGAGTGGGATTGCGCCGGCGATGATGACGGCGCTTGAGATGGGCATCCCGTTCGTATTCGCGCGTAAACGAAAATCGCTGACACTCCAAGACGACCTCGTAGAAGCGGACGTTTATTCGTTCACAAAACAAGAGACGAACCGCATCAGCTTGAGCCGACGCTTCGTCTTACCAGGCGAACGTGTTCTTGTCATCGATGACTTCCTCGCGAATGGGGAAGCGGCACTCGGACTGACACAACTCGTGGAAGCGGCAGGTGCAGAGGTCGCAGGCGTTGGGATTGTCATCGAAAAGTCATTCCAACCAGGGCGCGATAAATTGATCGAGCGTGGCTATCGCGTCGAATCGTTGGCACGCATTGCGAAATTAGAGAAAGACCATATCTCGTTCGTGGAGGTCGTTCGATGAATACGTTCAAGACAGCTAGTCTAGGATTCCAGCATCTACTCGCGATGTACACGGGAGCGGCAATCGTCCCACTCATCGTCGGTGGTGCCATCGGGCTTGGTCCAACCGAGCTCGCCTATCTCGTCGCAATTGATTTATTCATGTGTGGGGTGGCGACGCTACTACAAGTATGGACGACACGCTTCACTGGTGTCGGATTGCCGGTAGTCCTCGGATGTACGTTCACTGCGGTCGGTCCGATGATCGCCATCGGAAGCGCGAACGGGATCACTGCCATTTATGGCGCGTTGATTGCGAGCGGGCTCATTGTCATCCTCATTTCTGGATTTGTCGGGAAACTCGTGCGCTTCTTCCCGCCGGTCGTGCTCGGTTCGGTCGTGACGATCATCGGTCTCTCGCTGATTCCGGTCGCCGTCAATGACATCGGTGGCGGGATGCCCGGTGAACCAGGGTTCGCATCGATGCAGAATCTCGGATTAGGTGGTTTAACGATTCTACTCATTCTCGTCTTGAACCGTGTCGGGACCGTCTTCACGCGTGCTGCTGCCGTCCTCTTTGCCGTATTGGTTGGAACAGGGGTAGCCGCTTCGCTAGGTCTCGTCGATTTCAGTCCTGTTCGTGAAGCAGGATGGTTCCAAATGGTCCAGCCGTTCTACTTCGGGATGCCGACATTCGACCTGTCTGCCATCCTCGTCATGACGCTCGTCGCCATCATCTCGATGATTGAATCGACAGGGGTGTTCTTGGCGCTCAGCGATATCACGAAACAACCAATCGGTGCGAAAGAATTGACGAAAGGGTATCGTGCGGAAGGCGTCGCAACGATTCTTGGAGGGATTTTCAACAGTTTCCCGTACACGACGTTCAGTCAAAACGTTGGACTCGTTCAATTGTCAGGTGTGAAATCGCGTCGCGTCATCTTTTGGACAGGCGGATTGCTCATCTTGCTCGGATTCCTCCCGAAAGTCGCTACGTTCACGACATTGATTCCGAAGCCTGTGCTTGGGGGAGCGATGCTCGTCATGTTCGGAACGGTCGCTGCTTCTGGCATTCGTATCCTCAGTCAAGTCGACTTTTCGAAAAACGAGAACTTGATTACCATTGCGCTCTCAATCGGTGTTGGGCTCGGTATTACCGCCAATCCAGCCATCGTCGCAAACATGCCGGAGTGGCTGCAGTTGTTCACGGACAGTGCTATCGTGGCAGGCTCATTCACGGCGCTCGCATTGAACGGATTTTTCCGTATGATGGACCGATTCCGTCCCGGGACAATCATTGCCGAGGAACGGCAAGTCAGCTAGACTGAAGGAAATAGTAGTCTAGGAGGAGTCACGAATGGGGAAAACTGCACTTGTTGTAGGCGCGACTGGCTTGATTGGCCGCGAATTGGTTGAACAGTTGTTAGAGAGTGACCGTTATGATGCGGTCTGGATCGTTGTCCGTCGCTCGAAGCGTTGGAGTCATCCGAAGTTACATGAGGTCGTCGGTTTCGAGGAGATGGATTCATCCCTTCCACAGATCGACGACGTGTACTGTGCGCTCGGCACAACGATTGCGGTAGCCGGCTCGCAAGAAGCGTTCAAACAAGTTGATTTAGAATTACCACTTGAAGTCGCCCGTGTCGCCAAGGCACATGGTGCGACGCGCTATGCGGTCGTATCGGCACAAGGCGCATCGTTGCGTTCGACTTTCTTTTACAACCGTGTGAAAGGGGAGCTTGAGAACGCGTTACGTATTTTCAACTTCCATCACTTGATTATCGCGCGTCCTTCTCTGTTACTCGGAGAGCGTGATTCATTCCGCTTCGGGGAGAAAGCGGCTGAGGTCATCAGTCGACCGTTCCAGTCAATCTTGCTTGAGAAGACACCGGAAGTCGCACCGATTCAAGCGCTGCATGTCGCTCGTGCCTTGATTATGGCGTCTGAAGAAGGCGAAGGAATCGAAGTGTTGACGTCAGGGATGATGCAGAGGATGAGCCGATGAATCCATTGACAAAAAAGCGAACCAAAGCAGTCATGATTGACAGTGTCATTGCAGGTCTTGTCAGCGTGGGCGTAGAACAGCTCGTGCGAAAGAAAGTAAAGAGCGAGTTTGTGCATGCGGTCATCACACCGACACTACTGACATATGCCATGGAAGCCTGGCAAATGAGTCGAGGTGGACAAACAATCGGTTATAAACTGATGGGACTTGAATTGAAAAACGATGACGAAACGCCTGTCACGGCAAAACAAGCGCTACAACGCGCCCTGCATCGTGATACTTCGTCAGTCGTTCGTTATTGGAAAGACCGTGCGCATTTCGAACAAGAAGAAGGCGCTGTTTTACCGCACGATGCCCGTTACCATATGCATGTACGTGAAAAGAACTGACCGATATGGCCAGTTCTTTTTTCAATCCTTGATTTTACTTAAGATGGCAGTTGTTAAGGCGACAATCGTCCCGAGGACGAGTCCGTTAGAGAAGACGGTCGCAAGAAGCGGTGGTAACTCATTCATTGATCCGGGTGGCAGAAGCATCGCCCCGGCACCGATGACGAGCGGGAGTCCGACCGTGAGAGATGCCGTGGACTGCTTCAATTCAAAGGCCGCCTCATTGATTCCGATGATGATCATCGTTGCAATGAGCGGTGTCACGATTGCATAACCGACAGCGGCCGGGATGCTCGCAATCAACGAGACGAATGGACCGATGAGTGCTAACGACATCATGAGGGCGTGGGCAATCAAATGCGGGGTACGCTGGACGCTCTCCGTCGAAGAGAGAAAACCAGCTGTCCCGGAGATGGCGACAGGACCCGGTGTACCGAACAGACCGGCCACGATTTGACTGACGCCACTGGCGACACCCGATGCGGGAACGTTCCCTTTGATTTCTCGTTTTTCGCGAGAACTGACGATGCGCTCAATCAACTTGATGTTCGCAAGGACGTTCGTCATGAGAAGCAAGGTGATGACGAAAGCCGTTGGCAACAAGTTCCAATCCCATACCCAATTTCCGAACGGAAGAAGTTCCGGTACGAGGAAGAAAGATTCTGAACGAACGATTGGATTTCCAAGGTCGAGTAAATGGAATAAGCCGAACCCGACGAATAGTGTCATGACGAGCCCATATTGTTTAAAGCGACTTTGCTCGAGCGTGAGTGCGAACAAGACGAGACCTGCCGTCGCCACTGCCTGAACGACGTTGATTCCGTCTTCCGTCACCCCAAAGCCACCTTTAATGACGGCCCCTGATAATTGAAGGACGAGCAAAATCATATAGACGCCGAGCACTTGCGGTGTAAACAGGGCGAGCATGCGTCTTAAGATACCAGTGACGGTCAACAACACACCAAGGATTCCACTCAAAAACAGCATGAATCCGAGTGCTTGCAAGGTCTCTTGCTGACTTCCGTATAGAGCGGGACCGATGGAGGCGTATAAAGTGAAGACACCCCACCAAATGCCGGCAGGTCCTTCGAGTATCGGGAGGCGATGGCCGAGCAACGTTTGGATGATGCTGAAGAGTGCGAAGATGAAGAGTGAGCGGGAGATGAAGGTCATCGTCTCATCTGGCGACAGTTCAAACAAGGCGGCGATGGAGAGTGGTGGTACAATATTTGTAGCTAAAATAAAAATAAACCACTGAATCGTCGTGGTTACATTACTTCTGGTCATGGTGTCCCCCTGATCATGCTTTTTCTTATTAGTGTAACGTTATGATGAAGTGGATGCAAACGGAGGCTATATAATGAAGAAATTCTTCAAGTGGGCCGCACTCTCAATCGTAGGATTGCTTGTTGTCGCGGTAGCAGGCTTTTTGATTTGGACGCAGTTCACGTACGGACCAACCGATGAAGCGACACAGTATGCGGAAGAGGGGAAAGTGGTCGACAACCGTCTCGAGTTCGGAGATACGACGAGCGAGATCGGCATCATTCTTTATCCAGGAGCAAAAGTGGAGAAAGAGGCGTATGCGTATTACGGAACACGTTTAGCCGAGGAAGGGTATTTCGTCGCCATTCCGTCGCTTCGTCTCAACTTAGGCATTTTAGATATCGACGCAGCCGATCCAATCATCGAAGCACATCCCGAGATTGAACGTTGGGTCGTGGCCGGTCATTCACTCGGAGGTTCGGCGGCATCGGGTTACGCGCTTGAGCATCAAGAGGCGGTGGAAGGTGTCATTTTCCTCGCATCATATCCGATCAGCTCGATGGTCGATAGTGACTTACGCGTGCTATCTATCTCGGGTGAGTTGGATGGATTAGCTGTCCCAGAAGACATCGAGGCGAGTCGAAGCGACCTTCCTGACGATAGTCAATTCGTACAAATCGAAGGCGGGAATCATGCAAATTTCGGAATGTATGGTCCTCAAAAAGGCGATCAGGAAAGTCCGCTCACATCGAAAGAACAACTCGACGAAGTCCTATCCGCGATTCTCGAATGGTTATAAAAAACGTGCGCACCTGCATCGAGGTGCGCACGTTTTTAACGTTGGTCGAGCGAATAACTGACTGCGGTCAACCCGGCTGTGACGAGGGCGACCAAGCCGCCTACGAGCGCGAGCGTCATGATAGGGCTTGTCGCATAGACGACACCACCGAGAGCGGAACCGAGTCCGATTCCGACGTTACTCGCCACGGGCATGAGTGACGAGGCGAGACCTTTGGCGTTCGGATTAAATTTCTCCGCCAAGTCGATCAAATAAATCTGTGTCGACGTCGTCAATAAAATCGCCATGAACGACATGAGGGCGATATTGAAGAGACCGAGCGTCATATTCGACGTCGTCACGAACAACGCGGCCAAGACGAACGCTTGGACGAGAAAGACGAATCGTAAGCGTCCGATCGGATTGTGACTGGCGATCTTTCCAGCAGCAATATTACTGAAGATCGAGATGAATCCGTAGGCGAATAAAATCGGACTGACCCAAGCGACCGGTACACCGAGTACATCTTTTAAAATCGGTACGAGATACGTATATACGACATACGTCGCCCCAAAACCGAACGCCGGAATCAAGAAGGCAATCAAGATGCGCGGATTCGTCAGGAGTGCCATTTGTTCACGGAGTGATGCTTTTTCTTGAGACAAATGATTCGGCAAGACACGATAAATGGCAATCCAGGCGACTGCACCGAGTGCGGTCGTTAACCAAAATGTGGATTCCCAGCCTGCTTGTTGTCCGATGAATGTTCCGATTGGAACACCGAACACGTTGGCCATTGTAAAGCCACCAAAAATAAAGGATACGGCTACCCCTCGTTTTGCCGGAGGGACGCTTTCGCTAGCGACGAGCATAGCAAGCGAGATCAACACACCTGTGACGACGGCCGTCAACATGCGTAAGGCGAGTAACCACTCATACATGGGAGCGAGACTGCTCAACAAGTTCAATAAGGTGAAGAGAATCGTCAAACCGAGCATCAATTTGCGTTTTGGAAGATGGCTCGTCAAGGACATCGTGATTGGCGTACCGACGGCAAAGCTGATGGCGAATGCCGATACGAGACTTCCAGCCGTTGCGATGGAAATGGATAGACCGCTTGCGATATCAGGCAAAATGCCGACAATGACAAATTCACTCGTTCCGAGAACGAAGGTTAATAAGGATAGGGATAAAACTAAAGTCCAGTCGCTTCGACTGAGCGAGCTTGTCTTCATGTTCAAACACTTCTTTCTATTTCATTCATTAGTAGTTAGACATCAGTCTTTTATCACGTTACAAGATTTTTCCCAAAAGAAAAACCCTTTTCTCCCAAGTCGGAAGAAAAAGGTGCATCAACGCCAAAACACTGTGGCTTCGACACCGGCGTGGTCGGAGACGACAGGTCCGTTTTCGCCGTCGAAGACGACGGCATGACGGGAGACGTGAATGGGTGCATTCGTCAACATCAAGTCGATGCGTAGCGATTTCTTGTTTTCATCCCATCCAGCGATTTTCCCTTGGACGGTCGCATCGCCTTCGCGTTCCGTTGCGAGATGGAACAAGTCTTGAAGCCCACTATCCATCAAATAATCGTATCCTTCGCCTCGAATGAAAGCATCGTTGTTGAAATCACCGAGTAGGAGTGCATGGTCGTCATGCTCCACGCGACGCAGGAGCTCGTCGAGTTGATGCTTCACTGGCTCCTCTTCGTCATGCCACCATCCGAGGTGACACGAGTAGACGGTCGTCGGCGTTTCAGGACCTTCAATCACGGCTTTGACGATTTTACGGGACTTGTAATTGTCAGGGTCCGTCGTCTTGGATACGAAGAATGATTCGGTCGATAGAAACGGTGTCCGTGACAAGATGGCGACGCCTTCCTCGTAAATGTCATATCCGTAATGGGCAAAGTCCCATGTCATGTGATAGTGAAGATCTAACTCTTTCAGGCGCTCGACGAGGACGTGTGCGAAGTTGTTCTCACGGATGTTCCCATAGATGAGGGGGGCCTCTTTATGTTGATTGACTTCTTGGAGCGCGATGAAGTCATACTCTTCGCTTGCGATACGTTCGACAATCGCATCGATTTTCTCTTGTTGACGGTCTTCTAACCAGGCATGACAATTGAGCGTTAAAATATTCACGATAGTCCTCCTTTAGAAAAAGGCCAACTCTCGAGCGAGTTGGCCAGTAGATTATGCACCGATGACGTCTTGAATGTCTGATTTCAATACGTCGGCTTTCGGGCCATAGATGGCTTGGACTCCACGGTCTTTCACGATAAGACCCATAGCGCCATTTTTCTTCCATTCTGGTTCGTCAGAGACGAGTGTAACGTCTTTAACGGTCACACGAAGACGAGTCATACATGCGTCGACATCCTCAATGTTTTCTTCCCCACCGAGAAGTGCAATAATCCCCATGACTTGTTCGTTACCTGTAACGGATGATTTTTCTGTCGTTTCTTCCATGTAGTTCCCGTTACGTCCTGGCGTCGGTAGGTTCATCTTCTTAATGAAGAAGTTGAAGACACCGAAGTTGAGGAAGAAGAACACGACAGAGACGAGCACGAAGTTGATCAAGTCTTGAAGAAGTCCTGCTTTGACAATCATCGGAATGCGCGTCAAGAGTTCGATTGCACCGAAGGCGTGTACACGTAAGTCGATGATATCTGCCAATGCGAAGGCAGCACCGGCCATGAGTGCGTAAACGACATAAAGAACTGGTGCGACGAACATAAACATGAATTCGATCGGTTCTGTGACACCTGTCAAGAAGACAGCGAGTCCGGCTGATAAGAACATCGGCTTGTATTGTGCCTTCTTATCCGCGTCGACGTTGCGGTACATCGCATACGCGGCACCAATCAATGCAGCGAATGACAAGATGACTTGGCCGACTTTGAAGCGTGCTGGAACGACATCAGCGAGAAGCGCGTTGTATGCGGCCGTATCACCAGCAGCACGCAAGTTGACGAGGTCCGTCACCCATGCCAACCAGAGTGGGTCTTGACCGGCAACGACCGATCCAGCTGTCGCACCTGTTAAAATCGTATACGTTCCACCGAGCTCTGTGTAGTTCATTGGTACTGTGAGCATGTGGTGTAAACCGAACGGCAAGAGGAGACGTTCGAGCGCACCGTAGATGAACGGGGCGAGGACAGGCGCCGTGTTACGTGATGTGGCAATCCATTCACCAAAGCTGTTGAGTGCACCTTGGATGGTTGGCCATAGAATCGATAGAACGATGGCAGCAACGACTGAACCAAGGATAACGACGAATGGTACGAAGCGCTTCCCGTTGAAGAACGAGAGAGCGTTCGGCAACTTGTTGAAGTTGTAGAAACGGTTATATAGTGCACCACCGAGGAAACCGGCGATAATCCCGACGAACACACCCATGTTCAGGGCAGGTGAGCCGAGTACAGATGTGAAGTAATCAGCGACGACAAGGTTCGCACCGAAGAGTGACTCGATTGTCGCTTCCGGATCTTGAAGCATGGCACCGTTGACACCGAAGATGGCACCTGTGACACGGTTGATCAAGATGAAGGCGAGAAGTGCTGCGAATGCACCGCCTGCACGATCTTTTGCCCACGAACCACCAATCGCGACTGCGAAGAGGATATGTAAGTTGACGATGATGCCCCAACCTAAATCTTCAATGATACGAGCTGTTGTTAATAAGATACCGACATCTCCGGCTGACATTCCAATCAATTTTCCGATGGAAATCATCAAACCGGCAGCCGGCATGACGGCGATGACGACCATCAAGGCCTTACCGAGTTTCTGCCAGAAATCGAATGAGATCAATTGTTTCATGCTATACGCTTCCTTCCTGTGAGGGAGTTTTATCTATTTTTGTGTTTGCCAATAGTGCAATCGCTTGCATAAATGATTGTAATCGATTGCATAAATTCATGCAACCGTTTTCGCTATTTTCATTTGTTTTCATTTCCGAAGTGAGAATAGCAGATGTGAGGCGAACTTGTCAGTCGAATCGAATCTAGCTACAATATGATAGGTTGAAGGGAGCGAGAAAGATGGGTTGGAGACAGACGACATCTGCTTTGACGAAAGAAGAGCAGATTGAATTAAAAGAAGAGTTGTTGCAGAAGGGTGTATTGCAGGAAGACGATCTTCCTCTATATGAGATGCTCATGCCAGATCGCATCAAACGGATGTATGAAGTATTGAATACACGAACGAACCATATCACGATTTTGACGGAAGGTGTGGACGATCCGCATAACCAATCTGCCGTATTGCGTTCGGCCGATGCGTTCGGGGTGCAGACGCTGCACGTCGTCGAAGGGCGTGCAAAGTTCAAACCAAACTCGATTATCGCCAAGAGTGCCGACCGCTGGGTGGACGTCGTCGAGCATGGCTCCATTGAAGAGGCGATTGACGCTTTAAAAGAAGACGGTTATCAAGTATATGCGACGGCATTGAGTGAGGAAGCAATTCCGCTCGAAGAAGTGGATGTGTCGAAGGCGACAGTTCTTTTATTCGGGAATGAACATAGTGGTGTGTCGGAAGCGGCATTGAAGAAGGCGGATGGAAACTTTGTCATTCCGATGCAAGGATACGTTCAGAGTTTGAACATCTCCGTGGCGGCGGCAATTTCCTTGTACGATGTCACGACACGGTCGCGACATATCGTGACGGAGGGCTATGAACTGCCTGTCGAGGATCAGGCACATATTTTTAAAGACTGGATGGTCAAGAGTTTGCCGAAACGTACGCTCGGACTTTATAAACAAAAAGGTGTCACGGCTTTTGAACGGGAGACAGGAAATTCAGAATGAACGGCGAAATGAACAGACGTACGGAATCTTTGTCCAGAAACTGAAAGGGGATGGCACGATGAGTACGACGAGTTCATTTATCGTAAAAGATGTGACAAACAACTTTAAGGATTTTGAAGAGGACTTTTTCCGACTGTATCGCACGTTATATGGCGACCTCGATCAGTTGCGTTTTAAAGAGCGTTTATATCGGCACGCCAATCCGCTAGTGTTACTGGCTTTCTCGGAAGAGGAACTGGTCGGCTTTAAAATTGGCTATGAGGCGGAGCCTTATCGATTTTACAGCTGGGCGGGCGGCGTACATCCGGACTTCCAAAAGCATGGCATCGGTCGCAAGCTGATGGATACGCAACTCGAATGGGTCGAAGCGCAAGGGTTCCATTCGATTCGGACGAAAGCACGCAATACGAACAAAGGGGTCATCATTTTGAACCTCCTTTGCGGATATGACATCATGGGCGCCTACACAGAAGATGGCGAGCCACGCATCATGATGGAGAAACAACTGAACAGTTGAATCGATGCCGCGGTCGTGTGATCGCGGTTTTTTTGTTGAAACCTATTTTAATATGTGAGCGTACATAAAGAAAAAGGGGGAGTTTGAAATGATAGTATTTGGATTTGGCGGGGATCCGTTCGATAGCTCGATAGGGGACTCATTCTTTAGCGGACTATTTGGTGTGTTTCCAATCATTTTCATGGTTGTGTTCGGTCTGATTATATTTGGATTTATCAAATCGGGAGTGAGCTACTCTAAAACATCAAATACATTGAAGGACTTACAACACTTCGCCTCACAGCTTGCAGATGATCCAGCCGACGAGACGGCTGAGCGATTGGCAGACTATTTACGTGGCGTCGATTCCTTCTCGATTGAACGGACACGCATGGAACCGTTTCGTGTCGCGCTCGGATGCTACCAATTGGTGATGGAGTCGAGCACTGTTCGCGAAGAGACAAAAGAGCGGGTCGGTCGTCAATATAAGCGTCTCGGGATTTTGGACGGAGAAAAATTTGCTGATGAGGCACCTCCACGTCGACGTTCTTCTTCATCGAGTCATCATGATATCCATCACAATCACCATGACCATATGTAAAAAAGCGAAGGAATCCCTTCGCTTTTTTACATATATCGTGATGCATCAAATTCAATGTCAGTCTGATAACGGACGGCCTGAATGGCACTTTCGATTCGAATGGCACGCTTCTTAATATCGCGTGCTTTTAAACGATATAGTTCGGGGTCATATAAGGCGTGTTTGATCACGGCAACTCCGTGCACATAGTCTTTCTTCGGACGAAGCGATAATTTCTCATAAAGTCGTGCCTGGACACGTAACTGAATGGCGAGCTCGATTGCCTCGACGAGCGGGAGTGGACCGTCATGCGTCTCAACGACGGCTTGGACGTTCGCCTCTTGAATGAGACGGTCGAGCTGACGTAAGTCTAGACGAATGTGTTCAAGTTCCATCTCGATGTCTTGAAGGGAACGGGACTGAATGGTCGGAATGGATTCATTCGCTTGAAGCGAGATGAACGCCACATGCTCAATCTCTTCGGTCAATGTATCGATTTGCTCATGGAGCAACTGTTTCAATGTTAGGGCATCTGCAAGGTTCATATCGATTTCCTCCTTCTGCTTTTTCTAACCGTACCACATCGAGATGGCTGAAAAAAGGTGGATGACATCCTAGATTACGGGAATAAAAGCAAATAGAGAGGAGGAGGACGATGAAGAAGTGGAAGATACAATGGATGATTGCACTCGTCCTACTCCTGTTCGGGACGGCGACATTCCTTTATCAGTGGGTTGATGTAAGCCCAGGCGATATACGGGACTACATCATTCAATTCGGATGGTTGGCTCCGCTCATTTACATTTTATTGTTCACCGTTCGTCCGCTCATCTTGTTTCCCACGTCCGTCTTATCGGTCGCCGGCGGCTTGGCGTTTGGGATGTTACCGGGCGTCATCTATACCGTCATCGGGGCGACATTGAGTGCGCTTGTTGCGTATTATGTGGCAATTTATTTCGGCGATCGTTTCCTGCATCACTTCGAATCAACGAATTACGAAGCCATTCAGCGCAAAATCGAAGAAGACGGCTTCTTTTACGTCCTCATCTTACGTCTCATCCCGCTCGTCAATTTTGATTTGGTCAGCTATGCTTCTGGTTTGGCAAAAGTAAACGTACTCGCCTATCTGTTTGCGACCGTCGTTGGTATGATTCCCGGGGCGTTCGCGAACAATTTTCTCGGGAGTAGTATCGCCAGTGGGGATTGGACGCTCATCGCCTTGGCATTTGGGATCATGCTCGTGTTGACGCTCGTTGCGACCGTGTTCCGCGAACCGATTAAGCGACAGATTCATCGCTATCAAAAAAAGTAGGCGACTCCAGATGGAGCGCCTACTTTTCAATTAACGGTTGTCAACCGTCTCTGGATACAGGTCATGGTTGAATAGACGATGCTCCGCCATTTTTTCGTACTTCGTACCCGGTTTTCCGTAGTTGTAGTACGGATCGATCGAGATACCGCCACGTGGTGTGAATTTCCCCCACACTTCGAGATAGCGCGGTTCCATCAATTTCACGAGATCTTTCCCAATGACGTTGATGCAGTTCTCGTGGAAGTCACCGTGGTTACGGAAGCTAAACAAGTACAACTTCAACGACTTCGACTCGACGAGTTTCTCATCCGGGATGTATGAGATGTAGATGGTTGCGAAGTCCGGTTGGTTCGTGATCGGGCACAACGATGTGAATTCTGGTGCGTTGAATTTAACGAAGTAGTCGTTCTCAGGATGACGGTTCGGGAACGCCTCCAGGACGTCTGGTGTGTATTCAAAAATATAAGGGACGCTCTTCTGTCCGAGGAGCGAGAGGTCTTGTAAGTCTTCTGGTCTCATGTTCATTCTCCTTACACGCCACGTTCGTTGGCGTACAGTAATGTGTGTAGTTGCGGTAGGACGCGGACGCTTTGCCATGACGGATCACGTGCAACGTCTTCCCATAGTTGTTTCAAACGACGGAGCTGGGCATCGGTGATGTCGCCGTCTGCACCAGGCTCCGGGTTACCGGCCGACAAATACATGACGTCCGGTGAGTAGCGCTGCTGCACTTCTTTCGCGTAGGCAAGGTCCACTTCATCAAAGACAGCAACTTTGAATGTCGTCTGCTCCGGGCGCAACCGTTCGACGATAGCGTCTAGTTGCTCCCAGTTCGTTTTCATACCAGACGATGGAGGTTTTGGACTGAGGGTCACGTCATCGATTTGTGTGAGCCAGTCTTGATAGCGGCTGCCTTGCGTCTCGACGGCGAGTGTGACGCCTCGTTCTTTCAACTTCTCGACCAGGTCTCCCATAGCCGCGATAAGGAGTGGATTGCCACCCGAGATGGTGACGTAATCGTACATACCAAGTGCATCCAGGCGAGCAATCACCTCATCGGCTGTCAGCATGTCCGGTTTTTCTGAACCGTCCCACGTAAAGGCGGAATCGCACCACGAACAGCGATAATCGCAACCGGCGGTCCGAACGAACATCGTCTTTTGTCCGATGGCGCGTCCTTCTCCTTGAAAGGTCGGTCCGAACACTTCAAGAACAGGGATTTTCACGATTCCACCAACCATTCACGGCGGAACTCAGCGTAAGACGTTGGCGTTTCATACAGACGGACGAACTCGACACGGACGTCGCGTTCATTTGGCAAGTGTGTCGCCAGTTGTTCAAAAATCCAATAACACATGTTTTCTGCAGTTGTATTCATATAAGGGAGTGACTCGTTTAAATAGCGATGATCGAGATACGGCTCAAGCTCTTCTTTGAAGATCTTTTTCAAATCACCAAAGTCGAGTGTCATGCCGCGATTGTCGAGAAAGCCGCTGACACCCATCTGGAGCTTATACGTATGACCATGAAGGGCACGACATTTGCCGTCATAGTCAAAGAGATGGTGCGCCGCGTCGAACGTTACTTCTTTGACGATTTGAACGCGATGCGGACAGTAGATGAGCGATCCTTCTTGCTTTGATTCGACACTGGTCGGAGCGAGGAATGGAGCATGTTTCATACGCGCACCTCCTCGTAAGCTGTAAGTCCGTTTTGACGAAGCTTACACGCCGGACATTCTCCACAACCTGAACCGATGACACCGTTGTAGCAAGTAAGCGTGCGTTCTTTGACATAGTCAAAGGCACCGAGTTCGTCGGCGAGAGCCCACGTTTCTTTTTTATCGAGCCACATGAGCGGTGTGTCGATGACAAATGGATAATCCATCGCTAAATTGAGTGTCACATTGAGTGATTTGATGAATTGGTCTCGGCAATCCGGGTAACCTGAAAAGTCCGTTTCACATACACCGGTCACGATGTGATGCATACCGAGTTGTTTGGCCATGACGGCTGCAAACGATAAGAATAGATGGTTGCGTCCATCGACGAACGTGTTTGGGACGTCCGCATTGTCGATGTCGAGATCGTGTCTCGTGAGCGCGTTTGAAGTGAGTTGTCCGAGTAGGGACAAATCGAGGATGTGGTGTGGGACATCGAGTTCTGTCGCAACTTCTTTGGCGACTTCGATTTCCGCATCATGGCGTTGACCATATGCGAACGTCACCGCCTCTACATGAGAGAATTGTTGTTTTGCCCAAAACAGGCAAGTGGTTGAATCTTGGCCACCACTAAAGACGACCAATGCTTTTTCGTGTTGCATGAAGCACACTTCCTTTTCGCTAGTTTTGATGTCGGAGGAGGTTACGAACTCCGGAGGTCACCCTCAAGCATATAATTTATCATAAAAAGACGTTTGACAGGGAGAAAGGAAGCGAGTATAGTAAAAAACATCACTGACATGCTTTTGTGCATAAAAGCGTTTAAGCGGTTAGGCAAAATAATAAATAAAGAAGATATAACGAAAGGAGGGGACGTCGATGCAGATGAAAGGAAAAGAAGCTGTATTCGTCGTGTTGATGAGCGGGATTACCTTGCTCGCACTGATGTTTTTGGCCAAAGCGACGCCACATATGGCGATTTTTGGCACAATGGTAATAGTAGGTGGATACGCGTATTATCGTTCACGCGACTTCAAACAGATTGAAACGGCGATGATCAACGGGATTCGTGAAGCGATCATGCCGGTATTGATTTTGTTGTTGATTGGGATGCTCATCGGAGTATGGCAAATGTCCGGGACGGTCGCGACGATCCTCTCCATCGGTCTAAATACAATCTCTGCTGAATGGTTCTTACCGAGTGTCTTATTGATCACGATGATCGTCTCGACCTTCACAGGAAGTGCGTTTACAACCGTCGGAACGGTCGGTGTCGCCTTATTTGGAATCGGGACGGCACTAGACATCTCGCCGGCGCTCGCCGCAGGTGCGATCGTATCGGGTGCCCTCTTCGGAGACAAGATGAGCCCGTTGTCGGATACGACGAACTTTGCGCCGGCAGTGGCGGGTGTCAAACTGTTCGACCACATTCGCTTCATGATGGGGACGACGATTCCAGCGTTCATCATCACCTTGATTTTATTCACGTTCCTCGGACGTAGCGGTCAAACTGCCGACACGGCACAAATTGCAGAGGCGCAAGCCGCGCTCAGCGGACGGTTTGACCTCTCATGGCTCACGTTGATTGCCCCTGTGCTCGTCGCAGTGCTTGCGTTCCGTCGGATGCCGGTCTTACCGACGATGCTCGTCGGGATGTTCGCCGGTGTGTTGACGGCCGGTTTCGTTCAAGGGAACTGGAGCATCTCGAACTGGCTCGGTGTCATGCAGTCGGGCTTTAAGTCAGGTATCGAAAATGAAACGATTGCGAATGTACTCGATCGTGGTGGTCTTGAATCGATGCTTTGGTCGGTCAGTCTCGTCTTGATCGCCCTCGCGTTCGGTGGCTTGTTACGTGAACTCGGTGTCTTCCAAGCCATCGTTGAATCGTTGCTCGAGCGTTTGAAGTCACCAGGGAGCTCGGTCCTATCAGTTGTCCTCAGTTCAATCGGGGTCAACTTGCTCGCGGGAGAACAGTACTTGTCGATTCTCTTGCCGGGTCAGGCGTTCAAGCAAGGGTTTATCGATCGTGGGATCGACCCGCGCTACTTGTCACGGGCGCTTGAGGACGGTGGAACTGTGATCAACCCGCTCATACCTTGGGGTGTCTCGGGAGCTTTCTTCGCAGCGACACTCGGCGTGCCTGTATTAGAATACGCACCATTTGCCTTCTTCCTCTGGCTCAGCCCGGTCTTCTCCATCATTTTGGGATACGTCCGATTGGGAAAGCAACGTGAATCGCTCAAAATCGCATCATAACGTCCAGGTGTCCTGCCATGCAGGGCATCTTTTTTGTGTGCAATCCACGATTTTTGAGAAAATGAAACAAATGGAGGTGGAACCATGAAGCGACTCGATTTAGCATTTTATGAACAACCGACACTTGACTTGGCGCGTGCCTTACTCGGCCAATATTTGGTGAGGCGCAATCCAGAAGGTGACATCATCGCGAAGATTGTCGAGACGGAGGCTTACCTCGGTGCCATCGATCGAGCGGCGCATAGCTTCGGAGGGCGTCGGACGAAGCGAACGGAAGTCATGTTTGGGAAACCGGGGTATGTGTACACCTATCAGATGCATACGCATACGCTCTTGAACGTGGTTAGTGGACCAGTCGGCACACCAGAAGCCGTCTTGATTCGAGCGGTCGAACCGATTCAAGGCCATGAATGGATTGCAACGAACCGTCCTGGGGTGAAACGATATGACCAGACGAACGGACCAGGGAAGTTGACGAAAGCACTCGGAATCACAATGGATCTATACGGCCATTCCTTTCAACAAGACCCACTCTACATCGCGGAGGGTGAGGCTGGAGTAGTGATTGAGGCGGGTCCACGCATTGGCATCCCGAACACGGGCGAGGCGCGTGACTATCCGTATCGATTTTTTGAACGCGACAATCCGTACGTCTCGAAGTTCCGTTGAATGCTCCTGGAGATGTTTAACTGATTCATGCCAGTGGAACAGTCCCTATGTGCATAAAACAAACAGAGGGAGTGTTTAGAACATGGCAAAAGTAGCAACGCTCATTACAGATATGTTTGAAGATGTAGAATTCACGGGTCCCCGTGACGCATTGGTGGATGCGGGACATGACGTCGTGACAATCGAGAAGAAAGCTGGCAACACGGTGGAAGGAAAGCAAGGAGAGGCGAAAGTGAACATCGATCAATCGATTGACGATGTATCGCCGGAAGATTTTGATGCCCTTCTTTTACCTGGCGGGTTCTCACCTGACTTATTGCGAGAAGACGAGCGTTTTGTTTCGTTCGCCAAAGCCTTCATGGATGCGAAGAAGCCTGTCTTTGCAATCTGTCACGGACCACAGCTGTTGATTACGGCGAAGACATTAGAAGGTCGTGACGCAACCGGCTATAAATCGATTAAAGTCGATATGGAGTATGCCGGAGCGAAATATGCGGACAAAGAAGTTGTCGTCTGTCAAAATCAGCTTGTGACGAGCCGTCAGCCAGATGATATTCCGGCATTCAATCGTGAGATTCTCAACTTATTAAAATAACACGTCGACCACGAGAGGAATCTCGTGGTTTTTTTGTGCATTCGGGAATAAGAAAGATAAGGAGGCGATTCAAATGAGAAAACGAGCACGTTCACCGAGTTAAGTTCGTCGAAACATTGTTTGGTTAGGGTGCATTCGCTGGTTTGAAGGGCTGATTCCAGCATATGTGATTGAACGGTTGTTTTGGGAGTCACGAGGCATCACCATTCAAGAAGTTGTCTACTTGGAGATGATCTATGCGCTCATCATCGTCTTGTTCGAGGTGCCGACCGGCGTGTGGGCGGACCGGACGACACGGCGTCGGCTAATCCAGGTAGGTGTAGCCTTGGAGTGGTTATCGTTTTGGATCTTGTTATACTCGTTCACCTTCAGCGGATTTTTTGTCGCCATCAGCTGTTCGGCCATTGGGTCGGTCATTCGAAGTGGGGCAGAGAATGCCTTGTTGTACGAATCGTTACAGGAGAGTCAGGAAGTGTCGTCATTTGAACGGGTTCTTGGAAAACTGAACGCGATTGGGATTGTTGCCGCTGTGACGGCGGCATTGAGTGGCAGTATGTTGGCTCAGTATCTTCCCTTGGAGTGGAACTACAAGCTCTCCATCGTGAGTCTATTGATTGCGACTACCTGTAGCCTATCTCTCATCGAACCGACTCGACGAGAGATAGAAGAGCGTTTGACGTGGTGGCATTTGCTGAAAGGTTTTCAATTCATTTGGTCGAACAAGCAACTATGGCATGTCACTATCAGTTTTTTAGCAGCCGTATCCGCATTCAATTTCATCGATGAGTTCTGGCAATTGTATGCACGTGATGTATCCATCCCGATCTATTGGTTCGGTGCCATTTCAAGCATCCTACTCTTGATTCAGTTACCTGGACAACTTTTTGCAGGGACGCTTATACGATTTGCGTCATCCGAACATTGGTTAAACGGGTTCGGTTGGCTAATGGGCGGTGGATTTCTTGTCATCGGACTTTTTCCGAATCCAATCGGAATCGGGCTGATGGGGCTGTTGGCTCTTATATATGGAGCGATGGAGCCGCTCTATTACGGTCTTTTGCATCATCAAGTTCCTTCATCCATTCGAGCGACGACGGAATCATCCGTCTCGATGCTATGGCATCTCGGTATCCTTGTGTTGGGGTTTGTCTTTATTGTAGGAACGACAGTGTCGCTATTTTTGGCGTTCATCTTAATCGGGCTTGTCGTTTGGTTCGTTCATGCGACCGCCCGATAATTTTTACAGACATGGGTCATAAGCCATGTCTGTTTTTACATCTTAAGACGGACGAAAGATTGTGCCGAGAAGTGTATGATGAGAACAATCTTAACGAGTCAATAGGAGAAACAACGTGGAATGGTATGAATTATTTGTAGGATTTTTGTTAGGTGTCGTTGAGGGATTGACGGAATTTGCCCCAGTCTCGTCGACCGGTCATATGATTCTCGTGGACGGTCTCTGGTTGAATTCGAGTCAATTTTTAGGTCAGGAAGTAGCGAACACGTTTAAAATCGTCATTCAATTAGGGTCGATTTTAGCGGTCGTGGTCGTCTTTCGAGATCGGTTCAAAGCGTTACTGAATCCAAAGTCGCTCCTCACCTTAAGACAAAGCGGAACCACACGTCAGTTCAATCTCATACATATTTTGATCGGATTGCTGCCTGCTGGCGTCCTTGGTGTACTGTTTGAGGACTACATCGATACACATCTCTTCTCAGTCAAGACGGTGTTGATTGGGTTAGTCATTGGGGCATTCTTTATGATTGCCGCAGATTTATCCGGCGTGAAGCGTCAGACGACCGCTACGCTAGATGACATCACGTACAAGCAAGCACTTGGTGTCGGGTTGATTCAATGTTTCTCGCTATGGCCTGGGTTCTCTCGGTCCGGTTCAACGATTTCTGGAGGGGTTCTCCTCGGAATGAGTCACCGGGCAGCGGCAGATTTTACGTTCATCATGGCGGTACCGATCATGTTTGGAGCGAGTGCGTTGTCACTGTACAGCAAATGGACGTACTTCACGCTCGATACGTTACCCGTGTTTGTCGTCGGTTTCGTCAGCGCGTTTTTGTTCGCACTTCTTTCGATTAAATTCTTTTTGAAGTTGATTAACAAA
Organism: Exiguobacterium sp. s121; assembly: GCF_018617245.1. Taxonomy (GTDB): domain Bacteria; phylum Bacillota; class Bacilli; order Exiguobacteriales; family Exiguobacteriaceae; genus Exiguobacterium; species Exiguobacterium profundum. Next base: position 260,272 of record NZ_JACSJV010000002.1, read on the forward strand.
GTGAAATTGATGCCGTTTGCGGTCTATCGAATCGTATTGGCCATCGTGATTTACGTTCTTTACTTCTAAAAAAACACGTGCGAATAGCACGTGTTTGAAACCAATGAATGGAATTGTTCGTAAAGTCTAGAAGAGGTGAAAACATGGGACAAATCGTTGTAGTATTCGGAACGTTAATCGGTCTTGGGACCGTCGGGGCATTGCTTTATATGACCCGTCTAGCCTATGAATCATGAGAACGGATAATGATAGAAGCGCTCACGTTGGAGTAACTCCATGACGTGGGCGTTTTCTGCGTTATCGATCGCACGAAGCAGACCTTCCGTCTGAGACCGGTGGGCAAACAGGGCATCTTTCTTTTGTTCGCTCTCTTCCGTTACATCGACGATGACGTGAGGTTGTCCGAGTTCGTCTTCTGTGCGGCGGTCAAAGGCGACACCTAAGAACTTAGGGCGCGTCTCGCCCATCTCTTGAAGCGCTCGTACGACGGCACGGGCTGTCGCTTCATGGTCCGGGTGGACGGCATATCCTGGATAGAATGAGATGACGGTTTCCGGCTTCACTTCGTCAATCAATGCGCGGAAGCGACCAGCGAGCTCGGCCTCGTCCTCAAATTCGACGGTTTTGTCACGAAGACCCCACATGCGCAGGTCCTCGATGCCCATCATGCGACATGCTTCTTCGAGTTCATGTTTTCGAATTTTCGGCAGTTCTTCACGTGTCGTAAAGATTGGAGAACCCATATTACGTCCCATTTCACCGAGCGTCAAACAGACATATGTGACGGGTAGTCCTTTTTGACGATGTTGGATAATCGTTCCGGCCGAGCTGAACGCCTCATCGTCCGGGTGTGGGAATATGACGAGTAACGGTCCATTCATTGATTCTCCACCTCCGATGCGCCTTGTGGGAGCGGCTTGATATCGATGTGCAGCGCACATGCGAGACGACCGAGACGATCGTGACCAGCGAGTAACAACTGTTCTTCGTGCATTTCATAGTCGGTCAATCCCTCGACATAGAGCCAACCGTGATCGAGTTTTAAACCGACACGATAGGGACCATTTCCTTTAATTTGACCGATGCTGTATTCGATTTTGGCATTACGGATAAACATCCCGGCGTTATGAAAGTCCGGGTCATTATGTGTCGCGTAGGCACCGTTCGTCGTCTCGACATGGACGAAAAGTGGTGTCGCGACGTGATTGTCTAAATAGTGCTGAATGTGATCAGGTTGAATCGCTTTCACGTCTGTCCCTCCAATGGAAAGGATGACCCGAAACACGTAGTTCCGGGTCATCTGTTTACGATTGTGTTGCTACTTTTTTACGGTATCCGGTATGGTTCGTCGGTCCAACGTATTGGTTGAGACGGAATGAATGACGAACGGCTTCTGTGATGAACTCTTTTCCGATTTCAATCGCTTCTTCGACCGTGTGACCGTTGGCGAGTGAGGCTGCGATGGCAGAAGAGAACGTACATCCGCCGCCGTGTGTGAACGCAGGCTCGATTTTTTCACTTTCAAGAAGGCGGAATTCGTTTCCGTCGTACAAGACGTCGAATGCTGTATCGAATCCGAGTTTGCCACCGACTTTGACGATGACGATCTCTGCGCCGAGTTCATGGATTAAACGAGCGGCTTCTTTGATTTCGTCCATCGTTGCGGGCGTTTTATCAAGGCCAGCGAGCATACGCGCCTCGAATAAGTTCGGTGTGATGATTTTTGCGACTGGTACGAGGTGTTGACGCATCGCGACCGCAACGTTCGGATCAAGAATCTCATCCGCACCTTTACATGCCATGACCGGATCGACAACGGCATTCTGGATTCCGTATTCTTTAATCTTCCGTGCTGCGAGTTCGATGATTTCAGGTGTCGGGAGCATACCTGTCTTCACTGCATCGACTCCAATTCCAGCGAGCACCGTATCGATTTGTTTCTCGATCAAGGTCGTGTCGATTGGAAAGACTTCGTGATTCCATGCGTTATGTGGGTCTTGTGCCACGATGACAGTCAAAGCTGTCATACCGTATACACCGAGTTCTTCCATCGTTTTGAGGTCGGCTTGGATTCCCGCGCCGCCGCTTGTGTCAGAACCGGCAATCGTCAATGCTTTTTTCATCGTCATAATCGTCCATCCCCTTTGTCTGTTTGGATAGTTTCACTATAACGACTTTTTTGAATTCCGACAAATGCAAGGATTACGAGAAGTGTTCATAACTTTTCAGAAAAAGTATGCAGGATATTCATCATATTTGGGGAATAATAATGAATAGGGTGTAGACCACTTTATTATTGGCTGGGAGGAAAACGCATGTTAGTGCATAGCTTATGTATCCCGAAGAAAGATGTTGTCACTATCAGTGAAAAGGCAACATTGCGGGAAGCGCTTCATACGCTTGAAGAAACAGGATACCGTTGTGTACCTGTTTTAGACGAGACGGGGAAATTTTTCCGCGGTAACATTTACAAGATGCATATTTATCGTCATGGAATGAACGGGGAAAACATGGACGATAATGTGATGACACTCATCAAGAATACACAAAAGTACGTCCATGAGTCAGATGGATTCTTTGAAGTATTTTTCTCAATCAAAGAATTGCCGTACATTGCTGTATTGAAAGATGAGAGCAATGAATTTTATGGCATTCTTCCCCACGGTAAGATGCTCGGGATGCTCGAAGAAGCATGGAGTCGCGACACGGGTAGTTACGTCTTGACAATCGCCTTGAGCGAACAGGCTGGGGCACTTGAGAAAATCACGAAAATCGTGAACAAATATACATCAATCGCGAGCTTGATGACGCTCGATGCGAAAAGTAAAGTATTGCGTCGGGTACTCGTGACACTACCACCAGACTGTGAAGAAGACATGAAAAACAAGGTTGTCTCTAAGCTTGAACAAAAAGGCTTCCGGATTGTCGAAGTCGAGAACTTAAAGAACTAAGTAAAAACCCTTTCACTTGGCGTGAAAGGGTTTTTCGTCGAGTCGTTTTTCCATCCGAATATCGGACCAAAATTGACCGTCCCAGTAGGTGAAGTGCTCGATCCGACCGATTTCTTGATACCCACATTTCGTATAGAGACGATGGGCCGCATGGTTGAAAGCGAATACGCCAAGTTCCATACGAGGTGTTTGTTTGGCTCGCAATTGCTCTTCTAACAAACGAAGAGCTTCTGTGCCAACGCCTTTTCCGCGACCTACAGATTCGCCGATGACGAAACCGAGCCAAGCTGTACCGGGTTCTTGTCGATATAAATGAGGCGGGTCATACATGACGTTCATTTCTCCGACGAGATGGTCATCTGCGTAGATAAGGAAAATATCGTGTGTTAAGAGTCGTTCTTCTAAATCGTCAACCGTCATCTCATAATGGGCGGTCAATTCTTCTTTAGAGCGGCTCGGGCGAATAAGATGGACGATCTCAGGATCGTTATTCCAACGATTGAATGTATCGACGATGTCGCCGGATGCGACTGTTAATGGAACAAGTGAGATATTGATAGGTCATTCTCCTTTCTCGCTTGAACACATTCGATTCAATCGTCAAAATTCCTGCTCTTATATCGGCTTTAATACGTTTAAGTGGCTCGGCAATACTTCAAAGGTGAGGGGTAGCTTGCCGCCTGTGTCCCCGTCAGCATTTACAGGAAGCGCATCAGGCGAGGTCACGTTCACCCGTGACGTACAAAATGAGGTGACGCTATCCGTTTCCTTCAACTTTCCTGTAAAGAGGGCGGGTGTTAATTGAAGTGCGTCCTTTAACCCGAGCTCTTCAAAGATATAGACGTGAAGAAGACCATCATTAAGTCGCGCGTCCGGTTCGAAGTTTTCGAATCCTCCGACCGAGTTCGTCAAGGCGATAACGACGAGATAAGCCTCGCCATCAAACTCCCCGTCTTTACTGTCAAGCGCCAACTCATATGGACTATGTTCACGGAACGCTTTTACACCCTCAATCAAGTAAGCGAACGGTCCCCATTTCGTCTTTTCTTCCACACTTACTTCGTCGACAGCTTCGGCAATGAGCCCGATGGCGATGACGTTCATGAAATAACCTTTCTCATACTTTCCGATATCCATCGGTGTCGGTTCAGCGTCGCGGAGAGCCTCGATTGCTTGTTTAGGGTCACTTGGGACACCGAGTGCACGGGCGAGGTCGTTGACCGTCCCAAGTGGAATGATACCGAAGTCAGGTCGATGAGTAGCCTCGGCTAGACCGGTCACCGCTTCGTTCAAGGTTCCGTCCCCACCCATCGCAATCACGGCCTGATAGTGCTTTTCTGCCGCTTCACGTGCGAAGTTCGTCGCATCCTGTTCCTTTTCAGTGAAGCGGACATCGACGTGTCCATATCGTTCGCGCAACACCTCTTCGGCATGTGTTGCGTGTTGTTCCCCCAACTCTTTCCCTGAGGATGGATTGACGATTAACATGACTGTGTCCATTCCAACATGTCTCCTTTTCAACTCGAATACTGTCCTTTATTCCCGTCAAAGAAAGCAGATACTCCTAAAAAATCCCCATGTCGATTAGCTATCTCGCTCTAATCTTCAAGGGGATGCGTTGGGCATTCGATTGTTTAATAATGACGGAATGCGGACATATCTAAATGACTTGCTTCCGACTCGTCCACGGCAAGTTCGATGCGCAAATGTTCATTGAACGGGGAGACGAGAGCCCCCATACAGGCGACCGGTTCATGATCGGGGACCGGTGATTTACGTTTCGTTTTGACGAATAAATAGTCCGATCGTTTCAACGTCAATAAGAAACGTTCCACGGCATGCGGTTCACGGGTCACGTTTGGCCAAGGTAAATGATTGAATAATAAAAAGACCGCGCCTTCTTTTTCGAGCGCATAGTCCGGTGCGATGCCTTCCCGATTCAACAAATCGATGACAGCATGCAAAAACTCCCGTCTAATCGTCAATGAAATTTCGTAATACTCACGCATACGGTCCACCCTTTCTTAAAATCACAATACTACCATTCTAAACGTTTCCGACATGGGCGACAATGAAGAAGTTCCTTGACGAAGTATTTTTCCCGGCTTATACTGCATAAGTCCTGCTATACTAGTGATATATGATGAACGAATTGAGGTGAAACCGACATGATTGAATCCCTTGAATTGAAGGCGTGGGTCGTTCTTGCGCGTACGATGGATGCCATCAGTGATCGTGTGAAAGAAGATTTACGACGCCACCAGTTAAATTCAACAGAGTTCGGTGTTTTATCCGTACTGTATAAACGAGGAGACACCCCGTTGCAACAAATTGGGGATCAGATTTTGATTACGAGCGGTAGCGTGACATATGTGATCGATAAGTTGGAGAAGCGAGGGCTGATTGAACGAATCGCCTGCCCGTCTGACCGACGTGTCACATATGCTTCATTGACAGACGATGGAAAGGCGCTCATGGACGTCGTCTATCCGCAACATATTGAAATCTTCAAAGATATATATGGACCGTTAAGTGATGAAGAGACGGAACAATTGATTTCGTTATTGAAACGAGTCGGTTATAACGCAGCGGGCAAATAAAGCCCGTTGCTTTTTTATTCAATATCTTGAAATTAAAATAATTGACGATGAGATATACAGATGATATAGTTCTAACTGTTATTGAAAAATTAGAGATTACACAAATGGAGGATTACACGATGACTAAAGTATTATATGTATCGGCTAACCCGAAACCAACTGAACTTTCATACAGCAAACAAGTGGCAGAAACATTCGTTTCGACACTCCAAGCAGAAAATCCATCAATCGAAGTGGAAGCAATCGAACTCTACGATGTTGATGTTCAAGAAATCGACGGAGATGTGCTCAGTGCATGGGGCAAATTCGCTTCAGGCGAAGCGCTCACTGATGTAGAAGCGAAAAAGGTAGGCACAATGAGCGGCATGCTTGAGAAATTCATGGAAGCGGACCTTTACGTGTTCGCGACTCCAATGTGGAACTTCTTCTTCCCAGCACGTATGAAAATGTTCCTCGATAGCGTGCTCATGGCAGGTAAAACGTTCCGTTACACGGAGCAAGGTCCTGTCGGCTTGCTTGAAAACAAACAAGCGATCCACATCCAAGGGACAGGCGGAATCTACACAGGAACTGACCTTAACTTCGCAGACGCATACCTTCGCCAAGCGCTCGCGTTCGTCGGTGTATCTGAAGTGACGACGGTAGCGGTCGAAGGGATGAACCAATACCCAGATAAAATCGAAGAGATCGTTGCAGACGCGAAAGCGAAAGCTGAAGCACTTGCGAAAGAAGTTGCAGGCGCAGTAACGGTATAACCTAGAGAGACGAGTCGATTGACTCGTCTTTTTGTATGCATTTATTTTGGGTATGATACAAAGGGAAAGGGGAGTATGCAATGGCAGATCAGTTATCGAGTCGACTACTTGGAGATTGGACGGATATTGTCCAAGAAGAGATGAAACGACCTTATTTTCAACAGTTGAAGCAATTCGTCGACCAAGCTTATGAAGAAACGATCGTTTACCCGGCCCGAGAAGATATTTGGAACGCATTTATTCATACAAAATTTAGTGAAGTGAAGTGCGTCATTTTAGGGCAAGATCCGTACCACGGACCGAATCAAGCGCATGGACTCAGTTTTTCGGTGCAGGACGGGGTTCGTTTCCCACCGTCTCTACGAAACATCTTTCAAGAACTAAAAGATGACGTTGGATGTGATCTCCCGAAGAGTGGCAATCTCGAGAAATGGGCGAAACAAGGCGTCCTTCTCTTAAATACGGCACTGACGGTTGAAGCGGGAAAGGCGGGCTCTCACCGTGGAAAAGGATGGGAACAGTTCACTGATTCCATCATTGAGCGGCTCGGGAGTCGTGAGGAACCGATTGTATTCATCTTGTGGGGAAATGATGCGAAGAAGAAAATGAAATGGATTGGAGACCAACATAAAGTGCTCACGTCGGTACATCCAAGTCCTTTGTCATCCCATCGTGGATTCTTCGGTTCTAAGCCATTCTCCAAAGTAAACGATACATTGAAGGAGTGGGGAAAATCTCCGATTGAGTGGTGTCTCTGACAGTTTGCGAAAATTCGCAGGCTGTTTTTTGTTGACGCTTTTGTTTAGCTTTGGTACAGTAACTAACAAGACGTCACTTTAGTGCTTAAAAGCATATATGCATAACAGCATAACTGTAGAAAAGATAAAGAATTGGATATGTAAGAAAAGCGAAGAAAGAACCGAAGTAGAGACATCTTCCCTGGCCCAGAGAGCGTGTGGTGCTGCGAACACGCCCAAAAGATGAATCGAATTACAGTTCCTGAGCTCTCATCATTGAGCGGTCCCCCGTTATCGGATCAAGCGGCTAGAATTTTTCTAGCAACCAGGGTGGTACCGCGGCTTTGTCGTCCCTATCGATTCAATCGATAGGGATTTTTTGATTTTAAAGGAGGACTTCACATGTTGACACAATCGATTCCAAAACACCTAGCCCCACATATTTCACCGCAGTTCTACAATGAATACACACCAACAGATCATGCCGTTTGGCGTTTCGTGTTGCGGTTGAACTTGCACACGTTAGAAGGGAAGGCGCATCCGTTTTACATCGAAGGATTGAAACGGACGGGAATGGGACCGGATCGATTGCCGAACGTCGAACAGATGACGGATGAGATGCAGGCGGCAGGATGGTCGACGGTCGCAGTGGATGGGCTCATCCCCGGCGTTGCCTTTTTTGACTTCCAAGGAAACGGGATGCTCCCGGTCGCGACAGACATTCGGAAAGTCGAGAATATTTTATACAGTCCAGCCCCTGATATCATTCACGAGGCGGCGGGACATGCGCCAATGTTGATGGACCCGACGTTTTCGGCAATCGTCAAACGCTTCGGTCAATTAGGGGCCAAGGCGTTCATGAACCGAGAAGAACATGCCTCGTTCGCCGCATTGAAACGCTTGACGATTGTGAAGGAGAATGCGAATTCGACCGAACAGGATATCGAGGCGGCGGAGAAAGCCGTACATGAGGCGAAAGCGCAAGTGACTGGCTTTTCTGAAGCACAACAGGTCGCGCGTATCTTTTGGTGGACCGTTGAATTCGGATTGATTGGTGACCTCGACAATCCGATGATTTACGGGGCTGGCCTCTTATCATCGGTAGGAGAGAGCCGTCACTGTCTGACAGATGCGGTCGTCAAACATCCATTCGACTTGGAGCACGCGCTACAGACGAAGCAAGACGTGACAAACATGCAAAAAGAGCTATTCGTTATTCCAAACTTTGAGACGCTCTCTTCTGTCTTAGATGAACTAGAGGGAAGAATGGCGATTCGAAAAGGTGGGATTGAATCTGTGGCGAAAGCGTTGGCGTCAGGAAGTCAATCGACGATTCGACTTGAAGATGGATCAGAACGTGTCGGCATCGTTCGTCACATGACGGAGTCGAAAGAACATACGCTCATTCAATGGGATGAATGTTCAATTGTACAACATGGACAGCTCACGCAAAAAGAGCGACACGGGCTACTGATTGCTCATGACACAGAGTCCGCGCTCGATCGCGATGACCTCTTTGAGGACGGGACGAGCATTCGGCAAGCATGTGCATCCGGTGCACTCGAAGACGTGACGGTTCACCTAGAAGGACGGACGATCTCACTCGACTCGCTAGAAGTACGCGTCGATTCGCTTCCATCAGTTTTCCCAGGAACAACGGTAGACGAGCTGATGATGATTGAAAAACCGGTGATCATCGAACGGGATGAACGTGTATGGACGAACGATGATCCGATGTTCAACCGCATCCATCTCATGCGTGAGCGGGGAGAATCAATCGATGGTCTCATCCCAGAGATTTTAACGAACCACCCTGACGCCTGGTTATTACACATCGAGTGCCTGGAGTTGGTGAAGGATGAAGGACTGAAACAGACATTGATTGAACGTCTTGAAGCATTGCGTCAAACTTCCCCATCCCGAAATGAATTGATTGGTCGCGCGTTCGAACTATTGCGCTAACGAAAAGAGGCGACGTTTTCCACTGTAGGAGAACGTCGCCTCTTGTGCATTATACAGATTGATTTGTCGTTTCACGTAAGAACGTAATCAAACGACGATACGTGGAATTAGCCGCTGGGCGGTCCATTTCGAAGTAATAGTTATGGCCAAGCTCGTGCTCGTTCCGATCATAAAAGACAGTCGTGACATCCGTACGTCCTGAAAGAATCGTTGCAAATTCCTTGGCCTGCTCCTCAAAGGAATGGTCATTCCCGTCCGCGATAAACGTTGGGACGAATGTGGCCGGTACATTGACGAGTGGCGACGCTTCAGCAACGACCGGGAGAGTCTCCCAATTGTATGTGCCGAAGTATGCCCATCCGATTCGTTTGAACAAGAAGCGGTTCACTGACTTCGATGATTCGAGCCATGTGCGCTTCAAGTCGAGCGGTGCAGACAAGAGGATGGCACCGAGGATTGAGGATTTTGGTACGACTTGTCCCACTTCAGCAGAAGGCGAATAGTCGTCATTCAACTGGATCCCGACAAACTGTGCAGCGAGCTGTCCACCATTCGAATCACCTGCAAAGAAGACGCGGTCTAAATCGAGACGGAAGCGGTCATTGTTCTCAGCGATGAACGAGTACGCTTCTTCGATTTGTTTGAGCGGGGTCGGGTACATCACGTCAGGTGCGAGTGCGTAATTGATACTGACGACGTTGTAGCCGTTACTCGCAATTGAAGTGGCGTATTTTAACACATCCGATTTATCCCCACCAACGAATGATCCGCCATGTACCCAAAAAATGGTAGGGACCGTGCGGCTATTTCCTTCATAACGGATCAAATCAAAGGTTCCATTGTCATAAGAAGACAAGTAGTCGATGTCTTTTCGGACAGACGTCTTTTGAACGACTTCCTCGAATCCCTTCATCTCCACTTCGTTTCCCCCCGCAAACGAAGTTTTGATTAAACGTGTGGCTGGTTTCGGTGAGAGGAACACATAAGCCGCTCCTGCGACCGCAGTTCCAATCAATCCGACTCCAGCTCGTTTCAACCCTTTATTCATCTTCCTTCCTCCCTTTCTACAATCAGAAGCTTATTGCGTGACGAGTACGTCCGCCATGTACGTTTCGATGACATGAGCGATTCCGTCTTCGTTGTTTGATTTTGTTATGAAGTCCGCTTTTCCTTTGACCGTCGTGTTAGCATTTCCCATCGCGACGCCGAGGCCGGCCCATTCAATCATCGTCAAATCATTGTTTCCGTCACCGCAAGCGATGACTTCTTTTTGTGCGATGCCGAGTTGATCTGCAAGGAAGGCGAGACTCGTTCCTTTTGTGACACCGGCTTCAGTAAACTCAAGGAAGAACGGTTTTGAACGGGCTACAGCCAATTTCCCGGCCAATTCTGTTTGTAGCTTCGTTTCGATTGGAGCGAGTGTGTCGCCATCCGCAAGCATCAAACATTTGACGACCGGAGCTGTCACGGCATCTTTAAAGTTGTCGACATGAATGACCGGCATTCCCGTCAATTCACCTTCGATATCCGTATAAGGGTTCGGGCGATCGGTTACGATTTCGTTACCGACGTACGTATGAATCGCGATTCCTTCCCGTTCACTGATATCATGGAGATGGGCGACTGTATCCGGCTGGAGCGTGCTCGAGAAAATCTCCTCGTTTGTCGCACAATCGATGACCGAGGCACCGTTGAACGATAAGATGTAGCTTCCGTATTTCGCAAGTTCTAATTCACGGGCTGCTTCCCACATCGCAAACGTTGGTCGTCCGCTCGCGAGAACGACTTTATAGCCGCGCGCCTGTGCATCGAGAAGTGCTTCTTTTGTCTTAGGGGAAATCGTATGGTCGCTCGTGAGGAGCGTATCATCCATATCCAATACAATCATCTTGTAACTCATAGTAGTAGGGGGTCCTCCTTCAGAATCTAATGACTCCATCCTAAACCTTTTTAAGGTCAATTGACAACCTTGTCGCAAAAACGTAACTATAATGTAGAGAAGTGAACTCTAGAAGAGGTGGAAATCGATATGAATCGAATTTTAGTAGCTGAGGATGAACATGCGATTCGCAGCTTCATTATTGTCAATTTAAAACGAGCCGGATTCGACGTCTTTGAGGCGACGAACGGGCGAGAAGCGGTCACCGCATTTGACCGTGAACCGTTCGATGTCGTCCTATTGGATGTCATGATGCCGGAAATGGACGGATTCGAAGCATGTGCTGCCATTCGTGATCTTGACGAAAATGTAGGGATCATTATGTTGACGGCACGGACGCTCGAAGAAGATAAAATTGAAGGGCTCGGTAAAGGTGCAGACGACTACATCGCCAAACCGTTCAGTCCAGGTGAATTAGTGGCGCGCATCCAAGCGTTGTTGCGCCGTGTCGAAAAAGTGAAACGAAAAGATTCGAAACGCTTGAAGTCGGGACCGTTCGCAATCGACCTCGCCGCAAAACAAGTGACGAAGTATGGACAGTCGATCGATTTGACGCCGACCGAGTATGACTTGATCTGTCATCTCGTCCAAAACGAAGAGATCGTCTTGTCACGTGATGCGCTACTCGATGCTGTATGGGGCGTCAACTATTTCGGTGACCGAAAGACAGTCGACGTCAACATTCGTCGCTTGCGTCAAAAAATTGAAGATGACCCGAGTCATCCGGTCTACATCGAGACGTTGTGGGGTCACGGATATAAATGGCGGAGACATGAGGCATGAAACAACAGTTAGTCATTCGCATGATGATTGTCGTGACGATCGTCTTGCTCTTGCTCGTCAGCATTTTGTCTTACGGGACGTATCGCTACTATTACGAGTATGAGTCGGAAGCGTTACTAGGTCATGCGACAACGAGTGCATATCTATACCCTCAAGCCCAAGTTGGGTTTGAAACGCCGAGCGCCTTTTCAGTCCTCGTCCGAACATTCGGATATCCTGGAACTGATTTGACGATTGTCGACCGGAGCGGTTCGATTGTCAAAACGACGGGACAACGAACAAGGCAGGCCTCTTTCTCTCAAGAACAGTTACAGCAACTGTCGCAAGGAGAGTCCGTCGTGCAGGACTATGACGTCGGGGATGAACATTACTTGTCGGTCACGAGTCCCATTATGACGAACGATACGTCCGAGTTTGCCATCAGTTTCACGCGACCGCTTGAAGACTTGGACACGCTCATTCGCGAAATTTGGATGACGGTCGTCATGATTGGCGTCTTGATCTGGTTGCTCGCCCTATACACCGTCATCAGGATTGCCGATCGTTTCGTCAGACCGATTCGTCACATCATCGAGGCGGCCGATGAGATGGCTCAGGGCGACTTCGATGTATCCGTTGAGTCAAATGAGAAACATGAGCTTGGAGCCTTGGCTCGAACGCTCACGTATTTAGGCGCGAAAGTCCAGCAGCATCAGTCGACACGTAACGAATTCCTCTCGAGTGTATCGCACGAACTCAGAACACCACTCACATCGATTAAGGGATGGACCGAGACGATTCGGGGTGGTGATGAGAAACTATCTGAAGAGACGGAGCTCGGTTTAAGCATCATCCATTCGGAGACAGAGCGCATGATCGGTCTCGTCGAACAGCTTCTCGACTATACAAAAATTGAGGAGAGTCGGTTGGTCTTGTATCGCCAAGAACTGGACCTGGTCTCTTTGTTACGTCAAGTGACTCTGCAATTAAAACAGTCACTTGAAGACAAAAGCATCACACTCATCGAACGCTATCCTCAAAAATCGGTCGGACTATTTGATGAGAATCGTTTGAAACAAGTGTTCTTAAATATCCTCGAGAACGCGATTCGTTTCTCGCCAGACGGAGGAACGTTGACCATCCGCTTCGTGCAATCGGAACGTGTTGCCTTCATCTCGATTATCGATGAAGGTCCCGGCATTTCACGAGAGCATTTGCAGCGCATCACCGAGATGTTCTATCAGGCTCATGTCACAGAAGGTAGTAGCGGGCTTGGACTTGCGATTTCAAAAGAATTGATTGAAGCGCATGAAGGCAAACTCGTCATCGAGAGCGAGGTCGGACACGGAACGACGGTGACCGTCTTATTGCCGCTCGACCCGAGTGAACTACATTAATAGGATTAAACCTCCCGAATTCAGGCTACATATAGATGTATGTAGACTGAGGGAGGTTTTTATAATGGCCAATCAATCTTTGAAGCCGTTAAAAGGAAGTCCGAATGCTGTGTCAACCCAAACTTCAATTGAAGAATTGCGGATGGACCCACTGCCGTATGCAGGCAGTCGCGGGCAATCAATTGAAGCCATTAAGATGGCGATGAATCAGTTGCCGCGGGCTGAACTGGTGAAGGAAACAGATGAAGGACTTCATTATGTAGTGACTTCTAAAGTGATGCGATTTAAAGATGATGTCGATTTTTTATTTGATGACGCTACTCAACAAGTCGAGTTTCGATCTGCGTCGCGTGTCGGCTATTCAGACTTTGGCGTGAATCGAAAACGAATGGAAGATGTGAGCGAACGATACCGGAGGTTGATTCGATGAAGGACTATCAGTTGATTGTCATCGGTGGCGGTGCTGCCGGGATGACGGTGGCCGCAGGGGCTGCGAATTTAGGCGCAAAGGTCGCACTTGTTGAAAAGAACAAACATTTAGGTGGTGACTGTCTGCATGTCGGATGTGTGCCATCGAAAGCGTTGATTGCCGCTTCAAAAGAAGCGAATGCGATGATGCGCGCGGCCCGAGTTCTCGGAACCGAGTTCAATGGACAAGAGCATTATCAAATGTCAAAAGCGCGTGTCGACAAAGCACGTGCCATTATTCAAGACCATGACGGGACAGAGCGTTTTGAAAAGATTGGCGTCGACGTCTATATCGGAGAAGCCTCGTTCCAAAGTCCGCACGAATTAAAAGTAGGGAACGAGTTATTGATCGGGAAAAAATTTGTCATCTCGACGGGGTCGAAACCGACAGTTCCTCCAATCGATGGACTCGATCAAGTCCCATACTTAACGAACGAAACGGTCTTTGAAGAAGAGACGCTCCCGGAGAGCCTGATTGTCATCGGCGCCGGAACGGTCGGACTTGAATTGGCCCAGTCCTTTGTCCGACTCGGCTCACAAGTGACCGTGCTAGAGGCGCAGGATGATTTCCTACCTAAAGAAGACGAGGACGTCGCCACCTATTTGAAATCTCAACTCGAGATGGCGATGCGCTTGAAAATCGGCGTAAAGGTCAATCGAGTCGATGAGGTCGATGGCCGCATTCGTGTCACGACAGAGGTGAACGGCGAAACGGTCGAATATGAAGCGGACAAACTGCTGATGGCGACGGGTCGCGTTCCCCGAATCGATGCGCTCCGTCTCGACCGGGCGAACGTTCAGGTGACGAAAGGGTATATCGATGTCTCGTCGTCATATCGGACGTCACAATCTCATATCTTTGCGATTGGAGATACGATCAAGACGCTCCCATTCACACACGCCGCTGGAGAAGAAGGGAAGGCGGTTGTCGCGAACGCGCTCTTTGGATTATGGAACAAGGTCGACTATAGTAAGCTCCCGTGGATCACATTCACAGACCCTGAGGTGTTCCACGTCGGGATGACGGAGAGAGAAGCGCGCGAGCGTTACGGTGACGACATTGAGACGTATGAAGCGAAACTGTCCGAAGTGGACCGTTTCATTGCTGAACGCCAAGAAGCAGGCTTTGTCAAAGTGATTACGAAGAAAAATGGAAAAATCATCGGAGCTCATGCAGTCGGTGAATCGGCGGGGGATTGGATGCAAATTGTCGTTTATGCGATGCAACGTGGTGACAAAATCGGGAAGCTGTCTCGTATGATTTACCCGTATCCGTCGCGAAGTGAGGCCGTGAAGAAAGTGACAGACCTTTACTGGCGGAAACGATTGTTCGAAAGCCCACTCACCGAACTGGCGAGACGCTACTTTAAATTGATGCAATAACACAAATCACCCACTCGAACGAGTGGGTGATTGTTAGTTTGGTAAGGTGATGGTTTCAATCATCTTTGGTTCGCCCTCAGAAAGGTCGACGAGTGGTTTGATCAACACCTCGACACGTCGGTTTTTAGAGCGACCTTCTTCTGTATCGTTCGTCGCGATCGGTTTAAACTCACCGTAACTCGCGAGCGTGAATTGAGCCGGGTTCAAGGCATCATTTGCCAAAAGGCCACGCATGAACGCGGTCGCACGTGCCGAACTGAGTTCCCAGTTTGACGGGAAACGTGCTGTATTGATTGGAATGTTATCCGTATGGCCGGAGACGACAATCTCTCGCTTGCCCGCCTTCTCTAAAATTTGACTGATGTTTTGTGCGACGTTACGAGCATCAGCATCGAGAGTCGCCTCTCCTAAGTTGAACAGGGCACGGTCTTGAATCGTCAAGACGAGACCACTTGAATTGATTGTCGCTTTGATTTGGCTTTCGAGACCGTTCTTTTTAATGTATTTGTTTACATCTTCTTTTAACTCGTCAAGTTGAGCCAATTCATACGTCCGTGGGTTGGCGGTCGTATTGGTTTTGTCTGTGCGACTGATGTCACTGTTTGAGGCAGTCGAAGCTTGAAAGACGCTGACGCCTCCAGAGAACACCTGGTTGAAAGACTGTGACATTTTCTCAAGCTTTGTCTGGTCGATGTTACTCGATGCGAATAGTACGATGAAAAGCGCGAGCAACAGTGTCAACAAGTCGGCGTAAGGAATCAGCCAGCCTTCGGGAATATGTTCTTCATGATCATGCTTCTTTTTGCGCTTCATAGTCAGCTCGCTCCTTTGGAGACAAATACACAGACAGTTTATCTTCTAGCGTTTTTGGAGATTCACCACTTTGAATCGATAAAATCCCTTCAATCATCATTTCCTTGATGATGACTTCACTCTTCGAATACTGCTTCAACTTGTTTGCAAACGGGAACCAAAGCACATATCCGGTAAAAATCCCGAAAAGTGTCGCGACGAAGGCCGCAGAAATGGCATGTCCGAGCTTTTCGATATCAGATAAGTCTTTCAAGGCAGCAATCAATCCGATAACGGCTCCGAGTACCCCAAGTGTCGGGGCATATGTCCCGGCTTGAGTGAAGATATCGGCGTTTGCTTTATGACGCTGTTCCATATTTTCGATGTCGCGTGACATGACTTCCGCAATATATTCGGAAGGTTGACCGTCGATGACCATCATCATGCCTTGGCGTAAAAATGGTTCTTCGACTTGTTCAAGTGCCGTTTCGAGGGAGAGGAGTCCCTCTTTTCGGGCTTGGGTCGACAAGTCGACGAATTGCGTGAGCAATCCGGACTTGCTTGGGAGTTCTTGTTTTTTGAACAAGATTTTAAACAGTTTTGGAACATTCTGAAGTTGTTCCTTCGATACAGCGATACTGACAGCCGCGGCTGTACCGACGAAAATGATAACCATTGCGGCAGGGTTGATCAGCGGCGCAACACCTGCTCCTTTTAATAGCATTCCACCGACGAGGGTGAGGAACCCGAGTATGAGTCCGACTAACGTAACGACATCCATGTCTTTGTTTTCCACCTTTCCGAAATAAATCAGGACAAAAAAAGCGAGAGACGCCACTCGTCTCCCGCAACATGCGTTCCCGATGATTAAGCGCCGTTTTCATCAATCAGCATTTGAATGCTGATATTTCGTTCTTCACGCTCTATATCGGTTAATACGTCGTATTTTTTTAACAATGCGTACAATTGATTCACGACTTCTTGCTCGAGTGACCAATTGAGTAACTCTTCTAGCTGAAAATAAAGGTGAGCGGGCATACATTGTGACTGGCGCTCCAACCTTCGTGAGACATCCTCTATCGAATGATCTACCGTACTAGGGTCCACGGTTTCATTCAACCTCCTCAACATTCTTAAAGTCTATCTCCCATAATACCAAAAAATCGAAGAAAGCGTTAGAGATACATTTTCTTGTTGGCATTTATAAAAGCGAGGAGTAACATGGGGCTTAGAATAATAGAAGTGAAGGGGATGTCGTGATGCGACATAGATTGTCAGCGCGTGAGTTGCGCTTGAAACGAATCGAGGTGCTTTACCGAGTCGTATTTGAAAAACCTGCGCGTTTTATCGCGGGAGGATTTTTACTGGCGATTTTTATTGGAGCCACTCTTTTATATATGCCATTTGCGCAAGAAGAATCGGTTTCTTGGATTGATTGTTTGTTTATCGCAACGTCTGCCGGAACGGTCACTGGACTATCGACAGTCGACATCGGCTCCTCGTTTACCCTGTTTGGTGAATTGGTCATTGTCGCCCTCATCCAAATCGGGGGTCTTGGGTTTATGACAATCGCCTTGATGTTGTTAAGTGTACTAGGGAAGAAAATCGGATTAAAACAACGAATTTTGTTACAAGAATCATTGAATTTAGCTGGACCGGGGGGGACAGTTCGTCTCGTTCGGAACATCGTCTTCACGACAGTCATCGTGCAGTTTATCGGGATGTTGTTTTTGACGTTCGAGTTGTTTAGTACAGAGAACTATTCTTTTGGAACAGCACTTTATTACGGTTTCTTCCATGCAGTGTCTGCCTTTAATAATGCGGGATTCGCATTATTTCCAGACAGTCTCATGTCATTTGAGCAGAACACGGCCATCATTGTGACCATCGCCCTCATGATTATGATTGGAGGTCTTGGATTCACGACGATTGCCGATGCCACGGAAGTGAGAGGCTGGAAACGTCTCGCCCTCCATTCAAAAATCATGATTTTGTCACTCTTGGTCATCAATGGTGTCGCTTGGTTCGTCCTCATGATGTTTGAATGGCTATCGAATGAAGGGGTATTGTATGGTCGATCCCTCGGTGAGGCGTTACATGTGACGTTCTTCCAAGCCGTGACGACAAGGACGGCCGGCTTCAATTCCATTGATATCGCGACCATGGCTCCAGCCTCGATCGGTTTGATTTTGATTCTGATGTATATCGGGGCAGGAGCGGCTTCGACCGGGTCGGGGATCAAAGTGACGACGCTTGCCGTTATCTTTGCGGATATGTGGGCCTTCATCGCAGGTAAGAAAGAAACGGTCATCATGGAGCGCACGATTGATGCGTTTCAAATCAAAAAGGCATACGTCGTCGCCATCTCAAGTTTCTTGTTCATTATGATGATCACGACACTCGTCATTTTGTCGAACGGCCACATTCCGGCGACTGCCATTCTATTCGAGACGGTCTCGGCGTTTGGGACAGTAGGGTTATCGCTCGGCATCACAGCGGAATTGAATGATGCCGGGAAGGGGCTGATCATGTTCATGATGCTTCTCGGACGTGTCGGATCGTTGACCATTCTCTTTACCGTCGCACGTCAAGCCGACCGGAAGATTCGCTATCCGAAAGAGAAGATTTTGATTGGTTGAACATGTATTGTAGGCTGCATTCCTCATGAAGGAGTTGCAGCCTTTTTTGAGGTATCGTAGTCAAGAGCGACACAGATTTTTGATGGTCTTCATCGTATGCAATAATTGGTATATAATGGGTTAGGGAATGAATCGATAAAGGAGGATTTGGACTTGTTATCTTGGCTCGGTATGACAAAAGGTGAGAAGACAGGGCGCCCGTTCTTCGGGGATGTGTCGAAACGAGCGGTAACGCTTGTGTTACTCTCCTCGTTGATGTTGATGTATGGTGTGAAGTCGCTATTGGTTTACCTGATTCCAACTGCATACTTGGAGGATGCGATCGTTGCGGTTCTTCCTGGTATCGTAGGGCTCCTTGTGGCATTGGTCTATATCCTCGTCCTCGAGCGTCTGCTTCACGATCAAGCGGTGTCTCGTAACGACGCGGATGAGATATAAACAAGTGTACGATGATTCACGGCGTATACTTGTTCATTTAATTTCAATCATAGTTGAAGCCCTGACGAATCAGGGCTTTTTGTGTGCCATATAATAATGGACAATCTCAGGGAGGTAATCCTGGAGGTCTGGACATACGATGCCCGTTCCGTCGAGTGCCCGTATCGTTTGTGTCGTGTCAAAGTGAACAGGATGTTTAAAGTACTCCAATAGTTCGTGAGGAACCTCAAGTCGCTTGGCACCATTCCAAGCAGTAAATGCCGCGTCAGCAACGGCATGAGGAACGGTTCCGCGAGGAGAACGCTGAAACATCGTCTCATGCAACATACGATATACCTCTCGTGCGCCATGTGGGAATGGGTCCGTCAAATGAAATGTCCGCTTCAGGCCGTTTGGAGAATGAGCTAGGAAAGCGGTCGCTTCTACTACATAATCGTACGGAACGAGGTTTACCTCAACATTCGCCCGCCCGATGTAAGGGAGTGGTCGCATCTGCTGGAGTTGTGTCATCAATTGTAAGACGAAATAGACACCGTCGAACTTTTTCGTTTCGCCCGTGCGACTATGTCCGATTACGATCCCAGGACGAATGACAGTGATTGGCATGCCACCCATTTCTCTTGAAACGAGTGCCTCTGCTTCATATTTAGTCGCCTCATAATGATTTTTAAACTGGACCCGATGCCATAATTCATTTTCATAAACCGTCCCACGGCGACGTCCGGCGATATAGGCGGTACTGAAGTACACATAACGCTTCAATTGTTTCGAGCGTTTGGCGAACGCGGTCACATGTTTGGTTCCGAGTATATTGACGCGATAACCGATGTCATAAGGAATACTCAAGTCATATGCGGCGGCGAGATGGAAAATGTAATGTACATCGCGTTCAATGACAGACCGCATAATCGGGTCGAGAATCACTTCGGGTAACGTGATGTCTGCTTCAACAAGGACGAGCTGGTGCGGTGCAAGCGACGTCGTTGACAGTAGCGTATCTCGTAGCTCTTCTGCATCACGTTGTTGGTTCGGAAGATGCAAGGCGTAGATGACTCCGATTTGATGCGGTAACGAAGCGAGGTGTTCAATTAATTTTCCTGCTAAAAAACCAGGGAACCCGGTAAAGGCGTAATTGTTCATGACGTTTCCTCCGCTAAATCTAATGTGAATGTGAAAGTCGACCCTTTTCCGACAGTCGATTCCACTTCGATGCTTCCACCATGTGATTCGATAATTTCTTTACAAATCGACAAACCAAGACCGGTTCCACCAATTTTACGTGTATCCGAATTATCGACCCGATAAAATTTTGTGAATAATTTTTCGAAGGCGTGCTCCGGAATCCCGATACCGAAATCACGAATAGATACATGCGCTTGATTGTGGTCTTGTCGGACCCGTACTTCGATTTCCTGTCTATTCGGGGAATACTTGATCGCATTTGAAATCAAGTTGACGAGAACTTGCTCGATGCGATCTCGGTCGGCAACGAGATGCAAGTCATCATCCGCATTATCGAAATGAATGGTATGATCACTCGTTTCGCGGAAGCGTTCAATCACTTCTAAGACAAGTTCATTCAAAGCGAAATGATCTTGTTTATATTCTTGGTGACCATCTTCCATGCGTTGGATGTCCAAAAAGTCGTTGAGTAGGGCGGTCAATCGT
This sequence comes from Exiguobacterium sp. s121, assembly GCF_018617245.1. Lineage (GTDB taxonomy): Bacteria > Bacillota > Bacilli > Exiguobacteriales > Exiguobacteriaceae > Exiguobacterium > Exiguobacterium profundum. The sequence goes on from NZ_JACSJV010000002.1 coordinate 280,763, forward strand.
TTCGCTTCCCGCGACATCGTCTTCAAGAAGCGCTCCCGTTTTTCAGGAGTCAAATCCCGAGCGAGCATCAATTCGATATATCCCGATAATGAGGAAAGAGGAGTTCTCAGTTCATGTGAGACCGTGCTCACCAGTTCATTCTTAATCTGGTCCATACGCTCTTCTTCAGTTCGGTTACGGAACACAAACAAGAATCCACTATCCATACCGATTTGTCGTTTTGTATCCATCGTCGTTCCATACATCTCATAGTATTCTTCATCTCGATCGTTTGGCTGTGGGATGGAGAAACGCATCGATACTTCACGCGCTGTCCCATCGAGAAGTTGATCCATCTTTCGTAGCATCTCGCTCCTGTCACGAGGACGGAACGTGGAGAGGAGCGGGATACGCTCCTGAATTTTATTTGGAGCGATGCCCGGTAAGTCCATGAGTCGTCTTGCGTGGACGTTCATGAACAAGACACTCCCGTTCGATTCGGTCAAAACGAACGCTTCATTCGATGCTTGTAAGATTGACTGGATGATATCGCGCTGACGGGCGATGGCATTTTTTTCACGTTCGAGCATACGCTCTACTTTTTTACGGTCGCTGATATCACGCATGACCGCGACTCGTAACGTTTGCCCTTGATACGTCACTTCTTTCGGATACACCTCTAGTTCTAAGAACGTTCCATCTTGCCGACGACCAATCACTTCGTATGGCGTTTGAATGTGATTGCGAATGCGTCGCAACACATCGGCCCGGTACCCTTCCGCGATAAACTCGATAGTCTGGCGTCCCATCATTTGCTCTGCAGGGATTTTAAAGATGGATTCCGCCGCCTTGTTCGCATCGAGAATCATCCCATCTTCATGGAACAGAACGGCTTCGATGACCGATTCGGCAAACATGCGATAACGCTGTTCCTTATAACGGAGCTCACGTTTCAACTCAATCTCGGAACTCACATCAAATACGAAGAAAAAGAAGCCGATGAGTTGCTCTTGCTCATAAACGGGATGCATGAACAATTTGCCGATGAAATGTGTCCGATCTTTACATTGAAACTTCCATTCCCGGTCTCCTTTGTCGAGTGCGAGGCGCAACATTTGTTCGAACGATAGCAACCGTTCCGTCTCGTCTTGATAAGCAGAGCGCTTTTCACTTAATTCTCTCGATTCAAATAAAGCGAACGGTGTCATTTCGTAAAGCACTTCATGGGGCGCATAGCCAAACAGTTCCGTGGCCCCCTGATTGAAACGAGTAATCAACAGATTCGCATCCGTCATGATCATCGCCATGTCGAGTTCAGTATGCATCATCGCCTCAAAAGCGTTGTGTTGAATCGTCACGCGTGTATCATGGGGCAATGGCTCAATGGAGAGGATATATTGATTTTCCCACGGAATGGCGTGTACTCGCATCGTTGGCAGTTCATACATCCAAGGCAGTCCTTGTTCCATCCGACGAGACAATTCCATCGTAATCGGTGACTGATTGACCATATGGAAAAGGTTCGAACGTCTCTGTAGATTCTCAGGAAACTGCTCGAGAAACGGACGGTTTGCCTGAACGATTGTTCCATCTTTCTGTATTAACGCAACTCCGTAAGGTAATGCATGTAGTAACTCACTTTGGAGATTGGCATGATTCTCCATGAACAGTCATCCCTCCTTCGCGGTGTCAGACGAGCACATCTTCTATATCATTCGACAGATCCCCCTTTCATTTCCTGCCCTCAAAACGGTAAAGTGAGGGAGAGGAATTGGAAAGGAAAGATGAGCATGATTGGATTACTCATTGGGATCATCGGTGCCATATGTTTATGGTGGTTCGAGGCACCGCTTTGGAGCAGCGTACTGCTTCTCTTGCTTGGAATTGCATGGTTTATATGGAAAGTAAGGCTGTCGACCATCGACCGCATTGATCGGATGGATGGTCGGGAGTTTGAATTATTTTTAGAGGAAGTGTTCACCGCGCTTGGTTACACGGTCACGGTGACTCCAGCATCACGTGACTTTGGTGCTGACTTGTTATTGGAGACACCGGATGGATGGTCGATTGCCGTTCAAGCAAAGCGTTATGAAAAGACGGTCGGACTCGAAGCGGTTCAACAAATTGCAGCGGCCGTTCCCTATTATCAAGCACACGAAGGCTGGGTCGTGACGAACTCGAATTTCACGGACAGCGCATACGAATTGGCAGCGCCAAATCAAGTTCGTCTGATTGCAAGAATGGAGCTTGAAGAACTCTTAAAAGAAGCGGGATATAAGCGATGAGAATAGGCTTGTTCACAAGTTCGACAGAATCCAAATGATGTCGAAAAAAAAGGGTTGTCTTTTTCTTTAAACGATGCAATAATCATCTTCGTCATATGAAATATGTAGTAGTTGAAACGAGATAAAAACTACACAGAGAAACGATTGGGGTTTTCAGTAATACCCGACCGTACACATACAAACAATCACGGTTGGAACGTGCTAGGAGGAAAAAGCGGTGCGCAAATTAATTTATGTAAAAGGTTGCGTCTTTACACAAGGTGAGGCGACCATTTATGACGAGACAAATGATGCGATCGGATCTGTTCACCGCGACGCGGAAGGCAGTGTCCAAGTGCACAATTTGTCTGGACGACAGATCGCTCATGGGAAATACATCCCAAACTGCCAAAAATGGGTCGTGATGAACCATGATGGACAGGCGATTGGTCAATTGAAAGACAAGTTCTCGTTATTCGGGAAAAAGTGTGAGTACAACGTCTATGAACGCGGACTCTTCACGATTCAATATGATGTGGAACGTCACAAGTTTAGCGTTCGCGACAAAGCAGGTAAACTTGTCGCGGAACTACGGAAACAAGAAGACGATACGTTCTGCTTAACGAAAGAAGCCGATCAGTTATCGATGTTCGAACTCCTTTCCGTCTTAAAGACGTTAACGGTCAAATCACGGATGCCGCTCGCAGCATCTGTCTCATAACGATGACGAGCACCGGTCAAGAGACCGGTGTTTTTTGATACGAAAAAACCGTCTCATCAAATGAAACGGTTCAAATAGTGCTTGGCCTCGAGTTCGAGTGTCGTCACCCGATGTGCGTATAGACAAAGCTTCAAGACGTGAATGATATTTGGATGTTCATAGTTCATCTTTTCGAGCGAACGCTTCGCCCGTGTATCGAGAAGGTCGATCGGGCTTGTTGACTTCGCATACTCCGCGTAAAGTCGATAAAAATCAATCGGTTTGATGAAGTCGTCTTCGTCCCGGTCAGGGTTGTTGAAGATGAGCGCCAACAAGGAACTCGTCTCTTCGAGGGAAAAAAGGTGTTTCAAGTCATCAAGGAGATAAATGATTGCCGCTTGATGCAAGGAATACTTTTTACCGATTCGTGGGACACCGATGATTTTACGAACTTCACGCTTCGTCCAGTTTTGAATCGTCGTCGCAGAGAGATGCTCTCCGGTCAGTGCGTTAGCGAGAGCGACGATTTGGTTAATCGACAAGCCGTTCTTTTCAATATGAAACAAGTGGATTTTTCGAAGCTCTTTTGGGAAATGTTCACGCACGTCTTCAGGGAAGAGGGCGATGGCTCGCTCGATTTCTCCGACCTGCATAAAATGAAGGCAATCTGCCAAAGTTTGAATTGAAGTTGCGTCGCGCATACGGCCACCCTTTCTATCGCCAACAGCGTACGTTGGCTATACAGTCATTTGACCTCATTCTACCAAATGTTTGAAAAGTAAGCTAGGATGGGCACTGATTAAGGTATAATGACGGTATCATACACACTCTATATATGAAGGTGGTCAAGCAATGAATGAATGGATTAGTTCGATTCTTTCCATTGTAGTCGTCCTCGTGTTTCTCGTGGGTCTCGAACACGTCGGGAAGCGTCTGGGATGGACGGATGAAACGATTCGAAAAAGTGTACATATCGCAGTCGGGCATTGGTCGTTATTGGCAGTTTGGTTAATGGATTCATGGTACGTCGCGGCAGTCCCGCTCATTTTCTTCACATTTGCGAATGCGGTCCTGTTATATAAAAGCCCGTCACCGGTGCATCAAACGGAACGAAAATCATTCGGGACTGTATACTATCCGATTGCATTGCTCATTATCTTATACTTCTTCTTCGAGTCCGAGCCGATCGCATTTTTAGCCGGATCACTCGTGCTCGCCTGGGGGGATGGAATGGCTGCACTCATCGGACGCAAATATGGGACGGTCATCTATGATTTATATGGACAAAAGCGTTCTTTCCAAGGAAGCATTGCCATGTTTCTAAGCTCATATGCTGTCTTATTTTTATTGTTTTTGTGGAATGATGTCGTCCTTTGGCAAGTGGTAACATATGGGTTTATCATTTCCATAATCGCTACACTAACTGAAGCGATTTCATATCGAGATTGGGATAACTTTACAATTCCGATCATTGTTGCCATTGCGACATCACTATTGCTATAAACTAATCATGAATTTGTAAGAAAAACGTTGCTTGTCACGTCCAATAATCATTTGTATACTGTGATTCGTACTGAAACCATTCAGTGACGTGCTCGGAACGAATGAAGTGGGACCGAGACACTGATTAAATAGAACATAAAGGATTGAGTGAACGCATGAGCTTTTTACAGCAACTTCAAATGATCATTCCGGCCGAGCGCGTCCTTCAAGACGAGCCATTGTCGGCACACACGTATACAAAACTAGGGGGCAAAGCAGATTACTTCGTGGCTCCACACACGTACGAAGAAGTGCAGGCCGTCTTAAAACTGGCCCACCAAGAAGCGATGCCGTTTATGATTCTTGGCTTCGGTTCTAACTTGATCGTCCGCGATGGCGGCATCCGTGGAATCGTTTTGAACTTGAATGAACTCGACTCGATTTGTCGGGAAGGGAATCAAATAATTGCCCAGGCAGGAGCAGCGATTATCGACGTCTCACGTCAAGCACTGGCAGAGGGATTATCGGGCCTCGAGTTCGCATGTGGGATCCCTGGGACGGTCGGTGGTGCCGTCTACATGAACGCAGGTGCATACGGCGGAGAAACGAAAGACGTCATCACATCTGCGACGGTATTGACGCAGGATGGTCAAGTACTTCATTTATCTAAAGACGAACTCGATCTTGACTATCGAACGAGCCGTGTCTCAAAAGAGGGCTTGATCGTACTCGAGGCAACGTTCGAACTAGAACCGAAAAACTATGAATTGATCAAAGAAGTCATGGACGACTTGACGTATAAACGTGAATCGAAACAACCGCTTGAATACCCTTCGTGTGGTAGTGTGTTCAAACGTCCGCCTGGCTATTTTGCCGGCAAGTTGATTCAAGACTCTGGACTGCAAGGCAAACGCATCGGAGGAGCGGAAGTCTCGCTCAAGCATGCTGGGTTTATCGTCAATATCGATGAGGCGACGGCGACAGAGTACATTTCACTCATCCGTCATGTCCAGGCGACCGTTAAAGAGAAATTTGAAGTGGAATTAGAGCCGGAAGTGAAAATCATCGGGGAAGATATCGCCGTTGAGAACGCATAACGCATAATAAAAGAAGGAATCGGACGATGGTGTTCGGTTTCTTCTTTTTTTGATATAGAAAAAGACGATGAGAACGGGCATCTCATCGTCTTAAAGGTTAAGCTTGTGTTTGTTTTGAGACCGCCTCATGGGCCGGAACGAACGGATATTCCAAATCACGTGCAACCGCTTCATACGTGACCGTTCCGTTGATGACGTTTAGGCCTTTGAGAAGTGCCTCGTTTTCAAGAAGTGCTGGGAATACGCCTTTTTGCGCACACTCGATGATATATGGCATCGTCGCGTTTGTCAGACCCATTGTCGAAGTGCGTGGCACGGCACCTGGCATGTTAGCGACGGCGTAGTGTTGCACGCCATAACGCTCATACGTTGGCGCATCATGCGTCGTGATATGATCGATCGTCTCACAAATCCCACCTTGGTCGATGGCGACGTCGACGATGACCGAACCAGGCGACATGCGCTGTACCATTTCTTCCGTGACGAGTTTTGGTGCTTTTGCTCCTGGGATGAGCACGGCACCAATCACAAGGTCACTCTCAGCCACTTGTTTCGCAATGTTATATTTATTTGAGATCAACGTATTGATTGTGTTTCCGAACAAGTCGTCGATTTGACGAAGACGAGCCGGGCTAATATCCATCAACGTCACGCTCGCCCCAAGACCAATTGCGATTCGAGCTGCATTCATTCCAACGACACCGCCTCCGATGACCGTGACGTTCGCACGAGGCACGCCTGGGAGACCAGACATCAAGATTCCTTTTCCACCATGTGGTTTTTCAAGGATTTGAGCTCCGATTTGCGCAGCCATACGTCCTGCCACTTCACTCATCGGTGTGAGGAGTGGTAACGTGCGATCCACTTCTACTGTCTCGTAGGCGATGGCTGTAATCCCAGAATCGACGAGCGCTTTCGTTAATTCTGGCTCTGCCGCAAGGTGTAAATAGGTGAAGAGCGTCAAGTCAGGACGGAAGTATTGATACTCAGACGGCTGTGGTTCTTTTACTTTGAGAGCGAGTTCGACGCCTTCCCAAACTTCTTTCGCCGTTTCAAGAATCGTTGCACCGGCATCAATATATTCCATATTCGTGAATCCGCTACCGAGACCGGCATTCGTTTCGACGAATACATCATGACCAAGCTCCGTTAACATAAATGCACCCATCGGTGTTAAGGCCACCCGATTTTCATTGTTTTTAATCTCTTTTAATACCCCGATTTTCATGGAACATTCCCCTTTCATTCCGTTGACACAATTTGTTCACACCCCTAGTATAGACCCATTTGAAAACGCTGTCTTTAGCATGGATTCTAAAAACGAAGACGCTCACTTTGTGAAAAATCACAAAGTGAGCGTCTAGTCTTCTAATCGATATTGACCAGCCTTAATGGCTAAATAAATCATGGATCTTTCTGGTAAGGAAACTTGTGTGATATTCGTCAACTCTTCGATGCGGCGAATCCGGTACAGAACGGTATTCGGATGAATATGAAGATGAGCGGCGACTCGTTTGACGTTCCCATCAAAATAAAAATACCATTCGAGCGTCTTCACGAGTTCGGTCTGATGGGATGAATCATAATGCTGCAACCGTTCGACTGTCGGGTGGGTCTCCAGTCGGAGTCCGATACGTCGAGCGAGTTCCGGGACGAGTTGATAAATGCCGATCTGCTCGAAGGCACGGGAAGTCGATAGTTCGAGCGGGAACTTGCGACGCAGCGTGGTAACCCGTCGCGCTTCTTCGGCTGCGGCATATAACATGTCACTTTCGAAAAAACGCCGGCTGATGCCAAGACGTGGTTCGGATTCGCTGAACTTGTCTTGAAGCAATTGTTCGAACCGTTCCGCCCAGGCTATGAGTACAGTCTCTTCATCGGAGAGTTCAGACTTCATATAATGCCAGACGAGTAGCTGCTGACCGTCGATGGCATGTAAAACGACTTCAATTGACTCTTGCGTCGCAAGCACATAGTGAAGGCGTTCCGCAAGTTGAGGGGTGATCGGTTGAGCACATTCGATGACCGTCAACCGACTGGCGACGGCAATCGGAGCAAGTTCGTTCAATCGTTCGCGATTCGCATCCGTCAGGGTCGGAGAAGCGAGGACATCTAATAAGAAGCGTTCGAGCTCGGCGCTGATTCGTCGCTCGTGCATCGCGATGGTCATAAGCAGCTTTTTGGCGATGGTCGCCCCTTCTTGCAAGATGGCTAATTCTTGAGTACTGAACGGATTTGTCCGAGCTAAGCTCCAAATATAGCCGAGTACTTCATCATGTTGTTTGATGACGATTGCGGCGCGTTCCCCAAGACCGACGGCGAGACGGGCCGGGATGACGACCGGTTCATTTTGGTCGATGACTTCTTGTAAAATACCACTCTCCCATAGGTCTTCGATGACAGCTTCTGGGACACGACGCCCGATGATGGTCGCAATCCTGGCCGGGTCGGTCGAATCCGGATGTGTACTATAGGCGAGCAACTGGTGGTGGCGATTCTCAATCGTGATCGGTGCTCGAATCGCTTGACCAATCGCTTCGGCGAGTGTATCGAGAGACTCATAAGATTTCTGCAAAAAAGGCATGTCGATTCCTCCTCTCTCTTGAGTATACCGTCTTCTTTGTGAAACTTCACAAAAAGAATCAAGAGTGTGAGAAATGACATACCTTCTGCGATTACATTGGGAAAAACAGTCCGACGACGAGACCGAGTAACGCTCCGACAATGACTTGGAACGGCGTATGGCCGACGAGTTCATTCAAGAGTGGGGTCTCATGTTTAATTCCTTTGAAATAATCGTTCAAGAGCCGTGCTTGGAAACCGACCGCCTGCCGAACTCCGGTCGCATCATACATGACGATAGTGGCAAAGACGACAGCGAGAGCGAATAGACTCGAGTCAATGCCTTCCATTCGCCCAATCGCGGTAGCGAGTGCGACGACGGTAGACGAGTGCGAACTTGGCATGCCTCCTGAAGCGAACATGATTTCAATTTCAAAATCTCTTGTTTTAATGAGTTCAGTTACGAGCTTAGCCGCTTGGGCGATAAACCAAGCGAGAATCGCAGCGAGTAAAGGTTCGTTAAACATGCGTGCATTCACTTCCTGTCTGACATAGTATCTTCACTATACCCGAAAGAGGCGCAAGCTAGACGTTAAGATTTCGTCAAAAAAAGATGTCTTGGACACGTTCTCCAAGACATCTTCTGGTCGATTTTTGTTACCCGACTACTCCTTCAGTCTCCTGAAGTTTCTCTGCAATGTTATCGATGATATAACGGTTGCGTGGGTGTTCTTGACACTCCTTCGAGCATGAACGCATTTGTTTCGGTTCACACTCTTCACAACAGAAATGCTGTGCATTGCACTCCGGGTTGGCACAATTAACGTAACGAACCGTCTCTGTCCCACAGTGCATACAGTGTGAGACGACAGATGGGTTCACGGAGTTAACCGGGACATTGATTCGCTCGTCAAAGACATAGAGCTCGCCTTCCCAGTCCTCTCCTTTTGTCGCTTCATCTTTACCATACATTGCGACGCCACCTTTTAGGTGGAAGATGTTGTCGTGACCTTGGTCACGCATATATGCTGTAAATTTCTCGCAACGGACGCCACCGGTACAGTACGTGAGAAGTGTTTTCCCTTCGTAGAGGTCCTTGTTCTCTTCGAGCCATTCCGGCATGTAACGTGAAGCCTCTACATCGATTTTGATCGCATTTTTAAAGTGACCAAGTTCGTACTCGTAGTTGTTACGAACGTCGAGGATGACGACATCATCACGATTCATCATCTCTTTCCATTCTGCTGGTTCGAGGTATGCACCGTGTTGTTTCGGTACATCAAACTCGCCATCAAAGCGCCACGTCACGAGCTCTTTCTTGTGACGGACAAAAATTTTCTTGAAGGCATGCTCTTCGACTTCATCGATTTTGAACTCGATATCGCTGAAGAGAGGGTTTGCTTTCAAGTCATTCATGTACTGCTCGGTTTGCTCCCAAGTACCAGAGCACGTCCCGTTGATTCCTTCGGAGGAAATCAAGATGCGTCCTTTGATGCCGAGGTCCTTACAATACTTCAAATGTTCTTGCGTGAGTGTTTCTGGGTCTTCGATGTTGACGTACTTATAGTACAGCAAGACCCGCATTGGTTTTGTTTCCATGTTGTGTTGCTCCCCTGTGTTCAGTTTTTTGCAGGAAAACGAACGTTGGGTTGTGTCGTTCGACGAATAGACTTGCCTGCAACCACAAGTCCATTATTATATGATAAATATCACGACGAATTTTCGCAAATGGTTTTTAATTTTTTTTGACGAATGCAGGGAGATGCGTCTTGTAAATCGAATTCGGGTAATAGAGTAGTAACGAAAGTTGAAGGTGGAACGACTATGCTTAATTCTCTCCAACAGTACATCATCCAATTGATTGAATGGCTTCAAGGTTTGCCTGGTGGTCCATGGGCTGGACTCGGTGCACCGTTTTTAGAAGCGATTTTTCCATTTTTACCACTCGTCTTAATCATCTCTGCCAATGCAGCGACATACGGCTTTCTGTTAGGCGTTCTCTTATCCTGGATCGGGAACCTTCTTGGAACCATCGTCGTTTTTGCGGCTGTCCGTTACGTTTTCCGCAAACCGATGACGCGCTGGCTCGAAAAACATAAGGCGGCGATCTATTGGTTGGAACGAATCAATCATATGAGTCCGATCTCGCTCGGATTCTTGTATTCTCTCCCGTTCATCCCGGTCAGTTTGATCACGTATTTATTGGCGCTCATTCAGATGCCGCTCCGTACGTTCATCATGGCGGCAGGATTCGGGAAACTGCTCGTCGTCGTGATTTTCTCTGTCATCGGGGACCAGTGGGAGGAATTTATCCAAAGTCCATTTCGTTTATCGATGCTCGGTCTACTTTTGGTCGCATTATGGGCCATCAGCCGGGGTCTAGAAGAAGTGCTCAAACGACGCGCTTTCAAGAAACGGAACGAGCGGTTGAAACAAGAGATGGTCACGAAACGACAAACACCCCTTTGAACAAGGGGTGTTTTCACTTATGACTGTTTTTTAAAACGTGGGAAATTGAATGCGATGGCGATTCCTCCACAAATAAAGAGTAGGAACGGATAGAACATGAACGGGACGAGGTCCGGCGATGCGGTCTTCGTCAATTCTGCAGCGATGAGTAATTGAGCTCCGTACGGAAGAATCCCTTGTACCCCACATGAGAAGATGTCGAGTACGCTTGCTGATTTCTTCCGTTCGATGTCATACTCGTCCGCGATGTTCGCTGCAAGTGGACCGGCTACGAGAATGGAAATCGTATTGTTCGCCGTCGCTACGTTTGTCGCACTGACAAGTCCGGCGATGCTCCATTCGGCACCGGCACGTTTTTGAATACGAGATGTCAACGCGTCACGTAAATACGTGAGTCCGCCGTTGTGTGAGATGAGACCGACGAGTCCACCCATGAGTAATGTCAGGAATGAAATTTCGGCCATGCCAATCATCCCGTCCGCAATAGCTGTCACAAACGCCGTGACGGATAGGCTTCCATCTAGGAGACCGATGATGCCGGTGAGCGTGATGCCACCTAACAGAACCAAAATGACGTTTAATCCTGTCAATGCGAGTCCGATGACGGCAAGATACGGAATCAGTTTGTACCATTCGAATGCGGCGACATCGACCGTTGACTCCCCATTTGACAAGACGGCGAGTAAAACCGTCGTGATGATGGCGGCCGGTAACACGATCCAGAAATTCGTGCGGAATTTATCACGCATGTTCGTTCGTTGCGTCCGGACGGCAGCGATGGTCGTGTCTGAGATGAACGAGAGATTGTCCCCGAACATCGCCCCTCCGACAACGGCTGCGGCAGCGATGGCGACATTGACGCCACTCTCTTCATGGATACCGAGGGCGATCGGTGCAAGTGCCGCAATTGTACCCGTCGACGTTCCCATCGCCATTGAAATGAAGGCGGCGATGACGAAGAGTCCGCTCAAGAGAAGCGAAGGTGGTAATAGAGTCAAGGCGGCGTTGACCGTTGCATCGATTGCCCCGATGGCTTCCGCTACCGTTGAAAAGGCGCCAGCCAGTAAGAAAATGAAAATCATGATGATGATGCCCGGATTGCCGGCTCCTTGCGCGATGCGCTCTACGGTTTGGGTGGCACTTCCTTTTGTCATGAATGCCGCAACCATCAAGGCGATGATGGCTGCGACGAGTACCGGAAACTTATAAAAGTCTCCGTAATAGACACCCGCCCCGATGAAGAAAAGTAAGAAGACGAGTAACGGCAAGAGTGCCCATTTGTTTGCTGTTGGTTGTTCCAAAATAATCACCTCACTAAAAAATAAGAAGGACCCTTTTCTGAGAAAAAGGTCCTTCGTGCGAAATACCCTTTTCATCTTTCGAGCAATACGCCCGCTGGATTTGGCACAGGTTCCCCGCTGCCGAGACTTCTCAGGGCCAGTCCCTCCGTCTCTCTCGATAAAAAGTGAATCTATCCAATTAGTAAACACGTTCCCTAACGTACCTGTTTCAAATCTGCTTGTCAACTTAAAAACTCCCCAATTCGATGTGAGAAAGGGGAGTTTACGTCGTTAAATTGTTGAAGTGCGCCACACGGTTACGTCCCGCGTATTTCCCACCGACATATAGCGCACGGTCCGCGTTTCGAATCGTATCGTCTAATCGCTTATTTCCAAACGCATCGATTGTATCGATCCCGATGGACGCAGTCACAGAAATCTCATGATGATCGACAAGGAACGGTTTCGCTTCGATTTGCTGGCGAATTCTTTCTGCAATGTCAACGGCTTGAGACATGTCACAATGATTGAGAAGCAAGATAAACTCTTCCCCACCATAACGGGCGGCAAAGTCATCAGCGCGAAGGGCTTGCCGGATACGTCGACCAAATTCCTGCAACACTTGGTCACCGACTTGATGGCCATACGTATCATTGATTTTTTTAAAGAAATCGATGTCGAGCATGGCGACCGAGATCGGATACATCGAGATGTCGGATATTTGTTGAATCCCGTATTCGTAGAAGGCGCGGGCATTGGCGAGGAGAGTCAAACTATCCGTCCGGCTCTCGGTATACAGACGATCTCGTTCATGACAACGGCTGATGGTCCGGTTGAACGACTTGAGCAACTTGAGGATTTCTTGTTGGATAATCTTCGGATACCCATATACAGGTTCTCCTGTCATCACGATCCATGTTCGGATTCCCTCGATTTCTTCCGAACGAATTGAGACGAAGCTATGGTAGTCGTCATGGAAAGCGTCAGACAATGAAGCATCCCACTCAAATCGCATCTCGTAGTCAAGGACAGGCTCGACAGGTTGACTGATATCCAGTAGCGCAAATACGATGGGGCGATCAATCGGTTGACGTGTTTTCAAGTCGAAATAGAGTGTGCGATTGAATAGCTTGAACTCGATATATCCTTCATCGTAATGGTTCAATTGTTCGCATTGACTTAAAAAGACTTCAATGGCTTGCGCTTCGCTCTGAGACAAAGAGACGGCTTCTTTCGCTTCGTCGTACTGTTCAATCAGAGATTTATACGCATCCTGTCGTCCCTTTTGAATGAGAAGTCGTTTGATGAAGAAGGTCAGTGCTGCCGCGATACTGCTCACGACAAGTAAATTCGTCTCTCGGAAGAATGCTGCGGCTAAGATGAAAATCAAACTGACGACGTATGTGTAGAAGGCGATCTTCAAAAAGTCACTCAACCCGATATCAACGCGGAACCACCATCTCACCTGATACTTTTGGAAAATGGTGTTTAAGAAGATGGCAAGAAATAACCCGGCAAGCGGGATGAATGATTCTTTCGAATAGAAATCGATTCCAGTATCCCCACCGAGGGCGAGATAGACGGTAGCGGGAATGACAATTTCTAAGTATGCCGTAATGGCGTTCCACGGATAGGTGAAGCGAAAACGGCGTATGGCGACTTTTGGTCTCAAATTGGCGAATTGAAAGACGAATAATCCAATCTGGTTGACGATGAGTGCTGTTTCAAATCCAAAGAATAGAAAAAGAATTAATACGATACTCTCAGAGAATGTGAAGTACACACCTTTGACTTCGATTGAATCGAGTTGAAAGATGATGACGAGTAATGAGATTAAAATAAAGGACAACGGATCAATGGTCGGGGCGTGCAGCACATCCAATGCAAATAATCCGATGGTGAAGCAGAACAAAACACTCCATATACTCCAACCGAGCATGGACATCTTGCGAAAGTGGTTCATGTGTTCCCTCCTAGCATGGGACATTTCAAGATATAATAGTAAAGATTCGTCATGATTTCGTGCGAGTCCTGCCTTTCTTTTATCATGCTTGAATTCTAGCATTGAGTATACAGGGAATATCCTCTATAATGAAGTTGCTTTTCAACCGCATAGACGAAAGTCGATGAAAAAGAGAGTAACGATGGTTTAGTCAACAAAGCGACCTGGGGATTGGTGAGAGCCTGGGCTGACAAACGTCGCGAAACGCACTTTTGAGATGCTATCCGAAACGAGAGTAGGCATAGCCGGAGGGAACCGTTATCACCATAAAGCGGTCTGCATCATGCAGGCAAGAAGAGTGGTACCGCGGGAATTCCCGTCTCTTTGCATCTATGCAAAGGGCGTTTTTTTTATGAGTTGTTATTGAAGAAGGAGGACATACAGATGAGTTATGAACGCAAATATGCAGAAGCACTATCCCGTGTCATCGGTGAAGAACTCACGATTGACCAAATTGAAGCATTGATTGAGAAGCCAAAACACGAGGCGCACGGTGACCTCGCGTTCCCGTGTTTCCAATTGGCGAAAGCTTACCGAAAAGCACCTGTCATGATTGCGACAGATATCGCAAATGAATTGAACGATGAATTGTTCACGAAAGTGGAGGCGGCGGGACCTTACGTCAACGTCTTCTTGAGCCGTGATGTCGTATCAAAAGAAATCATCAACACCGTGCTTGAGGAAAAATCGGAATATGCGACACACGAAGCACGCAATGAAACGATTGTGACGGACTTCTCGTCACCAAACATTGCGAAGCCGTTCTCGATGGGTCACTTGCGTTCGACGGTGATTGGGAATGCGATCAACCAAATCGCACGTAAAAACGGATATGACGTCGTCGGCGTCAACCACCTTGGGGACTGGGGCACTCAGTTCGGGAAATTGATGGTCGCCTACAAGAAGTGGGGCGATGAGGAAGCGGTACGCGCCAATCCAATCGCAGAACTCTTGAAATTATACGTCCATTTCCACGAAGAGGCGAAGACACAACCAGAACTCGAAGACGAAGGCCGTGCTTGGTTCAAAAAGCTTGAAGATGGTGATGCGGAAGCGACAGAGCTTTGGCAGTGGTTCCGTGACGAGTCGCTCAAAGAGTTCCAGAAAGTATATGACCTTCTTGGAGTGAAATTCGAAAGCTTCAACGGGGAAGCGTTCTATAACGATAAAATGGGACGCGTCGTCGAGATGCTAGAAGCGAAAAACCTCTTAGTGGAAAGTGAAGGGGCGATGGTCGTCTCGCTCGAAGAGGAGAACTTGCCACCTTGCTTGATCAAGAAAAAAGATGGCGCGACGTTGTACGCGACACGTGATTTGGCAGCGGCAATCTATCGTTACGAGACGTACAACTTCGTTCAAGCAAACTATGTCGTCGGTGGCGAACAGGCGCTCCATTTCAAACAACTCTTCTCGGTCCTTCGTAAGCTTGGATATGACTTTGTTGATGGCATGCATCACGTGCCGTTCGGCTTGATCTTGCAAGAAGGGAAGAAGATGTCGACACGTAAAGGGCGCATCGTTCTTCTTGAGGAAGTCTTGAAAGAGGCTATCGAGAAAGCGCAGGCGAACATCGAGCAGAAGAACCCGGATCTTGCGAACGCACAAGACGTTGCCCGCATGGTCGGTGTCGGCGCGGTCGTCTTCCACGATTTGAAAAACGAACGCATCAACAACATCGAGTTCGATCTCGACAGCATGCTCAAGTTCGAAGGGGAGACAGGACCTTACGTTCAATACACGAACGCTCGTGCGAACTCACTCCTTCGTAAAGGAAACTATGACGGGTCACCATTCACTGGTGCAGACGATGACTACTCATGGGGTGTCGTCACGATGCTCAATGCGTTCCCACACGTCATCACGCGTGCGCATGAACGCCGCGAACCATCAATCATCAGCCGCTATGTACTCGACCTCGCGCAAGCGTTCAACAAGTACTACGGTCACGTCCGCGTCCTAGAAGAAGATGCGAGCAAACAATCGCGTCTCGCTCTCGTCAAGGCAGTGACGCTCGTATTGACAGAAGGGCTCCGTTTACTCGGTGTCGAAGCTCCGGAAGAAATGTAAGACAGACGAAAGGACCTCAAAAAAATTGAGGTCCTTTTTTGTATTCATGCTTTCATCCGCGTGACCGTTCGGGCTTCCGTGTCATATAGACACCATTCCCGATCGAAGATGACGGCGCCGACGTTAATGACATATCGTTTTTTCTTCAAATGGAACGGTGTCCCGAGTTCCCACGGCAGAGAGGTTCCCTTTCGGTAAATCCCGGGGATGTGACTGTGTCCGATGAAGACGAGTGGGTATTTTCCTTTCTCGACCATCGGTTCCCAGTCTTTATTCCACTTCACTTGATGTCCATGTAAAAAGCGTGCTTCCTCGAGAGTCGTCTGTTCCGGCAATAACGAAATCCGTGTTTTCACAGGATGGTCGATTACGAGCACCTCGTCGATTCGCTCTTCCTGATTGCCTCGTAGACTCGGGAATGTGAGTAACGCTTCATAATTTGGGTCGTACGTCACGACGTCTTCCACATGATGAAAGCGCTCGTGACGTCGTTTTTTGCCAACATGGCATTCGTAGAGGTCCCCGAGACAGAGAATATGCTCGGTTTCGCGACGAACGTCATCCAGGACGGCCTTTAAATCATCAAACGAACCGTGCGGGTCACTGATGATGGCGAGTTTCATCGGAAGTTCGTAAATTGGGCATCGACGGACAATTCAAGTTCACGTACGAGTTGCATGACGGCTTGAAGATCGTCACGCGACTTACCTGTCACGCGAATTTGGTCGTCCTGGATTTGCGATTTGACTTTTAGTTTTGATTCCTTGATGGCGTTGTTGATTTTCTTCGCGTCATCTTTGTCGATGCCGCTTTTCAATTTCACACGTTGGCGAACCGTGCCGCCGAGTGCGTTCTCTACTTTTTGATAGTCGAGGTTTTTCGTCGGGACACCGCGTTTGATCAATTTCGTGATCAAGACGTCTTTTAATTGCTCGAGTTTATAGTCGTCATCCGAGATGAGGACGAGGTCGCCACTGTCGAGGGACATCTCACTCTTTGACCCTTTGAAGTCATAACGGTTCAAAATTTCCTTTTCCGCAATTTGGATTGCGTTCTTTACTTCTTCAAGATTCATTTCTGACACGATATCGAAAGAATTGTCTTTTGCCATGTTTCATCCATCCTTTGTGTGGTTTTGTTATAATGATAGCAGATTTGAAGCAGTGAAGGAGTGAAGAGATGGAACGTACAATGGATCAACACACACATGCAGACTTAGATCACGTTGCCTATCACGGGAAAGACCTAGGGGTGACGTTCAAAGGGGAACAGATTCGACTACGAGTTTGGTCTCCGGTAGCGGAACAGATGTCGGTCAAGTTGTATCGAACAGCCCGTGCCCGTAAGTTTGAACGACTCGAGCTCGAGCCGGCTGAGAAGGGGACGTGGGTGATCGAACTCGACCGTGCCTTATTCGAAGGTCAATTTTATGTATTTGAAGCGCTGATTGATGGGAAAAAAGTAGAGTCGCTCGATCCGTATGCGAAAGTCGTCGGAGTGAATGGGAAACGAGGATGTCTGCTCGATCCGGCATCTTTGAACCCGGACCATTGGATCAAAGAACGTCCGCTATTCAATTCTTCACAAGAGGCGGTCATCTATGAGGCGCACGTCCGTGATTTGACGAGTCACCCAGAGAGTGGGGCGACGCACCGTGGGAAGTTCTTAGGGATGACCGAGACGGGTACGACGACCACGAGCGGTTACCCGACCGGACTCGATTATATTACCTCGCTTGGAATCACTCATCTCCAATTAATGCCGTTCTTTGACTACGGCTCGGTGAATGAGTCACGTGAAGGGGAAGACAATTATAACTGGGGTTACGATCCGGTTCATTACTTTGCGGTCGAAGGATCATACGCCTCGTCGGCAGATGACCCGGCGACGCGAATTGTCGAATTGAAGGCACTGATTCAAGCGCTCCACGATCGAGGCATCCGGGTCATCATGGACGTTGTCTTCAACCACACGTATGATGCGTTGACAACACCGCTCGGGCAATTCGTCCCGGACTATTACTATCGCTTAAACGAAGACGGAACACTCGCGGATGGTTCGGCATGTGGGAATGACACGGCATCCGAGCGTGCGATGATGCGTAAGCTCATGGTCGAGTGTGTCACGTACTGGGCGAAAGAATTCATGATTGATGGGTTCCGCTTCGATTTGATGGGACTCCATGACGTCAAAACGATGAACCAGATTCGGAAAGCGCTCGACCGCGTCGACCCATCGATTCTTGTCATCGGGGAAGGGTGGGATTTGGATACACCGCTCCCGGTTCGTAAAAAAGCGAATCAGCATAATGCGCATAAGATGCCACGCATCGCCCAATTCAATGATGGGATTCGAGACGGTGTCCGAGGAGACGTCTTCATCGAAGACTTACCGGGCTGGGTGAGTGGAAACACGGATATGACAGCAGATGTGAAACGAGGGATTGCTGGTGGCATCACGAGCCAAAGTTTCGCTGATGAGCCGAACCAGGTCGTCAACTATGTAGAATGTCATGACAATTTGACGCTTTGGGACAAGTTATCCGTGACGAATCCGGAAGATGACGAGACGACACGTCGCCGTCGCCACCGTTTGGCGACGTCGATTGTGCTCCTAAGTCAAGGGATTCCATTCCTTCACAGTGGACAGGAATTTTTCCGGACAAAAGACGGGGATGAGAATAGCTTCAATTCAGGCGAAGTCATCAACCGTATGGACTGGAACCGGGCGGAGCAAGAAGCGCCAAGTGTGGAATATGTGAAAGGTCTCTTGCGTCTGCGTAAGCAATATCCGCTCTTCCGACTCGAAAACACGGAACAGATTCGCAAACACTTGCGTTTCTTTGATGAAGCAGAGGGTGTGATTGCCTTTGAATTGAGCCGTCATGTGGAAGGATATGTAGAACGACATATCGTCTACCACAACGCACTCGAGGAGGCGGTTGAGGTCAAACTTCCATCTGGCAAGTTCGAGGTGAACGTGGAGGACCATACCGTTAATCTGACGGCGCCACGTCAAGTCGAGGACCGTCATATGACGGTCGCTCCACTCTCGACACTAGTCGTAACCGAACGTCGCCCAGATTACAGCAAGTACGCTGTGGCCGGTGGTGCGGCCCTCGCTGTAATCGGTGGTCTCTGGTATGTATCGAGAAAGCGGAAACGCAAAGAGCAGTAACCAAAAAGGAGACGTTAATCCGTCTCCTTTGGTGTGTCTTCCTCTGTTTGAGATGCCTCGAGTTGCATCATTTTTTGAACGAGGATGTGTTTTGGCATATGCATCAGTTCCTCGAGGGGGACGTTTAATTTTTTTGCGAGTTCAACTGCGGTCTCTGGTGATAGTTGTAATGGACGCATGGAAGGTCTCCTTTCTATACGATATGTCTTTACCGTCAGTATACAGGAAAATCGAAAATGTGTTGAATGAACACATTCAAAATCGAATTTCGTTTCGGTCGTTGCTAAGCTGAAACTAGGAAGTGATCAAATGTACAAACAAACAGCAGACTTTCAATTTCATCAAACGATCGAATGGCTAGAACGTGTAGGTGAAGGTTGGATGTTGTACTTGGCGCAAACTGGATTTTTGTTCTTTGACGAGTCGTCTCAAATTCGCTGGGAGATCGACTGGAAATGGACACCATGCGCCCTATATGTGGAGCCGAATGCAAGACGTGCCGTGGCATGGTTCCAGGAAAAAGGACTTTACGGAGTCATTGATTTACAACGAGGACAGATGGAGACGCATGCAATCCCTCAACGATTCAACGGAGACTGGTTTAGCAATTTGCACTATTGGCAAGGCGATGACATCTTCTTATATTCAGCCGAATCGGATGTCGTAGCCTTGAACCTCCATAATCATACGTTTCGATATAGCCGCTATGAAGAAGTCCCTGTCTTTGGGAACATCATCGAGCTAGCGTATCAAGAGACGTATGATTTTGAACGATTCACACCTGAAACGTGTGTGACATTGTTCGATGAACGAACTCATCATTTTTTAGTTGAAAATGTGAAGACGAAAGAAACCTGGCGCATTCCATACGAAGGAAACCGCGACACGGTCATTCTCGATCAAGTGGGAGAAACGACGGCGATCACATCGACAGAGTCGTTCCAACTGTTTCATCGAGAGGAAGAATTATTTTGCTCAAGCGTGTGTGCAGACACCCAATTATTGAAGGTAATGCTGTTAGATGAACGAGGGGGTCGACTCGTCGTCTTGTCTGCACCACCTCGATTTTGTCATAGCTGGCTTCAAGTCTTTGAACGACAAGAGTCCTGAACCGAACCTAGGTTCAGGAATTTTTTGTGAAGTGATGATGAATGAATCGAGAAAGGGGAAGTAGATGGATAGACAGGGAGGAGTGACATCAATGGAATGGTTAGGTAGGCAGTTGGTTCGTTTTCGGTATGGCGTATTACTCATATGGGCGATTTTACTCGCGGGTTCAGTTTATTTCGGGCTACAGCTCCCGGGTGAGTTGAGAGGAAACGGATTTGCCATTCAAGACGGACGTTTCCAACAGGTAGAAGATCAGTTGAATGAACGATTTGATCGAGCAGATGCTTCAATGATCGTCTTATTTGAAGGAGGAAATCTGGAGGCGGTCATGGACGAACAACAAGACCGTTTTGGGGAAATTTCATCAATTGATGGCGTGATTACCCCGGCGGAGAATCCGGACGCGCGTTCAGGGGACGTATCCTATTTCGTGCTGGAATTCGAAGATTATGATGCGGCGGAATCCTCGATCGATGCCGTCCGAGACGCGCTCATCGTTGATACGGATACCGAAGTCCGCTTGACGGGAGAACCGGTCTTTGCGGATGACTTAAACGAAGCTTCGAAAAATGACTTGATTCGAGCGGAGTTGATTGGGATTCCGGTCGCGCTTCTCGTGTTGTTGCTTGTTTTCGGCACACCGCTCGCCGCGCTCATGCCGTTACTCGTCGGGTTGATTACCTTTATTGTCGCAGCGGGATCGCTATTCTTTTTTGCACAAAACATGGAATTATCTATCTTTGTTCTCAATGCCGTCGCCATGATTGCGATTGCGCTTGGGATTGATTTTTCACTGTTACTCGTCAATCGGTATCGGGAAGAGTTAACGCGCGGGCAATCGAGAGAAGAGGCAATTGTCCGGACGGTAGCGACGGCGGGACGCTCGATTCTCTTTTCAGGTCTATGTGTCTTTGTCGGATTAGCCGGACTCCTATTTATTCAAGTAGATGTCTTTCAGGCGGTCGCGCTCGGTGCCCTCATTGCCGTCGCGGGGGCCGTGCTATCTGCACTGACCTTGTTGCCGTCGTCGCTTTACTTAGTCGGTGACGCCTTGAATAAAGGACGAATCATCAAGACAGATGAGACGAAATCTGAAAAGCGCTGGCAAAAACTTGCTCGCTTCGTGATGAGACGTCCGGTGACGATGACGCTCATTGCTTTGTTGATCCTGCTCCCGAGTCTTTGGTTCGTGCGCGACCTAGAGTTGAACATTCCGGACGCTGATGCGCTCCCTACCTCATATGAATCACGAGCGGCACTCGAACGATGGGACGATGTGTTTGGGGATAACTCGACCGATGCGGTCCTTCTGTTTGAAGCGAACGATTTGACCGATCCGATGATTTTAGAGGAATTGACGAGTCTCACAGATGAGTTAAACGAGGTCGATATTGTCGATAATGTCTCGACTTTCTTAACGACATCCGGATTGACGCCTGAGACGTTTACTCAACTCGCCGAAGCGGCGCCAGAACAACTCGCCCCACTTGAGCGACTTGTGACCCTTGATGGGAATACAGATTTGGCGCTCGTGAATGTCAGCTTCGATGTACCTCCGAGCGACAAAGAAGCGCAAGCATTCGTACGCGATTGGCGAGACAAAGGGTTTGAAGTCGGCGGACCGGCAGCCTTCAATGAAGAGATTTATGATGAGATTTATGACAGCATTCCCTATGCGGTCATCACCGTCATCTTGGCAACCTTCTTCATCCTCATGTGGGCGTTCCGATCCATCTTGATTCCAATCAAGGCGATTCTTATGAACGTGCTTGGTCTTGGGGCGACGTTCGGTTTACTCGTCATCATTTTTGAATCAGGTTATGTGTACGATGCAGAAACAATCAGTATTTTGACACCGGTGTTCATCTTCTCACTCGTCTTTGGATTGTCGATGGACTATGAGGTATTTCTCGTTTCGCGAATCGAGGAATATTACCGCGAGACAGGCGACAATGACTATGCGACGGAGATGGGGCTTGCGAAGACGAGTAAAATCATCACTTCAGCCGCCATCATTATGATCGTCGTGACGGGTGCGTTCGCCTTCACGGGTGTGAGCCCGATCAAACAGCTTGGTGTGGGGATTGCGCTCGCCATCTTCATTGATGCGACCATCATTCGGATCCTGCTCGTTCCGTCTCTCATGAAACTGTTCGGGGATTGGAACTGGTGGTGGTTCGGAAAGAAAGATTTACCGAAACGTAACATGCACTAAAGGTAAAATTCATGAACTGAATCAAAATGTGTGGTAAACTACGTACAAGATTACGCGCAATTTGAGAAAGGAAGGTCTTTATGGATACCGAGAGGACATGGCCTCTGTTCCAACTTCCGGACTTCTAGCGTTGACTGATCGCTTACACGTGTATCAATCAACAAACGGAAGATCGGAGATGGAACAGATGGAACCGCAGCTACGACTGAGGATCCTCCTCTCCGTCAAGAACGGGGAGGACAATCGGAATGAAACGAGTTGCTACCATAGTGCTCGGAACGCTGATCATGGCGTTCGGTTATTATTATTTGAATGAACAGTTTGGTTTGGCGGAAGGCGGGTTCGTAGGATTATCGCTACTCGGTCGTTATTTATTTGATATCGACCCGGCGATTTCGATGATCGTGCTCGACATCCCATTTTTTATCGTCGCTTTGTGGTGGAGAGGATGGCGTTTTGTCGGGCAAGCGGTACTAGCCGCTTCGTCCTTGTCGCTTAGTTATGCGATGTGGGACCGTCTCGACTTGCTCACGTTTGATATTCAAGTATGGCCGGCAACATTGTTTGCGGCCATCGCGAGTGGGATTGTAACCGGATATGGTCTCGGTCTTGTCTTGAAGTCAGGCGGGGCTACCGGGGGCGATGACTTATTCGCTCTTGGCTTATCGAAATGGACAGGTGTGTCGGTCGGTACGATTCTGATTATTTTTGATGTGATCGTCCTTGGGATTTCACTCATCTATTTACCATTATCGAACGCATTGTATACTCTCATCGCAGTATCGATTGCCGGAAGGGTCGTCACAAAGATGCTCGTCGTCGACGAACCGAAAGCGACACCCGTCGCACCAAATTGGACACCAAAAAACGATCTCGCATGAGATCGTTTTTTTATGAAGAGTGAGAGCGAGTTAGGTTGGCTTGAATCCCGATGGAAAAAAATTACTGTTAACAAATCGAGAGTGGTACAATGAACTATAGATTGAATTTCTGGTGGTGAGAAGATGAACCGTAACATCGTAAACTTGAGTATCCTCGCATTACTTATGGCAGTGATGGTAATGAATAACCTTGAAGGACTGCACATGCTCAAAACGATTGTGAACAGTCTGGCAATGCTGACGCTATCTGTCATTGGAATCATGTTCATAACGAACTATGCGAAAAATAAGAAACAAGCTATGTGATGAAATAGGTGGCTGGCGCTGCCTATTTTCTTTTTCGCTTTTTGTGGTAAATCTCACAGCGCATGCTCTCACCATCCATTACACTAGTGGAGGAAGGAGTGATGGTTGATGAAATGGATGATTCCAACACAGCATGGGGCATGGTCGATGCTCATTTTACCGTTCGTTCTTGGAGGGACAGTCGGGGGATGGGTGTGGACACATGTGCCTTTTGCTATTGCATGGTTGTTTGTCTATATGGGGACATTCTTCTTATTCCAATACATCAAGCAACGAAAGAAATCGCGTGAGCTTTTACGCACCGTGATCATCTATCTGATGATTGCTACACTATCCATCATCCCAGTCTTATGGATGCAATGGAGTCTCATCTGGTTCGCTTTTGCAATGATTCCATTCGGTCTCGCAAACGCCTATTTTGCCAAAATCAAAGATGAGCGAAACGTATGGAATGACGTCAGTGCCGTCACTTCATTCTGTATTGGAGGAATGGCGAGTTATTACCACGGAGCACACGTCGTGGATGAAACAATTGCATGGGTATTCGTTTTGCCATACCTCTATTTCCTCGGAAGTATCTTTTTCGTCAAGACGATGATTCGGGAAAAGAAGAGCATCGCGTATCGTAACCTTTCGTGGGGGTATCATATGCTGTTAATCGTCGTGTTCATTGCGCTCGGTTATCCGCTGCTCGCTTTAGCATATGCTCCGAGTTTGATTCGTGCTATTTGGTTCTACGGCAAAAAAATCCCAATCATGAAGATTGGGATTGTCGAAATCGCAAACTCTGTATTTGTACTGGTGTGTCTCACGATGAATCTCTTAATTTAATTTGTGGTTGATGAGGTACTAGCGATAACGGCGGCAGTCGTGGCAGCGGTCGCCGCTTGTTGCATCGCCAATAAGTGGGCAAACGTACCGTGGAGCAATAAGTCGCTCGCCTCGTTTGTTATGCGTTCGGCCGCTACAAGTTGAAGTGCGATGAGCACGCTATGTGTGTTGAACCAGCGCTGCTTGTCTTTTTCGGCCCCTACGATTTCCTGAATAGTATGAATCGCGCTCGTATTCGGTTCCGTGACAATGCTAAGTAGTGCGAGTGCGGGTAAGTGTTCGCGACGAATCGAGATGTGCACTTCATCTAATTGAGACTTCCATGTGAGCAATCGAGAGACTGCTTCTTCGGGTGAGGACTCGCTGAACGTCAAAAGGTGCGAGACGAGTTGCAGTTCGTTTGACTTCGGGAGCCGTCCCTTCAATAATGCATAATGTTGCTCGATGCGTTCGTTCAAATCAATGATATCGTCAAACGCTTGCACGAGCACGAGCGCCGATAATAAGTCTTCCTCGCTTGTCAACCAAGGGTGATGTCGTTTGAACGTTTGATATAGTTCGGTCGCCTCATCGAGCCGACGGTCGGGTTCCTCGACATTGATCAGTTGATTCGCTAAAAAGGGACGTAGTGAACTGAAGCGGAAGTGTTTCCGGTCGAGTAACGTATCGAGACGGAGCGCCTCGTCGATTGCGGTTCCGATGTCCTCATACTTGGCGTCGAGAAACGAGAGCCAGACGAGGTTTTGACTGTCTCGAAACTTCGAGAACATCTTCGTTTTTTGTTTTAATACATCGCGTGCGTTCGAAAATCGAGATGCCTCGAACGGGGTGTCGTGAATCGCGTAATGAACGGCCATCAAGCGTCGGAAATCATCTGTCAGTTCCCACTTTGTTGCCGTCTTGATGGCCTCTAGTGCTTCTACATATCGTTCATATCGTGTCATGTCGAATCGCCTCCTTGTCCAATCATACGAGCGGGGGCGATCAGATGTTTCAAAAAAAGCCGTCTCGGAAACATTTCCGGACGGCTTTTGATTATTGTACTTGTGTGTAGAGTTTTTGCATGTACTCGTTCACTTCATCGGCCGCTTGGAACATCATGAATGAGTGTTGCAAGATGATCTCTGGTGAGAAACCGAGGTCGAGGTCGAGTGTCGAGGCGAGTGTGACATCGCGATCGCTGTCGAGTACACAACGGAAGTATTTGAACTCCTGGTTGAACTCGTTCAAGGCATTAAGAATCGGTAAATCTTCTACGTAATCTGGGACGTGCGTGACGGTAGCAGCATACAACTCAGCATCTGTCGTCTTTTTGTTAAAAGCGATAATCATAACGGGCTGAGCCCCGGATTTTGTTGTTTCACGCGTCAAGAACGTGACGTGCGTTTCAGTGTCGCTCTCTTTGAACGTCATGTTGCGTTCAGCGGCGAGCGCTCTAAATGATTCTACTTTTTCTTCGAAGTTCACAAGGAAATCCCCCTTAGTAAGTCGTTACTCTAACTTTCTCCCATTTGGACAGGGAAAGCAAGGGGAACTAGCGTTTCATCAACATTTTAATGGCTTCTTCCACCGTTTCGGACGTATCTTCGCCATCTGCTTGAGCGGTGATGATACATTGTTCCAAGTTCTTAGCCACAATGATAGTCGAAGCGCGATCGAGTGCGGAACGTGCGGCACTTAATTGCGTCACGACATCGCGACATTCTTTTCCTTCCTCCATCATCCGGATGATGGCACGAATTTGTCCTTCCACTCGTTTCATGCGATTCAATACTTTTGCATCGTATACATACGGTTCCATATCATTCACCTCTATAGGAAAAATTGTTCAGTTACCCAACTATTTATTGTGTAGGCTCATCTTAATACATGGGGGAGTATGTGTCGAGCATCAACTATCCAAATGGATGATGTTGAAAAATTCGACATTTCGTCAAACTTATTTCTTGCAATTAAATACCTAAGGGGGTATATTAATGACGTGGAAGCGAAATGTTCAACAAATCACAAACTTGTCGAACGCCAGCAACCAAGCCGAATGGTATAAATCGAATTGAAAACAGAAAGGTAGATCAACGATGAAAGCATCCGCTTTAAAACGTCAAATGGACTTTGAAGTGCCTGTAAATATCGTCGACGTCCGAGAACGTGACGAGTTTCAAGAAGCACATATTGAGGGCGCGAAAAACTATCCGTTATCCGAAATGACAGAGTGGATCGACACGCTCGATCCAGCTGAAGAATATGTCGTTCTTTGCCGCTCAGGTGCGCGTAGCACGCAAGCGACTTGGCAAATGGAGGCGAAAGGCTATAAAGTGGTCAATATAGAAGATGGCTTGATGAGTTGGCCAGGAGAAGTCGTCAGAGGAGGAAATCGACAATGAGTAAAAAAATCGTAATCGTCGGTGGGGTAGCAGGTGGTGCGTCTGCAGCTGCACGACTCCGTCGTTTGAATGAAGAGAATCAAATCGTCATGTTCGACCGTGGGGAGTATATCTCATTCGCGAACTGTGGTCTTCCATACTATATCGGGGATGTCATCCAAGACCGTCAAAAACTCCTTGTTCAAACCGTTGAAGGGATGAACAAGCGTTTCCAACTCGATATCCGCAATTTGACGGAAGTCATTAAAATTAACCGTGACGAAAAAACAGTGACGGTGAAACACGTTCAAACAGGCGAAACGTATGACGAGTCATACGACGTTCTCATTCTTTCTCCGGGAGCGAAACCGATTCGTCCAAACATCCCTGGAATCGACGAGGCAGAAGATATTTTCACGCTTCGCAACATTCCGGACACAGATAAAATCCGTGGCTACGTCGATGACAAGGCGCCGAAGCATGCGACCGTGATTGGTGGAGGCTTTATCGGGATTGAGATGGCAGAAAACTTACGTGAGCGTGGTGTTGAGGTGACGCTCGTTGAGATGGCGGACCAAGTCATGACGCCACTTGACCGTGAGATGGTGGCGCCAATTCATGAACACATGCGCTTGCATGGCGTCGAGCTTCAATTGTCTGATGGCGTTTCTTCGTTCTCAGAGCAAGGAAAGAAAGTTCATTTGACAAGCGGTCGTGTCATCGATACAGATATGGTCATCATGTCGATCGGTGTTACACCGGAATCGACGATTGCGCGTGAAGCAGGCCTTGAAACAGGTACGCGCGGTGCCATTCGTGTTAATGAAAAGATGCTCACATCAGACCCGAATATTTACGCGATCGGGGATGCGGTCGAAGTACTCGACTACGTCTTCAAAGAACCAACTGTCGTGCCACTCGCATGGCCAGCGAACCGTCAAGGCCGTCTCGTTGCCGATATCATTAACGGCCGCGACGTGAAATACAATGGAACGATGGGAACGGGAATCGCCAAAGTATTTGATATGACGGTTGCATCGACAGGATGGAATGAAAAACGGTTGAAGGCGGCTGGCAAGACGTATGAGGCTGTTCACGTGCATCCAGGTTCGCATGCTGGTTATTATCCAGGATCGACACCTGTGTCGCTTAAACTCTTGTTCCACCCGACAACGGGTGAAATCTATGGTGCGCAAGGTGTCGGAATCAATGGAGTCGATAAACGCATCGACGTCATTGCGACAGCTATGAAGGGTGGTTTGACGGTCCTCGATCTACCTGACCTTGAGCTCAGTTATGCACCACCGTTCAGTTCTGCGAAAGATCCGGTCAATATGATCGGGTATGTCGCATCGAACGTCGTCCTCGGTGACAATGAAGTCGTGCATTGGGATGAAATCGATGAGCTCGTGGAAAACGGAGCGACGTTACTAGACGTTCGCGATGAATCGGAGCATGAACTCGGAAAGATTCCAGGATCGATCAATGTGCCACTCAACTCATTACGAGAAAACTTGGACAACTACGACCGGAATGAAACGATTTACGTGACGTGCCAAGTCGGTCTTCGTGGCTATCTCGCATCACGCATCTTACGTCAAAACGGCTTCAAAGTGAAAAACTTGAGCGGTGGCTACAAGACGTGGTCGCAAATCAATCGTGATTTCGAGGCGCTTGAAGAAGCGAACATATCAAATGAAACAGCGGCTACCGTTGTAGAAGAGGAGCCAACACAAATGACAAATGCACCAATCGGGGAAGCGGTCATGTTAGACACATGTGGTCTACAATGCCCGGGACCTATTTTAGAAGTAAATAAGAAAGTCGCAGAACTCGGGGAAGGCGAAACGCTCCGCGTTCTCGCAAGTGACCCAGGATTCTTTGCAGATATCGAAGCATGGGCGAAGAAGACAGGCAACAAACTCATCTCGAAACAATTCGTTAACGGACGCGTTGAAGCCATCCTTCAAAAAGGACAAGGTCCGGCTGCACCACAAGCAGGCGCACCAGCAGGAGACGGTGCATCAATGGTCGTCTTCAGCGGAGATCTCGACCGCGCACTCGCATCCCTCATCATTGCGCAAGGTGCTGCCGCGATGGGGAAAGAAGTGACGATGTTCTTCACATTCTGGGGACTCAATGTCATCCGCAAACCGGACGCACCGGAAGTGAAAAAGCAAGGTCTTGAGAAAATGTTCGGCATGATGATGCCAGGACATGCAGGCGAATTGCCACTTTCGAACATGAACTTCGGTGGTGTTGGTCAAAAAATGATGAAGAAAGTCATGAGCGATAAGAACGTTCCTTCTGTCGAAGAAATGATTAAGTCAGCGCAAGAAGCAGGCGTGAAAATGGTAGCTTGCACGATGTCAATGGATGTCATGGGCATCAAAGAAGAAGAGTTGATTGACGGGGTCGACCTTGGTGGCGTGGCGGCTTATCTCGGCGCAGCAGAAGGCGGAAATTTAAACCTCTTTATCTAAATGAAATATAGAACGAGTCGGATTGCGATGCGCTCTCCGGCTCGTTTTTTTGCTTTTAGAAAGAACCGAGATGATGTTGAAAAAACGAATTAATATTGCAATTTTCGTATAATTTACCTATAATTCAAGTCATGTTAAGAAAGTTGACATGACTTTTTCTGTTGAGATTTTTAGAATGATGGAGGATTAGTATGGAGAAATTTGTAGAGAAACTCGTTTCGCAAGCGAACGATTTGTTGTGGTCGCAAGTGCTCATCGTTGTACTTGTTGCTTTAGGTCTTTATTTTACAGTTCGTATGGGCTTCGTTCAGTTCCGCATGATTCCTGAAATGTTCCGCCTCTTGTTCAAAGAGGGCACAGCACGTGAAAAAGGCCAAGTGTCTTCGTTCCAAGCTTTCGCAATCGGAACGGCAGCTCGTGTAGGGACAGGAAACATTGCCGGTGTGGCGACAGCGATTGCGCTAGGTGGCCCAGGAGCAGTTTTCTGGATGTGGCTCATTGCGTTGATTGGGGCAGCATCTGCATTCGTCGAAAGTACGTTGGCACAAGTGTACAAGATTCGTGATGGACGCACATGGCGTGGGGGACCTGCCTACTATATGGAGCGTGCGCTCGGCCAACGTTGGCTAGGTGTCTTGTTCGCGATTTTGATCACGTTCTCATTCGGATTTGCGTTTAACTCGGTACAGTCGAACACGATTTCACTCTCTGTGAGTAACCAGTTCGGGATCAGCACAACAGTCGTCGGGATTGTCCTTGCGATTGTGACGGCCATTGTCGTCTTCGGTGGGATCCAATCGATCGCACTCTTGTCGAGTATCATCGTACCGGTCATGGCAGGTGGCTACATCTTACTCGCGATTTGGATTATGGTGACGAACGTTTCCCTTCTACCAGACGTCTTCAGCCTCATCTTCTCAGAAGGAGTCCTCGGAATTGAGCAACTCTTCGGAGGGGCGATTGGCGCCATGGTACTTCAAGGGATTCGTCGAGGTCTCTTCTCGAACGAAGCGGGTATGGGTTCTGCACCGAACGCCGCTGCGACAGCGGAAGTATCGCACCCTGTCAAACAAGGATTGATTCAATCGTTTAGCGTATTTGTCGATACATTGCTCGTTTGTACATCGACAGCGATGATTATCTTGATTTCAGGCGTAGCCGGTTCAGAGTCGTTTGCGGGTGTCGAATTGACGCAAGCCGCGTTGACAGCAGAAATCGGTTCGGTCGCTACATCGTTCTTGACGATTGCGATTTTCCTATTTGCGTTCAGTTCGATTCTTGGAAACTATTACTACGGTGAGACGAACATCCAGTTCATCTCGGATAAGAAAATCTATGTCACGCTCTATCGCATCGGTGTTGTCGGCATGGTCTTGTTTGGTGCGGTCCGCTCTGCCGGCCTTGTTTGGTCGATTGCTGACGTGTTCATGGGTCTCATGGCACTCGTGAACTTATATGCCATCTTCCGCTTGGCGAAAGTGGCTCGCGCCGTTCTCGATGACTACTTGGCACAGCGACGCGAAGGAGAAGACCCAGTTTTCTATGTCGACTCGGTTGAAAATCTTCCTGGTCGTGAATACATCGAAGCTTGGGAAAGCGAAACAGAGGAACAACAAACAGGAACAAGTCGTTCTTGATATAAGGAACCGTCTACGAATTCAAGTAGGCGGTTTTTTTACATATATAAGACGGGTAATGTCATAAAAAGGGGGCGTTCATGTATGGAGACGACGCATTATGTACGTGTTTCCCCAGAAGTTTGGGTGTCATTTAATCAGGATCCGGAGATGATTTTAGACTGGTTGATTCATATGCATGAGCAATATCGGGATCGGGACGATACGCTGACGCTTCCGAATGTGGAACCGTTTCAACGCGTACTTAGTCAAATCGAGGTATATATCGACGGGGCCGACACGTATAACATGGAAATGGCGCTCGTCGGCGAAGAGTTGATTGTCAATGAGGCGCAGGCGGTCGTGGTCGGTATCTTGACCCCGCAGTTACTTCATATCGTCAAAGATACGTTGCATGCGTTCGGGCGAGATGATGTGAAAGACATGGCATTCGTTGCAAAAGATGAATTCGAGATGATTTGGGAAGATTGGACCCGGTTGCAACAGTTTTGTGAGATCGCTTCGTCCCAGGAAGAACTCGTCTTGATTTATTATGAATGAAAGTGAATTCCCATGGTATACTGTTAATAAATGGTATAAAGGGGATTTGCTCATGGATGTGTTCGGCACACTCATCTGGCTCGGGATACTCATCAATCCGTTTCTTGCGTATCAAACGAAAATCAAGCCGCTTTATCGCATCACACTCATCTCATTCATCGTATTCTTCATGACATGGGGGTATGCTGTGACGGGAGGGGTGGTACCGGTGCTATTCGATACAGTTTGGAACGTCCTTCTTATCGCATATATTGGTCTTTTAGTATTGAATAGTTATTTGGTCAGCAAACGATTCGTTCCACAGATGACATGGGTTCGTTTTGGTGCAATCGCACTGATTGGTGTTGGTGTCAGTCAAGCGTGGTTAGGACTAAGTACAGGAGAGTGGACACGATCATTCTTCATGGACGGGGATTTCTGGATGATGAGCGTCATCGTATCGCTACTGCTCCTGCTTCTTGTCACACTGAAGACGTTAGATCATCAAATAGAAGCATGAAAAAAATCCCGAAACGAGTCACCTCGCTTCGGGATTTTGATTATTTCAACGCTGTCTCAAGTGCCTTGACGTTTTCACGCATCAAGTCGAAGTAGCTCTTATCCATCTGTTCTTTCGTGACCGATTCCAAGTTGTAGATCGTCACGCTCTCTGCACCGATCTCTTGTTTCACGACTTCGGCCACTTTTGGTGTGACCGTGTCTTCGAATGCGATATAGTTCAAGTCGTGGAGACGGGCTTCCTCGATGATCCGTTTGAGAGCTTGTTGTGACGGCTCTTCAGACGGTGTAAGTCCCGCGATTGGTAATTGGTCAAATCCGTAACGTTCAGCCAAATAACCATATGCGGCATGCGTCACGAGTAACTCGGATTTTGAACCGTTCTCGACGGCTGCCTTCAATTCAGTGTCGAGAGCGTTTGCTTCGTCTTTAAAAGTGCTTAACCGTTCTGCGAACTCGTCTTTATAGTCGGGTGCTTCCTCACTGAATGCGGCTTCGACCGCTTCTGCCATTGATACAGCATTCATCGGGTCGAGCCAGACGTGGGGATCGTATTGACCGTGACTATGACCGTCTCCTTCTTCGTGAGCATGTTCGTCTTCAGAATGTGCGTCTTCTTCGTGAGCATGTTCATCTTCAGAATGTCCTTCTTCTTCATGAGCGTGGTCGTCTTCAGTATGTCCTTCCTCATCATGGACATGGACGGTATCCGCCGCATCGAGTAACTTCACGTTCTCGGCTGTTTTGACGAAGGCGACGTTCTGACCATCTAAACTCTTCTCCATAGACTCGACGTAAGGTTCAAGGTCATGACCAATCGTCAAAAAAAGGTCGGCTTCTGCGATTTGTGTCATTTGCTTTGAAGTTGGCTCATACGTATGCGGATCAGCCCCAGGTGGAATGACCATCTCCACGTTGACGCGGTCCCCACCGATTTCTTCGGCTAATGATTTTAATGCAAACGTTGAAGCGAAGACGGTCAGTTGACCATCTGTCGATTCAGATGCGTTATCTCCTTCGGTATTTCCACACGCACCAAGTAAAAGCGTACCGGCTGTGACTGCGCCTAACCAAGTTTTCTTCATCTTCCATCTTCCACCTTTCAAGTTATCTGAATATTAAATCGTAACTGTTACGTTTTATGACTGCGAGTAATATTATAGTGTGAGCTTCGGAGCACGTCAAGTCCGACTTCTGATGGATAGATTTTTGAAAAAAGCGGGAATATGATTAAAAAAAGGAACGAGGAGTGGATTGTATGAGAAAGGAGACTGCCTGGTTTGTCGGGGGTGCGGCGATTGCTGCGGCGACGGCAGCCGGGGCTAGCGTGTGGAGTCAATATGGGTCCCTTGTCAGATGGCAAGAACCCGAGTTGCCGATTCAACCGACAACACGCCGGCGCCACACGTACACGTATAAAATTGTTCACGATCGTCCGCTCCAATTTGATTTGTATCTCCCCCCTGGAGAAGGGCCGTTCCCCGTAGCGGTATATGCACATGGGGGAGCGTTCGTCAGAGGGAATCGGAGTATGGTGACCCTGTTTCATCCATTGCTTGACCACTTTTTGGGGAAAGGGATCGCTGTCGTCAGCATCGATTATCGCTTATTTGAAGACGGGGTGTACTTCCCCGATAATATTTTTGATGTCTCAGATGCACTGTGCTATTTGAAACAACATGAATCGTTATTGACGCTAGACACGAGTCAACTGCTCGTTTGGGGGGATTCAGCAGGCGCTGCGCTCATGCTTGCGACTGCGCTCGACCGTCATCGACAATTTGCAGGTGATTTGGGAGACGACCTCCCGACGATCAAAGGGGTCATCGCCTTGTATCCACCGACGAACTTTTTATTGTTCAAATTCATCCAGACGTGGCTCGCCCATTTAAAGTTCTATGAAGGAAGCCGCGAGGAATGGCGTGAGTTGATGGTAAAATGCTCCCCGGTCTCCCATCTATACGCCGATGCCCCGCCGATTTTACTGCTACACGGGAAGAAAGATCCGATTGTCCCGTTCGGCCAAGCGCTTCACTTCGTCGAACATGCGAGTGATGTCGGTGCGAACGTTCAACTCATTTCATTTCCAAATGGAACCCACTCGCTTGCGAGCTTCCTCCAATCGGATAATCCAATCAAAGAAGAGCAACTCATGGCCCGAATCAATCGTTTTATTGAAGAATGTCTCGGATGACGTTGCGATTTTTAGGGAAGATGGTACGATGGGGGATGATTGAAAGAGTAAGGAGTGGAAGTAGTGACAGAGTTATGTTTAGTCAGACACGGTCAGACCGATTGGAATCGTTTAGAAATTATTCAAGGGCGTGAAGATAACCCGTTGAATGCACTCGGACGTCAACAGGCAGAGGAGAGTGCAGCTTTTTTGAGTCAAGAGGAGTGGGACGTCATCGTATCGAGTCCCTTGTCACGTGCGGTTCACACCGCACAAGCAATCGCAACAGCGTGTGGCATCGAACATAAAGCGATTCTGCTAGATGAGCGTTTCATTGAACGTGAATTCGGAACGGCATCCGGGCAACCCGTGAAAGGAATTTACGAGGCGGTCCAAGCAGATGACCAGGAGCGGATTCCTGGTCTCGAAACAGAAGATGAGATGCGTAGCCGGGTCTTAGAAGGAATGAACCATTTGGTGGATACGTATCCAGGGAAGCGCATCGTTGTCGTCTGCCATTCCCATGCAATCAAAGCGGCGCTTTCTGCCATCGATGGGACATATACGTTCCGTCACGCCATGCGAAACGCCTGCTCGAACTATATCATCCATCAACAAGGTCAGTTTGAAGTGAAGGCGGTCAACGTGGCTGACCATATCACCGATCCGACCATTATGAAATGAGGAGAATGTCATGACGACCTTACTATGGGTATTCATTATCGCATCATTTGTGGTCGCTTTTGCAGGACTCATCTATCCAGTCATCCCGAGTGTCTTGTTCTTGTTCATCGGATACATGATTTATGGATTCGGTTTTTCGTTTGAACCATTGACCTGGACATTCTGGGTATGGCAATCGGTCTTCCTCGTCTTCTTATTCGGCGTCGACTATGTCGTCACCCGGGCTACGGTGGATAAACGGGGCGGTTCGGAGCGAGCGAAATGGGGTGCGACAATCGGCTTGATTGCGGGACCGTTTATTTTCCCGCTCGTCGGGGTTTTGATTTTCCCGTTCATCTTCGCTTTCTTGGCGGAGTTGACACTCGGGAAGACGACACGTGAAGCGTGGAGCATCGGCGTCGGCACCGTTCTCGCCTTTCTCGGCAGCACGCTCTTAAAAGTGATCGGGATGACGATGATGATCATCCTATTCTTTATCTACGTGTGAGGCGGAGATGTTTCACCGTCTTTTTAGTTTGAAAGGTGAATGGTTTTGGGGAAAGAAAAACAGGTCATCCGATTATTCGAATGACCCGGTTTTGACCAATTGATTGAAAGCGGAGCGACTGAACGATTGTTGCATTTCGACTTTTTTCTCGAAGAAGGCGGGCTTTAAATTCGAAGTGGCGACGCCATCTTGAATCAACGAATCGAGTACTTGCTTCGTCGCGTCTTGTTTCGGCATCAACATGAGTCCTTCAGCGACGAACGTATGATGGTCGTTCAAGGCCCGCTCGCTCGTGAACGTCAAAGCGAGTGCAGCCGGGGCGTTCGTTGGCGACGTGATGACGGCTTCAGCGAGGATGAGGATGCGTTTGTTTAAGTAATGATGGAGCGTGACAGCCGACTCGGTCGGCACGAGCATTTCGAGGAGCCATTCTGAATCGTGCTCCTTCGAGATGATTAACCCATCGAGTAAATCGATCGGTAAATTCAGTTCATTGCCGTATTCGTCTTGAACGAGTCGGACTTGGACGAGGCGAAACGTTTTCATAGGATCGTTCCTTTCCGCGTTTTCTTTAGACCATCTTAACACAGTCTGAGGAATAGAATGTGTTAAGATAACGGGGAAGAAACAGAAAAATAGAGAGTGAGGGAGGCATCAAGATGAGTTGGGTTGTTGGCGTAATCGGGTATGTGACGATTCTCGCAATCGTCTATTATGGTGTCCTTTTCTTCAAAGTGAAACGGGAGCGGAGTCGGGCCGGCTATCGGATCTTTCTCTTGCTTGCCGGATTGTTTTTAGTCAGTGGGAGCGATTATATCATTGCGTTGTTCCAAGGAGACACCGAAGCGACGTTTTGGCAACGGACCGTCTATTTTGTCTTGATATTGCTCTCTTTGTCGATGGCGCTTTACTTTCGGAGAAAAGAAGATCAAAGCCAAGCAGGCGAGATGACGATGGTATAAAAAAACGGCTGTGGGTATGCACCCACAGCCGTTTTTTTATTTTGGTACCCGCGTTTTGCGAATCATATCGAGTTTTAAATCCCATAGTGGCTTGCTGAACGTCACCGAATACACTTCCGGTAAACGGAGACGCTTGTACTCTTCCCACAATCCGTTCATCTGCTCGTGATGATATGCACGAATCTCACTTGTGCTTGGAAGGTCGTATACGCGTTTCCCATCAAGGAAGATTGGTTGCAACAAGCGTTTCACGTTGAAGTTACGTGTCTTGATCTTGAAGGCCGGGTCACGGACGTCAATCAAGTCGATCTCGGTGTAAGATTCGACCGGTTCATCGGCGAGGGCGATATAGTCGCCTTTGAACTTTTTCGTTTCGTTGTCGATGATGCGATACAACTCTTTCTTGTGAGGAGTCGTCGTCTTCACCTTAGAAGAAGATACTTTGATGACCGGTTTTAATTCCCCGGATTCATCCTCACGCGCGACGAGTTTATAGACCATACCGAGTGCCGGCTGCTCGTAAGCCGTGATGCCACGTGTCCCAACGAGGAACGTATCGGCCTCTGCGCCTTGCATCCGTAAGTCCTGGATGACATACTCATCCAAATCCCCAGAGACGACGATTTTGACGTAGTCGAGCCCTGCTTCATTCAACGCTTTCCGGGCACGCTTCGACAAGTAGGCGAGGTCTCCAGAGTCGAGTCGTACTGACTTGAGACGATGGCCCTTCGCCTCGAGTTCTTTTGCGACCGTAATCGCATTCGGCAGACCAGACTTGAGTGTGTCATACGTGTCGATGAGAAGGCTCGTGTTGTCCGGATACATTTCAGCGAATGAACGGAATGCGCTCAATTCATCATCATGGAACTGAATATCAGCATGCTCCATCGTTCCTCCTGTCGGGACATCAAAGTCACGACCGGCTGACACGAGACTTGTCACATCAAAACCAGCGATGTAAGCCGCACGTGTTCCGTAGTAAGCCGCATCGACACCTTGCGCGCGACGAGCTCCTCCTTCAAGGAGTGTCTCGTTCGGAGCAGCCTGACGAATCCGGGCATACTTCGTGGCGATGAGTGATTCATGGTTCGCGATATTGAGTAGCGCCGTTTGGAACAGTTTCGCTTCAAAGATGGTCGATTCAATCCGAACGACTTGTTCATGTGGGAAGATGACTTCTCCTTCGCGAACACTATATAGTGAACCAGTGAACTTAAAGTTCCGTAAGACGTCTTCGAATTCATCTTCGAATCCGAGTTGCTCTTTCAAATAGGTGATGTCCGCCTCCGTAAAGGAGACGTTCTCTAAGTAGTGAACGATATTCTCGAGTCCGGCGAAGACGACATAACCACCACTAAATGGATTCGAGCGATAGTAAAGGTCGAAGACGACCTTTTCATTATGGCGACCTTGCTTCCAGTAAATATACATCCAACGTGGAAGATAAAGATCTGTGTGAAGGGCTAAATTACGATGTAACATATGATTTCCTTTCTGTTTTACGTCACTTTCCGACGACTGTCGCACCGAGTGTTGTGACGAAATGTTCGAGCGCCCATTCATGGCCGACCGGGTTGAAGCTTTGAACGGCATCGGCATGGACGACGATTTGATAACCGAGGTTGTAGGCATCTACGGCTGTATGGAGTACACAAATATCCGTGCAGACACCGACGAGATGAACTTCTGTGATTCCGCGTTCCCGAAGACGCAGGTCAAGGTCA
Source organism: Exiguobacterium sp. s121 (assembly GCF_018617245.1). Taxonomy (GTDB): domain Bacteria; phylum Bacillota; class Bacilli; order Exiguobacteriales; family Exiguobacteriaceae; genus Exiguobacterium; species Exiguobacterium profundum. The sequence goes on from NZ_JACSJV010000002.1 coordinate 318,736, forward strand.
GTTCCGGCAAAGGCACTATAACGTGTCTTATCAATCCAGTGGTCTGCCTGTTTCGCAGCTTCCTTCACAGAACCGTACAACTCACGGCCCTCTGTCCCGCGGATATTGTGCGGCGGGAACAACGTCGTTTCAGGGTGGAACGTGTCACCTGCATCATGGACGTCGTTCGCGATGACGACATAGTCATCCGTTGCGAATGTCCCGATCAATTCGACGATCCGTTCTTCAATCTCTTGCCCGGGTTTCCCACAAGTCAAACGACCACTGTCTGCGATAAAATCAAATGTATAATCAATAACAATCAATGCGCGCATGGGAGATGCTCCTCTCTCGTAATGAAAATGATGGCTATCCATCTCATTCTAATTCATTATACATCATGCACGGAAGATTATTTTTCTTCGGTTTGGGTAGATTAAGACAGTAGACTGTATAGGGAAAGGGGATTGTGACGATGGTATTATCGCAAAGTGAATTGACAGAGGAACTGTCACGGTTGAACGGTTGGGAAGAAGTGAACGGGGAGATTCAAAAGACGTATCGGCTGGAAACATTTCCGGAGGCCATTCAGTTCGTGCATCTTGTAGCAGATTTGGCTGAATCGCTCGATCATCATCCGAACATCTTGATTGAATATCGGAACGTGACATTGACCGTATCGACCCATGACGAAGGGGGCATTACGGAGAAAGACATCACACTCGCGAAAGGGTGTGAGGAACTTGTCTAAGCTCTATATGACTTTTGCGTCAGGCAGCGTGGCGGAGCGTCTTCGAAAGGAGCCAGGCGTCATCGCGGCGAATGGACACGAAACGATTTTGCTCGCAGAAGGAGAGAAGTCTCCGTTCAAGAGCGGTAAAGTGTTTGAAATTGAAGAGGCGTCGGGCGAATTTGTGAAAAAAGGGAACATTTTATACGCGAACGTTCCGGCAGATGAGAATGCCCGCTCCCTGTTGTTTCACCACTTGTTGACGGAAAAGGCGCCACTCGGTGTCAGTCATGATGGGTTTTCGGCATACCGATTAGGTGTCGACCCGGATGATAATCATGCCGTCGTCTTTATTCAGTTCACGTCTGGTGGGAAACACTTTCGTGATACGGCGGACTATGCAATCCTTGAAGACCGCTTGAAGCGAGCGGTCGAACAGCGCGGTGCAGGTCCCGTCATAAAACACTATGTCGTCAGTGAGTCAGATAATCTATAATAAAAGATAACGTCATGTTAGGGGAGGATTTTTATGAACAAGAATTATTTCTGGTTGGGGATGGCTGCGGGTGCGGTAATCGGCGCAGCAGCATCACTTCTCCATAGCGAAACGCGCGATCAACAAGTGAGACAACTGAAAGGCATCAAGTCGAAGTTGAAATCATCGAACACGTCGACTGAGGCACATGCGGTCGGTCTACAAGCGTCATCGAAAGGCAACTTGAAAGATCGTGTCATGGAATGGAAATCGCTTTACGAAGAAAACCAAGATACGATTCAAAACCTCGTCGAAGACGTGAAAGACTTAGTCGATGCGCTTCAAGAGGCTCGTCATAAAAATCAAATCTAATCACAGGTCCGGTGCATGCGCATCGGACTTTTTTTATTTACCAAAACCCTCATACACCAATAAAAAAGGGAACGTTCTATCACGTATGAATAAAAATGCAATTGACAGAATAAATATGCATATGGTTCAATCATTTTATTCTTCTGAGGAGGTAGAGAGATGATTACGTGTGGCATCGTCGGCGTAACAGGTTATGCCGGTTTGGAATTGTTAAAACTGATCGAGCAACATCCGACTATCCGTTTAGAAAAAGCAATCAGCGACTCGAGCGCCGGGATGACCTTGTCGGAACTATATCCGTGGTTACAAGCGGATCCAAAAATACTTGAACCGTTTCAAGCAGACGCCCTAGCTGGGATTGATGTGGTATTCCTTGCGACTCCGAGCGGCGTGTCTGCTGACTATATTCGACAGTTAGCATCTTTTCCTGGAGTGGTCATCGATTTGAGTGGGGACTTGCGATTACCGTCTGATGCATACGAAACGTGGTACGGGAAGCCGCCTGTTACCGAATCGATTCAACGAGAAGCTGTCTATGGATTGACCGAGTGGAATCGAGAGTTGCTGACGGGAGCAAAATGGATTTCAAATCCAGGTTGTTATGCGACCGCTGTCTCACTCGCGTTATTGCCGTTCGTTCAGCACGATTGGATCGACCCGGCACACATCGTGGTTTCGGCCTGCTCCGGCATCACGGGCGCTGGCAAAGGATTGAGTGAGAAGACCCATCATGCCAAATCGAATGAGAATGTGCAGTTATATAAGATTCATTCGCATCAGCACATCCCTGAAATCGAACAGACCTTGTACCACATGGGTGGCGCAGAAGCGACAGTCTCGATGTCGACCCACTTGCTGCCGATTAATCGCGGGATCATGGCGACAATCACGGTTCTACCGAACGATGACGTGTCAGAGGATGAATGGGTGAAGCGTCTTCAAGCCGCATATATGGATGAACCGTTCATTCGAGTGCAGCAGGGAGAGCCGGAAATCAAATCGGCGGTCGGTTCGAATTACTGCGACCTCTGGGTGTACAAAGAAGAACGGACGCATCGACTGACTATCGTATCGGTCATCGACAATATGCAAAAAGGGGCGGCCGGGCAAGCCCTTCAAAATGCGAACGTTCGATTCGGATTCGATGAGACGCTCGGACTATTGAATCAACCACAATACATTTAGGAGGATGAAGCATGATCGACATCATGGCGACCCAAAAACCGGGCATCGTATCACCGAAAGGATTTCAAGCGTGCGGCATTCATGCGGGACTAAAACGAAAACGGAAAGATTTGGCGCTGCTCGTTTGTGAACGACTAGCGAGCGCGGCGGCCGTCTACACGACAAACCACTTTCAAGCCGCACCGATTCAAGTGACAAAAGCGTCATTAGCCGAAACAAACGGCTATCTTCGAGCCGTGTTAATCAATAGCGGGAACGCGAACGCCTGTACAGGTGAACAAGGGCTAAAGGACGCCTACACGATGCGCGACATGACGGCAAAACATATAGGTGTAAAACCGGAAGAAGTGGCCATCGCTTCAACGGGCGTCATCGGTCAACCGCTTCCGATGGTCCCGCTCATAAACGGGATTGGTCATCTGCAACCGTCCAAGACATGGAAAGATGGACAATCGTTCGCTGAAGCCATTTTGACGACAGATACCGGGACGAAACAAACTAGTGTCCATTACAAAGAAGGGGAAGCGATCGTGACGATCTCAGGCGTCGCCAAAGGGTCGGGGATGATTCACCCGAATATGGCAACGATGCTCGGGTTTGTGACGACAGATGCGGTCATCGCACCGGAACTGTTGCAGCAGACATTAAAGAAAAGCGTCGACGCCTCGTTCAATAACATCACGGTGGACGGGGACAGCTCGACAAACGATATGGTCCTCGTCATGGCGAGCGGGGCAGTAGAAATGGAAGAAATCAAAGAGGGGACTTCCGCACACATCGCGTTCCAACAGGCTTTGACAGATGTATGTTTAGAGCTTGCCAAAGCGATTGCAAAAGATGGGGAAGGAGCGACGAAACTCATAGAAGTGAATGTCAGTGGCGCAACATCCGACCAACAAGCCAGAACGATTGCCAAGCAAATCGTCGGGTCCTCTCTGGTGAAGACAGCGGTATATGGACAGGATGCCAACTGGGGACGAATCATTGCCGCAATCGGCGCCGTCCCGTTCCCTGTGAACGTGGAGGCGATTGATATTCAAATCGGGAGTCAACTTGTTTTAAAGGACAGTACGCCTGTCTGGTTTGATGAGGCGTATGCGACCGAAGAGATGAGTCGGGACGTCGTCACCATCACAGTCGACTTGCATGGCGGGGAAGGGTTCGGTCAGGCATACGGATGTGACTTAACCTACGACTACGTCAAAATCAATGCGAGTTACCGGACATGAAGAAGCGGAAAGTCATCAAACTTGGGGGCAGTGTCTGGGAGTCGATGACACCTTCGTACTTTGAAGAGTGGCGAGGATGGATGGAAGAAGGAAATGATTTGCTCATCGTACATGGAGGTGGGCCGAAACTATCGGCTTATTGCATGTCTCAACAAATTGAACCGTTGTTCTTGGCCGGACGTCGCGTGACGACAGATGAGGTGTTGATTGGTGCTTGGCGTGTGTTGGCAGGAGAAATGCAGACGAACGTCGTGTCGACATTGGCTCGATATGACCTCGATGCGTTTGGTTTATCGGGGGTCGACGGGAGTGCGATTTTCGGTCAACCTCTGAATGGACTTGGGAAAGTCGGTGAGGTGATTTCGATTCGAAATGACGTGTTCGAACGGCTGATGGATTCCGGACATGTTCCGGTTGTGACATCGGTGATTGCCGGCGCGGAAGGACCGCTGAACTGTAATGGCGATGATTGTGCGGTGGCACTTGCCATTTCGTTACAAGCGGATGAATTGGAACTATTGACCGATGTGAACGGTATTCGCATACACGGTGAATTTCAGACGACGCTAACTGAACGGGACATTCGAGAAGCCATCGCATCTGGAGAAATTGATGGAGGGATGGTGCCGAAAGTAGAGGCGCTATTGGCAGCAGTGGCAGGAGGGGTCAAAAGTGCCCGCATCCGAGATGGTCGTGACGCGACGCTCGCAGGGACAAAATTATGGGAGGGGAACTATGAATTCGCTGTTACCGACATACGGGAAACGAACGATTGAGATCGCGCAGGCGAGCGGGTCGTACGTGACGGATGTTTCAGAAAAGACGTACTTAGACTTTGTGATGGGCATTGCCGTATGTGGGACGGGACATCGTCATCCATACGTGCAGCAGAAAATTGAAGAACAATTGAACCGGGTGTGGCATACATCCAACCTCTATTTGATACCTGGTCAGCAACGTGTCGCTGAAAAGTTGATGGAAGGAACACATCTGACGCATGCCTTCTTTTGTAACAGTGGGACAGAAGCGAATGAGGCGGCCTTTAAGTTAGTCCGAAAGTGGACGCAGAAAACAAAAATCATCACATTCACGCAGTCGTTTCATGGACGTACATTCGCTATGCTCGGGGCGACTGGTCAAGAGAAGGTGAAACATGGATTTGGACCGATGGTGAGTGACTTTATTCATGCACCGTTCAACGATATGGAGGCTCTTGACTGGATCGATGATGAGACATCTGCTGTTTGGCTCGAGATCGTACAAGGTGAAGGCGGTGTGGTCGTCGCAGATCCCCTGTGGTTGCAGGCCTTACAGGAAGCAGCTGACAAATACGATGTCAAAATCGTCGTCGATGAAGTGCAGACCGGCATCGCGCGTACAGGGACACGTTTCGCATACGAACAAACACCGCTCCGTCCTCATATCATCACGTTAGCGAAAGGATTGGGGAGTGGCATTCCGGTCGGCGCAATATTGACGACGGCGGAAGCGGCGACGGTCTTTGGTCCTGGGAGTCACGGTTCGACCTTCGGTGGAAATCCAGTGGCGATGGCTGCGGCAGAAGCGACACTCGATGTCCTCTTCACACCCGAGTCTCTTAAGCATGTCACAGACATGGGAGATTATTTGAAAGAAGGACTCAGTCGCTTCGTGGATGGAGAACGTTTCGTCGAAGTGAGAGGACTTGGGCTGATGATTGGGCTTGTCTCGACAGAACCGGTAGCAGACTGGGTCACAGAATTGGCAGAGGCGGGTTTATTGGTCGTCATGGCGGGGCCGCACGTCATCCGCTTCCTGCCTTCACTACTGGTCACGAAATCGGAGATTGACGAAGCATTGACGAAACTTGAACAAATCTTACAGAAGGAGGGCGTCGTATGAACGGAAGCATCAGCTTAATGAACGGGAAGTACTTTACAGGAACATGGGAGACGAGTGCGCGACACGCAAGTGGTGAAGTCGTGTTCTTCACCGGGATGACGGGCTATCAAGAAGTGTTGACCGACCCGTCATATGCTGGACAGATCATCGCGTTCACTTATCCGCTGATCGGACAATATGGACTGGAATCAGACGGGAGCGAAAGTGCTCACATTCAAGTGGCCGGCGTCCTCGTGCAATCACTTGCCGATTCTGGGGATCAGTCTGACTTAAAGGATTGGTTAGAGCAGGAAGGGATTCCGGTTCTGTCACAAGTCGATGTGCGTGCACTCGTTCATGTGTTGCGTGATGAAGGCGATCAGTTTGGAATGATGGCAGCGGACATACATGAAACGTTGGAAGTTCCAGATGTTCGTCATCTAACAGAGCGCGTCACAACAACGTCTATCGTTCAGGAAGGGAACGGAGAGAAAGGGCATATCGTCTGTCTCGACTTCGGGGTGAAGGCGTCGATGATTGGTGAAATGGTGAAACGTGGGTATCGTTTGACGAGTGTTCCGTACCAGACGTCAAAAGAGGTCGTCGAGGCATTGCGACCGGATGGGATTTTAGTATCGAACGGGCCCGGGGACCCGCGAGACCACATGGGGCAGATTGAAGTCATCCGGGAATTGGCGTTATCGTATCCGACCCTCGGGATTTGTATGGGGCATCAACTGCTCGCGCTCGCGTTCGGTTGCAAGATTGAAAAGCAAACATACGGACATCGTGGCTCGAATCACCCGGTCCGAAACGTCAAGACGAACGAAGTATGGATGACGTCGCAAAATCACGGTTATGTGGTCGCGCGTATGAGTATCGAACAGAGCCCGCTTGAACTGCTTTATGAGAACGTGAACGATCACTCGGTGGAAGGGTTGATTCATCCGAATGCATCCATTTTCACGACACAGTTCCATCCGGAGGCGAGTCCCGGACCAACGGACGCGCAGTCCGTCTTCGACCGTTTTGATGATATGATTCAGCAAGGAGTGAACGCGTATGCATAAAAAAGTACTCGTTATCGGATCGGGACCCATCGTGATTGGGCAGGCCGCAGAGTTTGATTATTCCGGAACGCAGGCGTGTCAGGCGCTTCGTGAAGCCGGTTGTGAAGTCGTCTTATTGAACTCCAATCCTGCCACAATCATGACAGACCCAGGAATGGCGGACGCGACGTATATTGAGGCGATGACCGTTCAAAAAGCGACCGAGATCATTGAAAAAGAACGTCCGACGCACGTCCTTGCGACGGTCGGGGGACAGACGGCGTTGAACTTGGCTCTTGATCTCGAGGAAGCTGGCGTGTTGACCCAATATGGAATCGAACTTCTCGGTACATCACTCGACACGATTCGTGACGGGGAAGACCGTGAGCGGTTCAAACAAAAGATGGAGCTGTTGAACGAGCCGATCCCGACATCGACGACGATTGAGACGATTGAAGAACTGACAGCTTTCATTGAGACGACCGGTGTTCCGCTCATCGTCCGTCCGGCGTTCACGCTCGGTGGGACCGGCGGTGGGATTGCGATGACGGAGGATGAGGCGTACACGATGGCGCGTCGGGGTCTTGAGGCAAGCCCGATCTCACAATGTTTGGTCGAGAAGAGCATCGCTGGCTATAAAGAATTTGAATATGAGGTCATGCGTGACGCGCTCGGAACGTGCATCATCGTCTGCAACATGGAAAATATCGATCCGGTCGGTGTGCATACGGGGGACTCCGTCGTGTTCGCTCCGGCCCAAACCTTATCGGACCAAATGCATCAGACGTTACGGAGCGCTGCGTTTCGAATCGTCTCCGAACTCGGTGTGATTGGTGGATGTAACATTCAGTTCGCGGTGCATCCGACGAAGTCAGAGTACTACGTGATTGAAGTCAATCCTCGTGTCTCTCGGAGCTCGGCACTCGCGTCAAAAGCGACCGGCTATCCGATTGCCAAAATTGCGACACGTCTCGCTTTAGGTGAACCGTTAGATCACTGTATCAATCCAGTCACAACGAATACGATGGCGAGCTTTGAACCGGCACTTGATTACATTACGGCGAAAGTACCCTGTTTCCCGTTCGACTTGTTCGCGGAAACAGAACGCGCACTCGGACCACAGATGAAGGCGACCGGTGAGAGTATGGCGATGGGAAAAACGTTAGAAGAAGCGTTACAGAAGGCATGGCGTGGTGCCGGAATCGAACAGGCACCGCTTTATCCGAAGTGGATGCAGGGAGCCACAGTCGACGTTTTGATGGGCGAAGTCGAGGCGCCGACCGATCGTAGATTGCACGCTTGTCTCGCTTTGCTCGACCGTGAGTTGATGTCGGCCGATGCATTACAGCAGGTTACGGGCATCACCCCTCACTTCATTCACATGTTAAAACGACTTATTCAGATGACGAAGGAAGATTTGACGAATCCGGTCCAGTTGCTTCAAGCGAAGCGACTTGGTTTCACGGACGCGCAAATTGCCGCCGTGATGCACATGCAAACCGAGGAGATCAAGGTGTTCCGAGAGGCGGCCTCGATTCAACCGGTATATCAGATGATTGATACGTGTGCAGCCGAGTTCGAAAGCAAGACCCCGTATTTTTACGGTTCATGGCACGGAACGTCCGAAGTGAAGCCGAGTGGAAAACGGAAGGTTGCCATCATTGGGGCAGGTCCGATTCGAATCGGACAGGGCATCGAGTTCGATTACAGTTCGGTTCATGCGGTCTGGGCACTTCAAAAACTTGGCATCGAAACGATTATGATCAACAACAACCCGGAGACCGTATCGACGGACTTCTCGATTGCAGACAAACTGTATGTCGAACCGCTGACGAGTGAAGATGTCATGCACGTGTTAGAAGCGGAAGGGTGCCGCGATGTCTTAATCCAGTTCGGTGGACAGACGGGTATTGCACTCGCTCATGATTTAGAAGCGGCGGGGTATCACTTGCTCGGTGCATCCGCAGACACCATCGACCAAATGGAAGACCGGGAACGTTTCTATCAATTCCTTGATTCGATTGAAGTCGAACACATCCCGGGTGAAGAAGTCACTTCCCCGACGCAGTTGCAGGAAGCCATCCAACAGTTAGGCTATCCATGTATCTTGCGCCCGTCCTACGTGATTGGAGGAAAGGGCATGTTACTCATTCATTCAGAGGAACAGTTAGCAGAGGTGTTACCGAACCTTACCTATCCAACGCTAGTCGACCAATATGTCGCAGGGCGTGAGCTTGAAGTGGATTGTGTGACGGACGGGGAAACGGTATATGTGCCCGTCGTCCTAGAACAAATCGAAGCAGCGGGTGTTCATTCCGGAGACTCGACGATGATCTTGCCGCCGGTCGAGACGAGTCTAGCGATTCAAGAGCAAGTGGAGTCGATTGCGAAACGAATCGGACAGGCGCTCGATTATAAAGGAGCTCTGAACATTCAGTTCGTGTTGAAGAAAGACACAATCTACGTCCTTGAAATCAATCCGCGTGCGTCGCGGACTGTGCCGATTGTCAGCAAAGTGACAGGTGAGCCGTTAATCGAATGGGCGACCTACGCGGCGTACGGTCTCGCATTGAACGATTTCGTTCCGACACATCCCTCGAGATTGACAAACTATGCGGTAAAGACTCCGATCTTCTCGAACGTCAAACTGCCAGGCGTAGACCCGATGACAGGTCCGGTCATGCGTTCGACAGGCGAGACACTTCAATTCAGTTCACATTCATATGTGCCGGAGCGCTTTACGTATGATGCGCTGACCACACGGGTGATGAATCGTCCGCAAATCGTATTCGGGAAAGGGTTTGAACACGTCGGAAATACACCACTCGCAGACGTCATTGATTTTCAAGATGTCGCCGTATTGTTCTCGGATGCGGCTGACGAACGAGCAACACGTGAAATCGCCGTTCGCCATGGGGTGCATATCATTTCGTCCAAACAATTAGCTCAGTATTATCAGATGAGTCAGTCACGGACTGGCAATCCGGTTCAGTCTTTGCAATCCATTCAAATGAGAGAGGGAGTAGCCAAATGACAGTGAAGACGATACAACATTTTTTAACGATGGAGGAATTGACACCGGATACGCTCGATTCGTTGATACAATTGGCACACGAAGTGAAACGTTCACCTCAATCTTATGCAACGGTGCTGACAGGGAAGAAAGTCGCGTTGCTATTTGAAAAGGCATCGACACGGACGCGTATGTCATTTGAAGTCGGGGTCGTCGAATTAGGTGGATACCCACTCTTTCTCAGCGGTCAAGATTTGCAAATCGGGCGTGGTGAACCGTTGACCGATACGATTCAAGTGATGAGTCGGTATGTGGACGCACTCATGATTCGGACGTATGCGCATGAAACGGTGGAGACGTTGGCACAACACGGGTCAATCCCAATCATCAATGGATTGACGGACTTGCATCATCCGTGCCAAGTGCTCGCGGATTTATTGACGATTGAAGAGCGGTTCGGGAGTCGTGCCGGAAAAGTATTGACGTATATCGGCGACGGCAATAATATGGCACATTCGCTTATGATCGGTGGGGCACTGAGTGGGATGCATATCCGCATCGCCTCACCAAACGGATACACCGTTGATCAAGGCATTTATGAGAAAGCGAAGAAGTTGGCTGAATCAACGGGAGGAAGCATCGCGTTGTTCGAAAACCCATCGCTTGCTGCGAATGGGGCAGATATTGTCTATACTGACGTCTTTGCAAGCATGGGGCAGGAGGGAGAAGCAGAGGAGCGGCTGATGAAGTTTAACGGTTTTCAAGTGAATGAAGAGTTGATGGCACTTGCGAACCCCGACGCCATCTTCCTTCACTGTTTGCCGGCGCATCGCGGGGAAGAAGTGACGGCTGAGGTGATCGATGGACCGCAGTCATGGGTGTTCGATCAAGCCGAGAATCGTTTACATGCACAAAAAGCACTGATGCTGACATTGCTAACGTAACAACAAAGGGTGACACGCCACGTGTCACCCTTTGTTGTTATAAGAACCTTGCCAATAATCCAAAGACGGCCAGTCCGATAATGATGTAGAAAAACCACTTTCCATCCCCGGAATGAATGACAGGGGGCGTGTACGAACGTTGCTTATACTTCCCGTAGCGCATCGGGCGCGTATACGGGACGGTGAAACGTGAGAGTGGGATGGCAAGTAAGAATCCTGCCAAGAAGCCGTACACATGTCCCCAAAGAGAAACGTTCGAACCAATCAATGTGAAGACGGCACTGATGGCGACGAAGATGTAGACCAAGCGGGCATCTTGGCTGTACATCAACGTGCGACGGAAACGACCGATGAATACGTAGAATCCGAGAATGGCCAAGATGGCGCCTGACGCCCCGGCCTGTAGATAAAACAAGTTGCTGACAGTGAAATACGTGAGCAGGTTGGCGAGCGCTCCAGCGAATACATAAAACAAGGCAAATTTCACGTGTCCGACCATTCGTTCCATCGCTGGTCCGAAGATGATCAGTGCGAACGAGTTGAACAGCAAGTGACCGAGACTCAAATGAATGAAGTTGGCCGTGACCAAGCGGTACCATTGTCCGTCCGCGAGTGCCAAATGGAACGACCCTCCCGTCGCCACGATTCGTAAACCAGGTGCGAAAGAATCGATGACAAACACAAGGAGTTGGATTACAATGAACAGCGTTACGAGTGGATATGCCCGTACAAACGTTTGAACATTTTCCGTACGACTAAACATAACATCACCTCTTTCCTCAATTGTATAAGGAAACGGGGAGAAAAGGAAAGGAGCGAGTGTCCCGTGATTGTAGGAATTGGAGTCGATATCGTCGAGCTTGATCGGATGGCTCGCTCGATGAAACAACCACGTTTTTTAAAACGGCTGCTCACCGATGCGGAATATGAATTGTCTCAACAGTATCCGCTCCCGCGTCAAATCGAGTTTGTCTCGGGTCGCTTTGCTGCAAAAGAAGCTTACGCCAAGGCAATCGGGACTGGCATCGCACACGGGTTATCGTGGCGTCATATTGAAATTTTACCGGATGAGACGGGTCGACCTGTCATGACCGCACCGTTTACGGGGAAGATTCATGTCAGCATCAGCCATAGTCAAACATACGCCATCGCACAAGTCATCTTAGAAGAGGAGGGACACCATGTTTCGTCCTAGTCGAATCGAGATTGATCGGGCGTCCATCGCCCATAATATAAAAGAATTAACGAAACGAATTCCGCAGGACCTCATGGCAGTCGTCAAAGCGAACGCCTACGGACACGGGGCCGTCGAAGTGGCGAAAATTGCCCTTGAGAACGGAGCGACGATGCTCGGGGTCGCGTTACTCGAGGAAGCGCTCGAACTCCGCGATGCGGGAATCAAAGCACCGATTCTCGTCATGGAAGCGCAATTCCCTGAATATGCCGGAGTAGCGGCAGCACAGGAAATCACGTTGTCTGTTTTTTCTGCTGAATGGTTACAAGAGGCTGCTCCTTATATAGAAGAAAAGCCGTTAACGGTTCATATTAAAGTCGATACCGGAATGGGGCGTCTCGGGTTGCGCACCCGTGAACAGTTAGATGCCTTACTTGAAGAAGCGACCGATTCGTTTGTGGTGGAAGGGATCTATACCCACTTCGCAACGGCGGATGAACTCGACAGCGATCTGTATTATACACAGCAAGAGCGGTTCGAGCGTTTGATGGATGGGCTCCACGAGCGGTTCCGCTATATCCATACGTCGAACTCGGCCGGTGCAATCCGAATGGCCGGACAAGATGTTCCTTATAATCTGGTTCGTGTCGGCATCGCGCTCTATGGGTTATATCCGTCACGTGAGATGGAGACGTTCTATTCGTTCCTGCGCCCGGCCTTCACGCTAAAAAGTCAGCTCATGCAGGTGAAGCGGCTAGAGGCAGGTCAGACCATCAGTTACGGTGCGACGTATACAACGTCAGCCGATGAATGGATTGGTACCGTTCCAGTCGGATATGCGGACGGGTGGTTACGAAAGACGAGCGGGTTTGAAGTGGAGGTCAATGGGATTCGTTGTCCGATCGTGGGACGCGTCTGTATGGACCGTTTCATGATCCGGCTTCCAAAAGAGTTTCCGGTCGGGACGGACGTGACCCTTGTCGGTGGAAACGTCGCCATTGATGAACTCGCCTCATATCTTGGGACGATCAACTATGAGATCGTTTGCCAATTCACGAGCCGATTGCCACGTCTTTATGTGTGAATCATAAATCGTGTGAAATTATCTGAATTCTTTCTCGATTTCTCTATATTTTCCCATTCCCGCGTGTTATATTGATAAAGAACGCGGGAGAATTTCCGCCAGTCCATGAAACGATTCTGGAGGTGTAAGATGTTGAAGCAGCGAACTGCGGGTGCGCTAGCGTCCGTCCCAGATCGGTTCTCGCAACAAGGGGGTCCGATTTCGATGAAAGACCGTGAAACACTGTCCTTGAACGATGTAGTGACATACTTGTCTAAAGAAATTGCTGATCGACAACAAACACTGCGTGAAGAATTGGCGAAAGGCTATCAAGAGATGGCCGCGTTTAACTTGAATATGGCAGAAGAGATGCTAATGATTGAAACCGAAGCCGAACACGCTCTCTTACGTCAAGTAAGTGGGGTGTGAGCAGCGTGATCGTAAAGCGTGGTGACGTGTTTTATGCGAATCTGTCGCCCGTAGTCGGCTCAGAGCAAGGTGGCGTTCGACCCGTTCTGATCGTACAGAACGACATCGGCAATCGCTTTAGCCCGACCGTCATTGTCGCTGCGATTACAGCTCAGATTCAAAAAGCAAAACTGCCGACTCATGTGGAAGTATATCAAGAGAAGCACGGACTCGAACGAGACTCTGTGATTTTGCTTGAACAGATTCGAACGATTGATAAGCGTCGTCTGACGGATAAAGTCACTCATCTCGATGATGAGACGATGCATAAAGTGGACAGAGCGCTAGAGATCAGTATGGGATTGATCCCTCTCTAGCCTTACATAGATAAGACTGGTACATAGGTATCGGTCTTTTTTTAAACTTTTTTTAAAAAAGTGGTTTAAGATTTTGTCAGAGGGGAATTTAAGTTAATCGTACTCAATTTTTCTGTACGGACATTTAGGAGGGAATAGACGATGGATTTAGCGATTCGCGAGCAAGTCATTGGAGAACAATTACACCTTTACGTATCCGGAGAAGTGGATACATATACTGCACCAAAATTGAAAGAAGTATTGCATCCGGCCATCAGTGAACAAGATGTGGTCGTTCATTTAGACGAAGTGGAGTATATGGATTCGACAGGTCTTGGAGTGTTCGTTGGGGCATTGAAAATTGCCACGCGTAACGAAAAAGAGTTGTCACTTGTCGGAGTCACAGACCGAGTCAATCGTCTATTCGAATTGACGGGTCTTCACAAACTTCTTTCTATTAATTCGAACGTAAGAGGTGGCACGCAATGAACAATGTTGAACAGACGGTCATGACGTTCCCGGCCAAACCCGAATATGTCGGTGTGGTTCGATTAGTCGTTTCAGGAATCGCTAACCGTATGGGATATACGTACGACGAGATCGAGGATATTAAAATCGCGGTCTCAGAAGCATGTGGCAACGCTGTCCAACATGCTTATGACGATCATCAAGATGGAGAGGTCAAACTCGCTTGCGGCGTCTATGCAGATCGTCTTGAAATCACGATTGAGGATTCCGGCAAGACGTTCGCAGATGATGTGAAGCGTCAAGCCGCTCCGGTCGAAGAAACGACCGAAATTGAATCGCTCCATGAAGGAGGACTTGGTCTCTTCTTGATCGAAGCATTAATGGACGATGTCTCGATCAATAAAGACAGCGGTGTCAAAGTGACGATGACAAAACTCCTCAATAGGGACGAGGTGGATCAGAGTGCCAGCAAAATCTCAACAACGCCATCACAGTGATGACGAGGTACTAGAGTGGATTGAACGCTATCAACAAGACGATCAAAACGAAGAAGTGCAAATGCTCCTCATCAACCGCTATTCTGACCTCGTTGAAGCACTCGCGCGTAAATTCTCGCGTGGCCGTGCGATTCACGACGATCTTGTGCAAGTTGGGATGATTGGGTTACTGGCGGCACTTCGTCGATTTGACCCGGAATTTGGTCGTAGCTTCGAGTCGTTTGCTGTCCCGACCATCATCGGGGAAATCAAACGATTTATTCGCGACAAGACGTGGAGTGTCCACGTACCGCGTCGAATCAAAGAACTCGGACCAAAGATTAAAAAGACGGTCGAAGAGTTGACAACCGAATTACAACGTTCGCCACGAATCGATGAGATTGCCGACCACCTTGGCGTGTCCGATGAAGAAATTCTCGAAACGCTCGAGATGGGCAAAAGTTATCAAGCCTTGTCGGTTGATAGTTCAATCGAAGCGGATAACGAAGGTAGTACGGTCACATTACTCGACTTGGTCGGTAGCCAAGAGCGCGGGTATGAATCGGTCGACCAGCGCCTCATTCTAGAGAAAGCGTTCAATGTCTTAAACGAGCGTGAGCGCGCCATCTTGGAATGCGCTTACTATAAGAATATGAGTCAAAAAGAAACAGGAGAACTTCTTGGAATCTCGCAGATGCATGTCTCCCGTTTGCAACGGCGAGCACTCGAAAAGCTGCGTGAAGCCATCAAGGTTCCACTCAATGAAGTATTCTCAAGCGATGACTAATCGAGTCATCGCTTTTTTGTTTGAATGTTTGCTACACTTTGAAAGAGATCAAAAAAGGAAGTGATTCAAGTGATTACGAAAGTGGCTAACGCGTTAAACTTGAAAGTGAACCAAGTCGAGACGGTTCAGCAGCTCGCATCTGAAGGGGCGACGATTCCGTTCATGGCCCGGTATCGGAAGGAAATGACGGGAAATTTGGACGAAGTTGAAATCAAAGGAATCTTGGATGCTCTTCAATATGAAGAGAGTCTACAAAAACGCAAGGCGGATGTCATTGCTAAATTAGAAGAGTTGGAAAAATCCACGCCTGAATTATCTAGAGCGTTAGAGGCGGCGACTACGCTTCAACAAGTGGAAGACATTTATTTGCCGTATCGTCCAAAACGACGTACGAAAGCAGAACAGGGACGCGAGAAAGGACTGCAGCCGCTTGCGGATTGGTTCCGGGACAAATCACCCTATTCTTCAGACAAGGTAAAAGAACTCGCTCAAGACGTCGAGGTAGAGGAAGCGTTGCCGCTCGTCCATGCCATCATCGGTGAAGAATGGGGAGAGGAAGCGAAACTGCGCCAGATGCTTCGTGACCGCGTACGCAAAGAAGGACTTTTGCGTTCGAAGAAGAAAAAACAAGCGGAAGACGAAAAAGAGATTTTTGCGCAGTATTATGAATATGAAGAGAAGATCGCTGGCATTGTCCCACACCGTGTACTCGCCTTGAATCGCGGGGAACGTACGGACGTGCTCCAAGTGAAAGTAGTGTTCGACGAGACGCGTTTCATGGATCAAGCCCTCCGTACATATGAACGACTTCCGAAAGAAAAACGTGAAGTTGTCGAGACGGCTGTGACGGAGGCGTACAAGAAGTCGGTCTTCCCGGCTATCGAACGGGAGATTCGTGGGGAGTTGACGGAAAAAGCAGAAGAGCAGGCGATCGATGTCTTCTCGAAAAACTTGAAACAACTCTATATGCAGCCGCCCCTTCGCGAGGTCGTCGTCTTAGGGATCGACCCGGCTTATCGAACTGGTTGTAAATGGGCAGTCGTCAATGAAATCGGAAAAGTCGAAGAGGTCGGTGTCTTCTATCCGACGGCACCGAAACATGATATCGCCGGCGCTGAAAAAGTACTTACGAGACTCGCGAAGAAATATCCAATCTCGGTTATCGTCGTCGGAAACGGAACCGCCTCACGGGAGACGGAACAATTCGTCGCCGACTGGTTGAAGAAAGCGGAACGTGATATTGCTTACGCGATTGTGAACGAAGCGGGGGCAAGTGTCTACTCGGCATCGGAAGTCGCACGAAGTGAATTCCCGGATTTGAAAGTTGAGGAACGGTCAGCCGTTTCGATTGCACGTCGAATTCAAGATGCGATGGCGGAACTTGTCAAAGTCGACCCCCAATCAGTCGGTGTCGGACAATATCAGCATGACGTCAGCCAGAATAAACTGAAAGCCTCCTTAGAGTTCGTCGTCGAGAGCGTGGTCAACATGGTCGGAATCGATGTGAACCGTGCTTCCGAGTCTTTATTGACGTACGTCTCAGGACTCAATAAAACGACGGCGAAAAATATTGTGGCATATCGTGAAGAGAATGGACGCTTTGAAACGAGAAAGGAAATTAAGAAAGTACCTCGTGTTGGAGCGAAGGCGTTTGAGCAGGCGGCTGGATTCTTACGGATCATGAACGGGAAGGACGTTCTCGACCAGACAGAGATTCACCCGGAAAGCTATCCGCTCGCGTTATCCATTTTAAAAGAGATCGGATCTTCAAAATCAGAGGTCGGTACGGCTGCGCTTCGAGAACGATTGCAACAAGTCGACGCTAAAGCCTTGAGTGAAGAACTAGAGGCGGGGCTTCCGACAGTTGAAGACATTTTGAAGTCATTAGCTAAACCAGGGCGTGACCCGCGAGAAGATATCCAGAAACCATTACTACGCACGGACGTCATGAGTCTCGAAGACCTTCAAGTCGGTATGGAATTCCAAGGAACCGTTCGAAACGTCATTGATTTTGGCGCGTTCGTTGACATTGGGGTGAAACAGGATGGTTTGGTCCACATTTCGAAATTATCGAATCGATACGTGAAGCATCCATTAGATGTCGTGGCGGTTGGTGACATCGTGACCGTGTGGATTGAACAAGTCGATGTGAATCGTGGACGGATTAGTTTAACGATGCTTGCACCGAGCGTTAAATAAGAAGAAACTCGTATCAGGTAAAATGTTTTTCATTTTACCTGATTTTTTTTAGAAAAAGTGTTGACGGTCTTTTTGTGCCGTGATATCTTATAGAAGTCGCCGAGAGACGGCACGCGAAATAAACGTTTTTCTAAGAAAGTGATTGACAGGTTTCTGGTTTGCGGTTACAATATAAATCGTTACTTCGATAATTTCAAGCAACGTTCCGCAATAGCTCAGTGGTAGAGCAACCGGCTGTTAACCGGTAGGTCGTAGGTTCAAATCCTACTTGCGGAGCCATTTTATTTTGGAGACGTACCCAAGAGGCTATAAGGGGCTCCCCTGCTAAGGGAGTAGGCTGGGAAACCGGTGCGAGGGTTCGAATCCCTCCGTCTCCGCCACTTAAAATTACTTAGAAGACACATACACTGGCCCGTTGGTCAAGCGGTTAAGACACCGCCCTTTCACGGCGGTAACACGGGTTCGAATCCCGTACGGGTCACCATATATGGAGGATTAGCTCAGCTGGGAGAGCACCTGCCTTACAAGCAGGGGGTCGGCGGTTCGATCCCGTCATCCTCCACCATTTCAAATAAAAACGTAATCTGGTCTTGTGGTGTAGGGGTTAACATGCCTGCCTGTCACGCAGGAGATCGCGGGTTCGAATCCCGTCAAGACCGCCATTTACGTTGGGCTGTAGCCAAGTGGTAAGGCATCGGATTTTGATTCCGACATGCGAAGGTTCGATCCCTTCCAGCCCAGCTTTTTATTTGAGTCATTAGCTCAGTTGGTAGAGCATCTGACTTTTAATCAGAGGGTCGCAGGTTCGAGCCCTGCATGACTCACCATTTTCTTTTTTAACTTTATACGCTGCGGTCGTGGCGGAATCGGTAGACGCGCTAGGTTGAGGGCCTAGTGGTGGTTAACACCGTGGAGGTTCAAGTCCTCTCGACCGCACCATATGCACCCTTAGCTCAGCTGGATAGAGCGTTAGACTACGAATCTAAAGGCCGGGAGTTCGAATCTCTCAGGGTGCACCATTCTTTTTTATGGGCCTATAGCTCAGCCGGTTAGAGCGCACGCCTGATAAGCGTGAGGTCGGTGGTTCGAGTCCACTTAGGCCCACCATTTAAACTGACGAACTTTGAAAACTGAACGATGAGGCAAAAATAAGTTTTACAATTTTTGAATGAAGCGCAAGCTTCGTCAATTTAAGAGCTATATCAAATTCTTTGGAGAGTTTGATCCTGGCTCAGGACGAACGCTGGCG